>JBBRWA010000303.1:0-6799 GCA_038246345.1 Chitinophagales bacterium
TCCGAACTCCGCAATCCGAACTCCGCAATCCGAACTCCGCAATCCGAACTCCGCATTCCGAACTCCGCATTCCGAACTCCGCATTCCGAACTCCGCATTCCGAACTCCGCAATCCGAACTCCGCAATCCGAACTCCGCAATCCGAACTCCGCAATCCGAACTCCGCATTCCGAACTCCGCATTCCGAACTCCGCAATCCGAACTCCGCAATCCGAACTCCGCATTCCGAACTCCGCATTCCGAACTCCGCATTCCGCACTCCGCATTCCGCACTCCTCAATATCCGTCGTTCTGCTCCAAGTTCCGATTTGCCTCCAGCTCCCTTGCCGGAATCGGATACACCAACTTCTTATCGTCCCAGTTCAGGCCATCCGCGGTGCCGCGCAGGCGCTTGATGTCGTGGATGCGATGCCCTTCAAAGGCGAGTTCCAGGCGGCGTTCGAGCAGGATGTCGTCGAGGGTGACGCCGGTTTTGGCTGTTAAGCCTGCGCGGGTATGCACGGCATTGTAGTCGTCATCGGCATTCTGTTGCAGGCGGGCCTTGCACTCAGCATTGATGAGGTACATTTCCGCCAGGCGAATGAGCGGGATGTTTTTGTACTGATCACGCCATTTTCCGGTACGGGTAGCGCCTGAGCCCAGGTAAAACATTGCAAACCGCGTATCTGATGCGTTGTACAAGTCGAGGTGCTTTTGATTGATTTCAATATCGCCGTCGCGGCCGCCGTATTGTGGGATGGAGAAGAACGTGACCAATTCATTGTCACCATCCTGATCAGAAACCTGCATGGAAAAAATGGATTCAGGGGTATCGTTGTCCTGGTTCCAAAGATCGCTGTAGTTTGGCCGTAAACTATAGAAGCCTGATGCAATTACTATTCCGGCAAATTCCTGCGCTTCATCGTATTCTCCCGTTGTAAGGTGAAGGCGGGCGATCATCGCGGCTGCGGCAAACTTCGTGGCATACACATCATTGAGTTCAGGAAGCAGGTCGTAAGCTGTATGGAGCTCTGCTTCAACAAAATCGAACACCTGTTTCACGCTGGCGCGCGCGACCAGGCTGGCATCGTTGACACCGCGGGTTGGCTCCGTGACCAGCGGCACGCCCAAATCTGAAGCCGCTGTGGCAGCAACGTAAGATTTACTGTACAAACGAACCAACTCGAAATAGCAAGCTGCCCGGATAAAACGCGCTTCGCCTTCCACCTGAATGCGGTCATCGGCATTCACCACCGCCAGGGCGCTCAACACGTTGTTGCAAGTATTGATGGCGGCGTAGGCTTGCGCCCAGGTTTTTTCCACGTAAAAATTGGTTGGCACAATGGTGTGGTTGAATATTTCACGCGGATCGACAAAAGTGCCTACCCAGCGAATTTCACCGTCAGCGCCGGCCAATTCGGCATCGCGCACCATGTCGCCGCCATACACGCCTTCCTGGCTGAGGTTGTCGTAAGCGCCCAGCAGCACGAGTTTTACATTCGCATCGGAGTTGAGCGCAATGCCTTCGCTGATGCTTTGCTGCGGCTCAATGTCCAGTTTTTTATCACAAGCAGTTGCCAAAAGGAGCAGGTTTGCAAAGAGTATATAATGTAAATTTTTCATTGTCAATTTCTTTTAAAATGTGTCAAAATGGGTTGGTACATTTTCTTTAAAAACCAATCCGAATGCCGCCCACAAAGCTCTTGGGTTGTGGGGCGGAGTAGAAATCAATGCCGTAGGTCACATTGTTGGCAATGTAGTCTGCCGTGACTTCCGGATCCCAGCCATCGTATTTGGTGAACGTGAGCAGGTTGGTGCCCGTCACGTACAAACGCAGGCTGCGCGCACCTTTGCGGCCCAACCAGCCGGTGGGCAGGTCATAAGCCAATGTCACGTTTTTCAAGCGCAGGTAAGCGCCATCGGAGATGTAGCGGCTGCTGCGGCCATTGTCGCCATTGGAGTAGCCCAGGCGTGCTTGTGGCACATCGGTGATGTCGCCCGGTTTCTGCCAGCGGTCTAGTTGATCCTTGGTCTGGTTGTCGAACCAGCAAGCGTTGCAGGACATGAAAATGTCGCCGGAACGCTGGATTTTGTTGCCCTGCTGGCCTTGGAAACGAATATCCAGTGTCAGGCCTTTCCAGGAAATGGTATTGCCTATACCGCCTATTAAGGTCGGCAGCGGAGAGCCGAGCACTACAAAATTCGCGTCGTTGTACACGTTGGTGGTCATGCTTGGGTCGCCACCTTCTTCGTTGACAAAATACAGGGCATCCCCATTAGCCTGGTCAACGCCTGCGTATTCAGCGCCGAAGAAAGTACCAATTGGCTCGCCGACCTTTACCACATTGAGGTTGCCATCATCAATGATGGTTTGGCCTTCTGCGAGTGCGATTACTTCGTTTTGGTTGAACGCGAGGTTCAAGGAAGTTGTCCATTTGAAATCGCCCACGAGGTTGTTGGAGTTGAGGGTAAATTCAAATCCTTTGTTTCGCAGTTCGCCGATGTTTTTCCACTGTGTTCTGAATCCTGTGGTTGCGGGCACGGGTACTTCTTGCAGCAAGTCGTTGGTGTTTTTGATGTAGTAGTCAATTTCACCGCTGATGCGGTTGTTGAAAAGCCCCCAGTCGATGCCGAAGTCGATTTCGGTGCTTTTTTCCCACGTCAGGTCTGGGTTGGCGATTTGTTCTGGCGTGAAATTACTACCGCCGGAATAACTGCCTGGCCGGTACAAGCCCAAGGCTCGGAAATTACCGATATCGGCATTGCCACTTTGGCCCCAGGAGGCGCGCACTTTCAGGAAAGAGATTACGTCATTGTCTTGCAAAAATGCTTCTTCACTGGCCACCCATCCAGCAGAAACAGCGGGGAAAAAGGCATAGCGGTTGTCGGCACCAAAGCGAGAAGAGCCGTCCACCCGTGCCGAAGCATTGAATAGGTATTTCCTTTTAAAATTGTACCGCGCACGGCCAAAGTACGAAAGGAAGCTGTATTTGTCTTCCGTGCTGGTGCCCGCCGTTATAAGGGCTGCGCTCGAAAGCGTTTTCAAGGCATCGGATGGAAATTGCTGGCCTTCGACGGAGCTCCGGTTGTTTTCACTTTGGAAATATTCCGTTCCCAGGTCAAATCCCAGATCATGGCTGCCAAATTCCTTGTTCCAACGCAAAACGGCGTTGGTATTGTAATCTGTCGCGCCGGCGAAAACGGATTGACCAAAACCGTTGCTTGCGTTGCCGGCATCGGTGCGCGCGCCAAAGCGGGCTTCGTCACGGACATTGTACAGGTTCGCGGCAGCTTCCACGCGCAGCGCGAGGTGACTGGTAAAACTGTAATCGCCGAAAACGTTGGCCAGGCTGCGGTTGGTGAATACTTTCCGGTTGGCATCTTCTATGTCGATCAGGCCGTTGTAATAGGTGGTAACGGGACGGTCGTACAACTGGCCATCGGCATCGCGTTTCGGAGTGAGCGGCGACAAGGCCACCAGTTGCATGGGGGTGGAAAAAGCATTGTCGTCGGATACCTGGCGGGTTTTGGTGCGGGACAGCGCCAGGTTTACACCCACTTTCAGGTGGTCGGTAGCGTCAAAATTAAGGTTGACGCGGGCACCGTCCTTGTCGAGGTTGTTCGATTTGAGGATACCGTTGGTGAAGCCCGAGTTGGCGCTGATATAGTAGCGCATGCGTTCGTTGCCGCCAGACATGGTCAGGGTTGTGTTGCGCATGGAGCCTTGTTGAAAAGCTTCGTCTTGCCAATTGGTTTTGTCAATGCCTGACATCCAATCGTCGTTATAGCCGGAATAGCGGTTGAAACGGCGTTTAACGAATTCCGTCCAGGAGTCGGGGTCGTCGTAGGGCAGGCCATCGATGTCATCGGAGTTGTTGGCTGCTTCGGTGAAAAGCTCTACGTATTCTTTGGCATTCAAGAACTCCCGTTTGTTGGTTGGTTGGCTGAATCCGGCCTGGAAATCAAGCTCGATCTGGCTTTTGCCTGATTTGCCCGATTTAGTGGTGATGAGCACCACGCCATTGGAGCCGCGGGAGCCGTAAATTGCTTTGGCAGAGGCATCTTTTAGTACCTCAATGGATTCTATGTCGTTGAAATTGATGTCGGCAAGCGGGTTCAGGGCCGCGCCGTAGGTATTGCGGGCATCTTTGGCCAGCGGGATACCGTCGACGACAAAAAGTGGCTCGGTGCCCGCATTGATGGAGCCGACACCACGCACCCGCACGCGGGCGGCAGCGCCAAGCTTGCCGTTCACACTTTCCACGCTTACACCAGCGGCCTGGCCTTGCATGGCTTGTTCGAGCGATACCACGGGCATGCCTTTCATCTGTTCGTTACCGATTTTGGCGATGTTGCCCGTGAGGGTACTTCGGATTTGTTTGCCGTAGCCGATGACAACTACTTCATCCATCACGTTCCGGTTTTCCTGCAAAATGATGGAAAGTGCGGTGCTGGCGCCGACAGCTACATCCTGCGTAATGTAGCCCGTGTAGGCTACAGTCAGGGTGCTGTTGTTGTTGGGTACTTGGACGGTGAATTGCCCGTTCGTGTCGGTACTGGCACCGGTTCGGGTGTTTTTGACGGCGACGGAAGCGCCGATCAGGGGCGTTCCAGCGGCGTCAGTGACTTTGCCTGTTACCGTATGTTGGGCCTGCGCGCCAACAAAGAAAAATAGGCAAAGCAATACGGAGAGAAGAGATTGCTTCATACAAAGTTGATTTAGTGAAACTATTATGTAGGATTTGGACTAATTCCCGGGCTAATGTAAAGCGCACGTAAATACTTTCTGTTACAAATCAACCCATAATTTTATTTGGGTGCGATAAACCCAGGAGTAATGTCTTTCCAACACCCAAACAGTTTTCCTACCTTTGCCTTGCCCAAGACCAAACCGTACGGCTAAAGTATCCGCGTCCGACACCGTCAAACCGTCTACCGTCTACCGTCTACCGTCAACCGTCTACCGTCAACCGTATATTATTTAACCAACTAAAGTCAAATCTACCATGATCATCGGTGTACCAAAAGAGATCAAAAGCAATGAGAACCGCGTCGCGCTCACGCCCGCAGGTGCCTTGGAATTAACCCGTCGCGGGCACTCCGTTTTCGTACAAAGCACAGCAGGTGTTGGCAGCGGCTTCGAAGACCATGACTACGTGAATGCAGGCGCAAGCATTCTCAATACGGCAGAAGAAGTATGGGTCAAAGGCGAGATGATCATGAAAGTGAAGGAGCCCATTGCGGAGGAATATGCGCTTTGCCGTGCCAATCAGTTGATTTTCACGTATTTCCATTTTGCTTCAAGCCAGGATCTCACCAATGCCATGATTGCCAGCAGGTCGATTTGCCTGGCCTATGAAACGGTAGAAACCAAAGACCGCCAATTGCCGCTGCTCATTCCGATGTCGGAAGTGGCGGGCCGAATGGCCATTCAACAGGGTGCCAAATATTTGGAGAAACCCGTGAAAGGTCGAGGCGTATTGCTCGGCGGTGTGCCCGGCGTTCCCCCAGGAAAAGTCCTCGTACTCGGTGGTGGTATCGTAGGTACCCAAGCGGCAAAAATGGCTGCTGGCTTGGGTGCGATGGTTACAATTCTCGACGTAAACCTTCCACGACTGCGCTACCTCAGCGATATAATGCCGGCAAACGTTGTAACGGAATATTCCAATGAATACAATATTCGCCGCCTCATCCAAACGCATGATTTGATCATTGGAGCGGTATTGCTACCAGGGGCCAAAGCGCCCAACCTCATTACCCGGGAGATGCTTAAGCTCATGCGCCCAGGCACCGTGGTTGTCGACGTTGCTGTTGACCAAGGTGGTTGCATGGAAACGACCCGCCCAACTACCCATGCCGACCCGACATTCATCATTGAAGATGTCGTGCACTACTGCGTGGCCAATATGCCCGGTGCAGTGCCCTTCACTTCAACGGTCGCGCTTACCAATGCCACGTTACCTTATGCTTTGCAACTGGCCGAAAAAGGCTGGAAAAAGGCTTGCGCCGATAATCTGGAGCTCAAGCTTGGCCTCAATGTGGTGAAAGGGAAAGTGGTGTATAAGGGCGTAGCAGAGGCATTTAATTTGCCTTTGGAAACGGTGGAGTCGGTGATGGCGGATTGATTAAGTCGCTTTAAAATATTCTGCCTACCCCTTTTCAATTTAATGCACCATATTATGCCAATCGCACGACCATTCAACCTTCAAAACTGGATCAAAGAAAACCGCGACCTGCTCAAGCCGCCCGTTGGCAACAAGCAGATTTACGTTGAAAACTCCGATTTTATCGTCATGATTGTTGGCGGGCCCAATGGCAGAAAGGACTACCACTGGGAAGAGGGCGAAGAGCTTTTTTACCAATTGGAAGGCGATATCCAGGTGAAAATTATCAATGAAGCCGGCAAGCCCGAAACCATTGATATCCGGGAAGGCGAAATGTTTTTGCTGCCACCCCGCATCCCGCACTCGCCACAACGCCCTGCTGGTACGGTGGGGCTGGTGCTGGAACGTCACCGCAATCCGGGAGAGGTGGACAAGTTGCTGTGGTTCTGCGAGAATTGCGGCAACCCGCTGCATGAGGCTGGATTTCCGCTCAAGGATATTGGTACGCAGATCAAGGAAGCCATTGGGGTTTATAAGGAAAATTTGGAGGCGCGTACTTGCAAGCAGTGTGGGACGGTGATGGAGCTGTAGGACTGCCACAAAAATCACCACAGAGTTGGGGGGGGGGTGAAAGAGGTTTTATAAGAATTTTTTTTTATTAATTTAGTATTTTGAAAAAAACGCAAAAAAATGGTTTTTAGGTTTTATTGTAAAAA
>JBBRWA010000304.1:0-6695 GCA_038246345.1 Chitinophagales bacterium
CCTTCACCAATGCGGCGAAGATCACCATCGGGGCGGTGGCGAGCGTGGGCTCTAACGGCATTTGGAACCAAGCCGCGTTCAACAACAACAGCGGCGGGGAGATCAGCATTGACCGGTCAAGCGATCGCGGCCTGTTGAACATCTTCGGCACCTTCACCAATGCGGCGAAGATCACCATCGGGGCGGTGGCGAGCGTTGGAAGTAAAGCTATTGACAACCGTTCCATTTTTGACAACTCGCTTTGTGACGCACGAATCAATATCGTTTCAAACAGCGTAATCACAAACAGTGGAACCTTCACTAACGCTGGTGGCATCACTGAAAATGCTACTGCAAACAGTAGTATAACTGACAATACAGGGGTTGTTCAAAACCTGAATGGGGGCACATTTACTACAGCAGGCAATCCACCTATCACCACGCCCGGCCCAATTGATCCCTGCTGCCCACTCCCTATGTTTACTGCTTGTCCCACACCGATCACTTCCAACACCCAAGGCAACCAATGTCTCGCAGCCGTTACTTACTCCGTAACCGCTTCTGGGAATCCGACATTTTCTTACACTTTTACGGGCGCCACCAGCGGGAGCGGCAACGGCACGGGCAGCGGCGCTGACTTTAACAAGGGAATTTCGACTGTAACGATCACAGCAACCAATACCTGTGGTGCGCCAACCTGTGTCTTTACTATTACTGTGAATGATGCAACCAAACCCTCCATCACCTGCCCGGGCAACGCCACCGTAACGGCCAATGCAAATTGCAGCGGTGTGGTAGGCGCTTATGCCCCGGCTTCGCTCAGCGACAACTGCACGGCCAATCCTGCGGTGACCCAAAGCCCTGCCTCCAGCACGGCATTAAGCGGCCACAACGATGTCAAAACCGTTACCCTCACCGCCGATGACGGCAATGGCAACACCCAGGCCTGCTCCTTCACCGTGACTTTGAAGGACCTTACGCCGCCAACGCTCATCTGCAAACCTGCTACCGCAAACCTCAATGCTGCCGGCATGGCGAGCATTACAACGGCCTCCGTGTACCTGAGCGGTTCGGACAATTGCGGGGTGGTCAATCTCGTATCCGTAACGCCTAATAGCTTCAATTGCAGCAACATAGGCCCCAATACGGTCACCCTCAGCGCCAATGATGGCAATGGCAACAACGCAAACTGCACGGCTATCGTCAAGGTCGTTGACCCAATCATTCCAACGATGCTTTGCAAAAATGCCAGCCTGACACTGGATGCCAACGGAAATGCCACGCTTACGGTCGCTCAGGTCAACAACGGTTCTTACGACAATTGCAGCATCACCGCAATGTGGCTCAGCCAGAGTGTCTTCACTTGCGCCAATATCGGCAACAACAATGTGACCCTTTTTGGCAGGGACATTAGCTATAACCAAAGCCAATGTACCGCTGTGGTGACGGTTACGGATCCCATCCTGCCTTCTGCCAAGTGCAAAAACGTGACGGCAAACCTCAATGAAAACGGCATTGTCGACATAGACCCGTTCACGGTCAACAACGGCAGCACAGACAACTGTTCCTTTACCCTTTCGGTAAATCCAAGCGTGCTCAACTGCTCCAATATCGGTCAGAATGTCGTGACGCTAAAAGCCACCGACGCGGGCGGCAATACCGCTACCTGCACGGCCATTGTCACGGTCAGGGATGTTTCCGGCCCAACGGCCAGGTGCAAAAACCCGACTATTTATTTGAACGATGAAGGCCATGTATCGCTCTCTGTAGCACAAGTGGACAACGGCAGCACGGACAATTGCGGCATGGGCTCCATGAGTATAAACAGGACGGCTTTCGATTGTTCCAATATCAGTGGCACACAGTCTGTTATCCTGAGCATGACCGACCTGAACGGCAATTCCGCCTCCTGCACGTCCAATGTGACCGTGAAAGACGCCATTGCGCCATCGGCAGTCTGCGAAGATGTGACCGTGGCCCTCGGCGCCAACGGCCGGGTGACGGTGTACGGTGCTGACCTTGCTCTAAACAGTTATGACAACTGCTCGGTATGGTCGTACAGTCCCGTTGCCAGGTTATACACTACAGCCAACCTTGGCCCCAACAACCTGACCATTACGGTCAAAGACTGGAGCGGAAATGCGGCGACCTGTGTATCGGTGGTCACGGTTGTACCTTTCGGCAGCAATTTCCAGCAAGGAGGAAGCGGCAAGGCTGGAAACAATGGAACCTTTGACTTCGCCGTGTACCCCAACCCAAGTGCCGGAGACGTCACGATGGCATTTGAACTCCCGGCGGAGCAAGTGTTTTCGCTCCGGATATTCGACCTGGCCGGACGCATGGTGTACAGCCATGAAGCCCTCGGTGTGGAAGGTGAAAATGCCATGCCTTTGCGTCTGGATGGATTTGTTTCGGGCGTTTATCTGATTGATTTTGAATCGGAAAGCCAGAAAGTACAGAAACGGCTGGTCGTACAACAGTAACAAGAACAGTGTCAAAATTTTCATCAAGGTAGTCCATGGAGGCAGTCCGGCAAGGCTTAAACAGCGTGCCGGCTGCCTCTTTTTTTCTTTCTTTTTTTGCGCGTTTTGTGTGGGTTTCGTGTGGAGGATGTTTACCTTTTCGGCTCTTAATGGATGGACTTTAAAACCATTTTAGGGCATGTCACAAAACCCTCTATATATATGAAGCATCTTCTTTTTGGGGCACTGTTGTGCTTTTGCACGCCCCTTTTGAGCCAAAGCGCTGTTGATTCTGTCGCAATCAGGCAGGCAGACAGCCTTATCCAGATTTCCCGCGAATTTACCGGTAAACGTGATTTTGACAAAGCGCTTGAAATGAATGTTGCTGCTGAGGGTGTTTCCCTCCTGAAATTTGGTCGGGAATCGGTGTCCTATGGCAACTGCTGCCACAACCGTGGGAAGATTAATTATTATAAAAGAGATTTCCCGGAGGCTACAAAATGGTATTTGGAGGCAATTGATGTTCGGGCAAAAACGCTTGGGAAAAATGATATTGGTTATTCCAATAGTTTGAATAGCTTGGCGTATGTGTATATTGATATTGGCAATTACAATGCTGCAGAGCCGCTTTTGCTAGAAGTACTTTCTGTTCGTAGAAAGGCGCTGGGAGAAGAGCATCCCGATTATTCCAGTTCTTTGACCACCCTGGCAACGTTGTACTGGCACATGAGCTATTATGAAAAAGACCTCGCACGAACGGTCGCCGGTTATGGTACGGCCATGCGCCAGGTCAGCTGGCAGGAAGTACAAAATGCTTTAAAGCCGGGGGAGGCTGCTATCGAGTTTGTGCACTACAGCGATGGTCCGGACAGCATTATGTATTCCGCTATGTTGCTGCGTCCCGGCGTTGAGCAGCCGCAATTTGTCTCCCTTTTTGAGCAAAAACAACTCGAAAGCCTCCTGCAAGCCAATTCCGGCAAAGCACGAAAGGCTGATTATGTCAACGCGGTTTATGGAATCAAGACAGAAAAAAACAATCTCCAAGGCCAAAAAACACTGTACGAACGCTTATGGAGACCCCTCGAAAAAGCACTAGCAGATTCCCATGCTCGGACACTGAAACCGGCGACTCGGTTTGTAGTTTATGCTTTCCGGCCAACGCGGATCCAACTTATGTTGCCTGGATCAATAAAAACAGGATTGACAGGTATTACCAATGCGATTTATACAGCAAATACCCCTGGACGCAATTAGGCTACACATACGACTGGAATTATAAAAACAAATCGCACTTAGTATATTTCTTGACATTGAACCTTGGATAGGCGATAAGCCACTTATTGCGGATTGGCTAAAAAAGGTTTCAAACTCGCAAGTCGCAAGTCGCAAGGGCTATGCCACAGCCACACCTCATGTTGGCATTGTAATGTTCGTTCAATTTACGTCTGTTTCTACGATTGGGCAGAATGGAGGAATTAACATTGCAATCCCCGGAGTGAACAACGGTATTGCGTTGGCTTTTGAAGTATAAAATGCCGTTTTTGACGACCCCCAACATTTCTCTCTCAGCGCATCAGGTATTGGAGGATACCTCAATTTGTTTTTCTCACCACAAGGTATAGGAGGTACAGTTGATCTTGTGGATAGGCTTTTTGTCCTTATACCTTTAGGTGAAAATTTGGGGCTTTTAACAGAAAGAAACCTAACAGAAGGGAATGTATCTACTTGTGGTAATGGGTCAGAGCAGGTTGTTCCAAGAAAAATTAATTTTTGTGAGGATGACTGTGGACCAGCTACGCTGGACGTGTTGTTGCTTAGGACACCGGAAGCAAACAACTGGTTATCAGCAACTTGGGGGTGGCTTTCTGAATGGTTCCTTCTTGTAGAAGGGAACAATATCAATTTGGCATTTGCAAATAGTGAAATCCCGAACAAAAGAGTAAGCGTTACGCCAATCAACTACACCCCAGAATTTCAATGGTCAGCCAACCAATTCATTGATTTGAAAATAGATTCAGATTTAAATTCCATTTCCAATAGTGCAACCGCACAGAATCTGATGAATACCTACAGGGCTGATATAATAGTCTTGCTAACCAATAATAACTATACTGGAAATATTTCTACTGGCGGTAGCGGTACAATTTTTGGGAAAGCAAATTCGCTTGATCCATTTTCCACAAACAAATTTTGCATAACGCAAGTTGCAAATATTGACCCAACAAGGTTCACCTTCATGGCAAATAATGCAGGCAACAACACTCGCATACCAAACTATTCTAATCCAGATGTTTTCTTTGGAGGAGTAGCGACTGGTAATGTTGGCACAAGAAATAATGCTCAACAGATTCGGGGTGCTTTTTGCGAAAGCGCGAATAATAACCCAGACCCTCAATTCTCGGTCATCTTTTCAAAATCATCAGTAGGGCCAATATCTATAGGTGAAGTGCACACCTTTTCATCTACGATTATCCAAGGAGATTGCATTGAACCATTTGGATTAATCCCTTCTGTTAATTTTGGCGTGTGGCCATACCAATACGAATGGCGGTTAAGCACTAACCCTAATTTTACCAATAGCCAAATTATTGGCACATCAGCCAATGTAACGCTCACAATTACAAGCTGTCCGTTCTATCTCAGATTGACTGTAACAAGCAGCAATGGCTTAACAACTACTGCGACAAGAATGTATAACTGCTCTTCATATGCCGCTTGTAATCGCAATAATCCAAATTTATTGGACGAAAACAAGGCAAAAACTTCAAATTTTCAGGCTATTCCAAACCCCGCAACCAATGAAATTACTATTGTTGGTACTGATGTTGAGCACATAATTGACATCCAATGTTTCAACTTACAAGGGTCTGAAATTTCAACCTCATTTTTTAGGGAAAATGGAATTGGCCGAATTATGATAACGGGACTTACGCTATCCCCAGGTTTGTATTTATTTCGGATCAGTGGCAAAGAGTCGAATGAGGTCATAAAAGTTATGATCCAATAATTCTCAAACCTTCGAGGGCATCTGTTACAAGTAACAGATGCCCTCGTCTTTAACTCTATTATAAATGAAGAAAATATTGATTTTTTTAACTGCAATATTGGTCTTTCTTAGTTGCAAAGATGAATGCGGAGATAACAACCTGAGCATTGACACTTGTGACAGAGATTCTTTGATTGTGATCAATGATAGCTCTCCTGATTTGCAGAAGTTTGTCATTAGAAATGACACATCATCATTGTACGGCTTTACCAATGCAATCAAGTCTGCACTCGATCAAGGCGAGATTGAGTGGATAGGCAACAATTTGATTAGTAGACTAACTTCGGGTGAATATTATTTACAAATACCAAATTATGCAGACAGTAGTTGGTTGGGATTAGAATTTTGGGCATATCTCAGGGAAAGCTTAATTATTAAATTCAATCCATATTATTTTGAAAAACAGAAAATTTTCGATGAAAATTCCTATAACAATAGTAGTTCGAAAAACTATGCAAGATATTTTCGTTGGGTCGACGATTATTCAGATGCTTCTTGGGATATAGATTTAGCAGAGGACAGTTATATAATCGTAACGAAAATCGACCAAAATACTAAAATTGCTGAAGGAGAATTCGAACTATATTTCAAGATTAAGGAACAAAGCAAATTGCCCGGGATAGTTTATTCGAATAAAGTCCAGTTTAGGTGCGGAAAGTTCAAATCTAAAATTTTTGAATAAGACAAAGCCTGCTAACAACGCCTTCATAATATTCTGCTATCAATGCACTCACTCTCATGCCTCCTAAACGTCTGCACGTCGTGAGTGCCCACGTTGAACTAAACCGCCATGCGGTAGCTTCCCGCCCTGCCTAGGCAACCCAAAAAGCTTGGCTTTTTTTCCCTGATATTTTGATGTCTCCGGTGTTATTTGGATTTTTGGTGATCTATTCACCAAAATATTCAACTTATGACACCATTACCGAAGCGCATGTTCGAATACATGCAATTGAGGAATTACAGCCGATCAACCATCAAAAGCTACACCAACATGGTCGGGGCTTTTGCCCGCCATATTGGGAAGAAACAGAAAATCAAAGCTCGCCAGCGCACAAGAGCAGCTCGGGCCAGTGGAAAAGGGCCAAAACCTCGCCCAGGAAGTGCCTTTCGAAGAAGTGCCTATCACCACAAGGCCGCCCTGCCAAGCCTGTGGCGCGAACAACTGGGTATGTATCGAAGTCTTGCCCACCAAAGTCTTCAAGGCAACA
>JBBRWA010000305.1:0-6694 GCA_038246345.1 Chitinophagales bacterium
GGCGTGTTGATGTTTTTACCGAGGTTTTGGGGGTTAAAAGGCACTGGGTTTTTAACGGCTTTTGCGGCAAATCGGGCACAAGAAAGCATGTGGCGTGCTGTTCTGGTATAGCGCTCGTTTGTAGGATTGCTGTACAGGTAGCTGGCCAAATGCTTGGCGCAATCTTCGTACAGCTCCATTTCCCATTCTGTTTTCCCCAGGAAATAAAAAGCAAGGGGCGCATAGGCGGTGTCGAGCGCCAGGGCTTCTTCGAAGTATTGTTTTGATTTGAAATAATCACGGAGTTCGATGTAGGTATCTGCCAAAGCAAACTTGGCATCGATGAATTTGGGGTCGGCTTTGATGGCTTTTTCAAAATAGCCTTGAGCAATGGCAGGTTCCCCTTTGGATGCCTCCCGAATACCTTGATTGTAGTAAGAAAGTGCTTTCTCTGAGGTGGTTTTCAGGGAAGTATAGTTTTGGGAAAACAAACATACCGGGAGAAAAAGGGCAAGTATCAGGCTGCGCATGGGCTTTATTTCTTAGAGAAACGGAATTCAAAAGTAAAAAATTTTGATGGGGTGTGTCATTATCTTGCTGCAGGCAACTAAAACAATTAATAAGCCGCCATTTCAAGTACAATAACATTCTAACTATTTAAACTAGTCACATTATGAAAAACCTATTTGTTTTCTTACTCCTTTGCACTCTCGCAACCACCGCATTTTCCCAAGTATCCATTGGCTTTTCTGCCAGCGCAAACCTGTCTTTTTGGAAATGGCATATAAAGGATCCCAGCTTTGATCTTAACTATGAGCCCGCCATAGGGTGGCGCGGTGCAGTAATGGGGGAATGGCAAATTTCACCGATTGTGGGCGTTAGGGCAGAATTCGGCAAACAGGTAAAACGAAATAAAGATTCTAAACTTGAAATTACCGATGACACAGGAGCACCAATTGATGCCAAAGGCAGTGAAAACTACCAATTTTGGGAAGGAAGTTTATTGATGCAAATTTCCCCCATAAAAAAATTCCCCAATACCTACCTATTAGCCGGAGCAACATACGGCCGACTCACAAATGCCTATCGGGTCATTAAAGGCGGTATTGATTTGGAAGGGGGCAACAAAAGTAATTTTGATATTGACATTGAGAATTCTTTTTACAACAAGAATGCCCACGCCACTGATTTTGGATTGGGCAGCAATATTCCGCTGGGCAAAACGAGTAGCCTGAAAATTGAGGGTCGTTTCCAATATAGCCTGTCCAATTTGTCTACAAGTGATAATGTAGAAGCTTCCATTAGTCCGTTGATGCTCACAGTTGGGTATTTGCATCGACTGTAAGTTTGTTTCCTGCCAAAAGTGTTAAATTTTCACCCATCAATGGAATTATTTAAAGTTGGCACGCGTTTGGTAGTATATCTATTGCTTCATACAATAGAA
The DNA here is from genome assembly GCA_038246345.1 of Chitinophagales bacterium. Lineage (GTDB taxonomy): Bacteria > Bacteroidota > Bacteroidia > Chitinophagales > Saprospiraceae > M3007. Next base: position 1,424 of record JBBRWA010000305.1, read on the forward strand.
ATGGTTTAGTGAAACAAAAGCCCGGGGCGAAAGCGCTCCGGGCTTTTACTTTTTAAAGACCTGAATTTCTTAGTTACCGCACCAACGTAAGCGTTCCTGTGCGCACTTCCTCCTGGCCAACGCATTTATACAGCAGTCGATACAGAAAAACGCCAGGATTTGTTGGCTCCCCGTTCGAAGTTCCATCCCATACATCAAAGGCTGTGGCAGCGTTGAACACCCTTCCACCCCAGCGGTCGAATATTTCAAATGAAATAAACTCATCTACCGCGAATGGATTGCTGATCCCAAAATTGTCGTTGAGGTTGGGCGTGCCGCCAGGCGTAAATGCGTTTGGCAGGAACACCTGGTTGCAATCCAATGTTTTTGGGTCAATTACCCGCACATAAATAGAATCTATGGCTAGGCATCCGTCTGCGTATTCAAACGTGACGGAGTAATAAATTGAGTCCAGTGGGGTAATAATCGGCGTAGGAGAGCTGGGGTCAGACACCCCTGTTGTTGGCTTCCACGTATAATCCTTGACACAATATTGTGATGTCGAAATCTGGAAGGAATTTCCCAGGTATACCACCGTATCGCGGTTCAGAATTTGATCTGCCCTGCGGTTATATTTGGCAATGGCATCCGCATCGAGCGCTTTGCTGTGGAAACGCAATTCATCAAACAAGCCCACATAAGGGTTGTCCGTTGCGCATACTTTGGTGCCGATTTTAAGCGGTGAAGTATTGGTCAGGTTGATCCTGGCCACAGAGTTGCTGGAATTACGCAATTTACCATTTACGTACAGGGAATACACCTTGTTGCTGCGCGTCAGCGTAATAAACTGCCAACAAGGATTAGGATCCAACAAAGCTGTAACCGTAGCAAACAGGGTTTCGTTTTCACTGATACCAGAAGTTAAGCGGTTGAATTTAGGCACGTAACGCACCCAAAATGCATTTTTCAACCCACAAGTATCCTGTTTGGACATAATTACCTGAGAGTTCACCTGCGTTTGACCGTCTGGCGGCCGGATGTAAAAACTCACTGTAAAATCGCTGGTGCTGAACACATCGGCGAATGGACCAACAATATTCAAGGCATCGTTTGCGTCGGCAAAGCGCATGGCGGAGTCTTGAATGCCGCAGTCGCAACCAATCATGCCTTTCAGTGCTGCGGTGGAGCCGTTGCCACTGTCGTCGGTGCCCTTGCACTGATCAAATGAAAAATAAGCTTCCAACTTGTCGGAAACCGCTTGGGCGGATGATGTAGCGCCCAAGAGAAGCATGAAAAAGAATAGGATAAAAAATCGCATTAGAATCGAATTTTAGGTTTTGTATTTAAACGGGGACACCCTGAAAACCGGGGCGCACAGTATATGGAGACGCTAAGAGAGCGCATTTTGTTGCCTCAAGTCAAAACTGGATCATCCGTTTTGCCAAAAAAAGCCTTCGAGCCAACTTAAGGTTTCAAAAGATTCCCAAGCCCTCCTGGCGGCATCATTCCTTGCATCAGTTTATTGGCTTCCATGTCTGCTGCACTGGCGGCCAATTCCAGCGCCCTGTTAATGGCGACCAGCAAAAGGTCTTCCACTTGTTCCAAGTCGGTGATATCCAGTTTAGAAGCATCAATTTTCAGGTTGTCAATACGCATATTGGCTGTGGCTTCCACTTTCACGGCACCGTCGCCGGATTCGGCTTCCACGATGATGGTAGACAGCTTTTGCTGCATTTCTTCCTGTTGTTTTTGGAGGTTCTCCAACATTCCTTCAAACATAATTGGGTGGTTTAGTTTTAAAACTGAATAAATTTAGGCATTTGTTTGTACTTATTGGTCTGCCGATTTTTCATCGTCCGACCAAATGGCTCTTGGGGTTGTGTCAGAAGGGTTGGGCCGGGATAGTCAACAAAATTTAATTCTATTCGAGCGTTAGACCTTCCAGGTTTTAAAAACCTGGAAGGTCTTCGCCAAGAAATTCGAAATAAAACTTGGCTACATTTTCAATAGTAATGCATTTGACACAACCCCGAAAAGTATGACAAATTTAGCCCCACTTGGCTTCTCCCTGCATAAACAACACTGGCAAATACAAAAAAATCAGGATGACTACTGCGCATGAATCACTTCCTTCAAATTTGAAAATGTACCATATCTGCGAATTGCCGCACCCGGGATTGGATCATCTCTTGCGTCAATCCTTTTAACTGCTCAATGCTGAATTTTTCCACACAGAAGGATGCCATGGCCGAGCCGTAAATGACGGCGCGTTTCATGTTTGCAAAGGAAAGGTCGTCTGTTTTTGCCAGCCAGCCAATAAATCCGCCGGCAAAAGTATCGCCTGCGCCCGTGGGGTCAATCACTTCCGCCAGCGGCAAAGCTGGTGCAAAGAAAATTTCTCCATCGTGAAACAACAGGGCGCCGTGTTCCCCTTTTTTGATAATAAGGTTTTTAGGCCCCATGCCGTGAATCACTTTTGCGGCCTTGAGCAGCGAGTGTTCACCGGAAAGCTGCCGGGCTTCTTCATCGTTGATGGTGAGCACGTCTACTTTCTTCAGTACCGCTTTCAGGTCGTCAAGCGCCACGTCCATCCAGAAGTTCATGGTATCGAGTGCCACGAGTTTTGGGCGTTTTTCCATTTGTTCCAGCACTTGCATTTGAATGGCTGGCACGAGGTTGCCCAACATCAGGTAATCGGAGTTGCGGTAGCTTGCGGGCAACACCGGATCAAAATCGGCCAGGACATTGAGTTGGGTGTCGAGGGTATCTCGGGAATTGAAGTTGCTGTGGTAGCGACCAGCCCAAAAAAACGACTTTTGGCCTTTCTTGATTTGCAAGCCTTCCAAGTCGGCACCCCGGCTTTCCAGGTACTTCAATGTTTCCGCTGGGAAGTCGTCACCCACCACCGAAACGATGCGCACAGGTTTTACAAAATAAGAGGCCGCGAGGGTAATATAAGTGCATGCTCCGCCAATAACCATCTCGGCTCGGCCCGTTGGGGTCTCAATGTCGTCGAATGCGACAGTGCCTACTGCTAAAAGACTCATGATTTGAAGTGTATAATTTTGAGAAAGCGCATTTTCGAGTGTTTTTCTACGGTGCGCATTATTTTTAAAAAAAATTGCCCTGCAAAGGTTGTAAAATCTGTGGGCTCAACATACCTTTGCCGCCGCTTTTGAAGGAAACTATTTTTTTTGAAGGCGAAAATGCTCCCTTAGCTCAGTTGGTTAGAGCGGCGGACTGTTAATCCGTAGGTCCAAGGTTCAAGTCCTTGAGGGAGCGCAAACTAAAACGCTAACTTTCTGAATGTCAGATTGTTAGCGTTTTTTCGTTTTGGGATTGGGTAGGGAATTGGGTATTTTATCGTTTAATAACCTGAATTCAGATTCAAAAAAAATCCCCTTTGCACAATTTAGTTTGTGCAAAGGGGATAAAAAAATTTACCGCAACCGCTACTCAATCATCATTTCAGGAATGGTCAAAGGCTCTAAGACTCCCGAAAAAAAATGTGGGGGGATGATTGAGACAGGAACAGTTCCACCACAATTTGCCGTCAGCGTGGAAATGAAAGAGCGAAAATATGGAAACATAATTGCTGGAGCATTAACATTAATTAGTGCCTCTTGCTCTTTTTCACCAACATTTTCACCAAATTCAAAATCACCAAAGCCTGCAACCTTAATTTCCCAAAACTCGGGAACACGCATTTCTACTGTCATCCAAATCCGAAACGAATTTGCGCCATCTTCTCTGGGAAAGAGCTTAGCGTCAACCAAAAGGTCAATTTTTTGTTCCCCAATATTCTCTTTGAACGCGGCTAAATGAACGCTGGCCACAGAAACACCAAGGAATTTAATTTTAGGTTGCTCGCTTGTTTGCATGATTAAGCTGCCATTGAATATTGTAAGTAAATGGTAGGCTCCTCATGCTCAACAGTATTGAAAACCGAAGGGCTACAGTTTTGAACTACTAATGACGATTGTTGATTTTTGATGGTTAGGCAATCAGGATGATTGCCTAACGTAAATTCTGAAATCCTGCCAGTTGGCAATCCAAAAATCTCGTTAAGGTCATCTACTCTGAGTGGAGATTCGATTCCCTTTTCATTTACAAAAACATGCCCCGTCGGTTCATTTAAGATTTCAATCCCATACAAATTAGCGAGGTCTCGTATGATTTTTTCAGCGTTTTCCATGAGTTGTGTCGGTTTATCAAGTGGTGTAAGGTTTTTTAGAGGGCCAAATGTATAGGTAAATAACTAAATTTTGAGATAAAAGTTGCTTAATTCGGAAAAACTACCTTTTTTGACATAATGATGTCATTTGATGTGCTGCAAATTTGGCGTTCTTGATATGTGAAATCCCACGGCAAGATAAAATGTTGGTTCTCAAAATTGCTAATCGAATACTCTGCATAACTTGGCTTGTCTTTCCTAAACGTCATTGCTACCAACTGAATGTTACGGAATTTTTTCAACAAATCCAGTGCAAAACAAAAATGCCTAATTCGTATTTCATCATCTTCTAACCTTGCAGCATTAAACTTGAGGCTTATTAAGTGACTGGTAGCTGTAAGTATTGCATTAATTTCTTTAATGAAGTAGTTAATGCCTTTTAGAGTATCAAGGTCAAGCCAAAGGCGATCATCGCACTCCATTGAGGCGTTGACTACGGCGCACCTGCTCCCATCTCCTGACTTGATTTTTGTTTTAATCCACCATAAGGCCAAGTCAAAATCCGAAAAAAAATAAAGCCCCTGTCCTAACCAATGATCAGGTCTTTCATTAGATTTAAATCCATCTGATAATATAGCGTCGATATTCCTTAACGCTGTTCCATGAAAGCCCTCAACTTTAATTGTTTGCATTTGAATTTTTAAGTTAGTATTAGGGAAGATTTAAAGAAAGTCCAAGCAATATTTGTTCCAATCTTTTAATTTATTCATTTTAGACCTTTTTTCTGAGACTTCGTACGCTCCCAAACATCGGAGCCGTGTACTCCTCATACAACCCAAACAAAAACTCAATCCTTGCCAACTCACTCCCAAACCCTTGCGGACGGTAGCACAAATCCACAGCCTTATCTAATACTGGATGCGCTTTCGCTATTTCCGCCGGGGTATTGTTCCAGGTCGTAAGGGAAGGCTAAGATGTAGGCTGTGTAATCTGATTACCTTTCACCCCGGCGTTTTTAGTTGATAAAAGAGTGCCCACGCTTCCGTAATTTTGAGATGTGAAACCAAAAACGACCTCCACGTGGGCACCGCTCAAAGCTACGATATTTCGGCTATACC
>JBBRWA010000306.1:0-6677 GCA_038246345.1 Chitinophagales bacterium
AAAATTATTTTTTTTAAATTCCAAAAATTGTTTTTCTTTGCCCTCCCCTAAAAACCTTGGTTTTTAGGGGAGGGTTCTGAGGTTTTAGACCTACGGGGTTAGGCCACTAGATCGCTTTTGAAGCAATAACGCCGCCCATAACCCGCGTTTCCAATATGTCACCAGACAAAACATCCGACGGGGAGGCTACGGCCTTCCCGTTTTTTGTTGTCAGGCTGAAGCCCCGGCGCAGCACATTGTCGGGGTGCAGCGCGCTACAGTAAGTTTCAATTTGCTCCAAAGCGCGGTATTGGTTGCGGAACAACTGTTGGGTAAGCAGCGGCAAGTTCTGCGTTGTATTGTCCAACTGAAATTGTGCCATGCTCAAGCGCTTCCGGGCTGCCCAGCGCATTTCGTTGATGCTTTGTTCGAGCTGCGTTGCATGGGATTTTACCAGGTTAACGGCAAAATATCGAACCTGCTCGGCTGCTTCCAACATATCCGCCTCAAACAACATGTTGTGTTGCAAGATAAATTCTGCCACAGCAGTCGGCGTTTTGAGTGTACGATTGGCGACCAAGTCGAGCACCGTTTCATCCACATCGTGGCCGATTCCTGCCAATACGGGCATCGGAAACCTGGCTACCGCAGCGCAGAGTTCCAGGCCGTCGAAAGAAGAAAGGTCGAGCCTGGAACCGCCGCCGCGGACGATGACCACGCAGTCAAACTTGTTGACTTGTGCCGCTATTTTTTCCAAAGCCGCCACGACCTCTTGTTCCGAATTTTTGCCTTGCACCGATGCGGCAAACAATGTCAAATCAAATGCGTAGCCAAAATTATTCTCCGTCAACTGCTGCCAAAAATCCTGTTTGCCCGCAGCCGTTTCTGAACTGATGAGGGCGATGCGTTGCAATACCAAGGGCAATTCCAGCAAACGGTTTTTATCAAACAAGTCTGCATCTTTCAATGCTTGCACGGTTTTTCTGCGCTGCAAATCCAGTTGCCCCAAGGTAAATGCCGGGTCTAGGTCGAGGATGTTTAATTTCAGTCCGTAACGTTCGTGAAATTCCGGGCGCACTTGAATTTTCAGTTCCAGGCCTTCCCGCAAAACCGTCTGCAAGGCCATGCCATGCCGGGAAAGCATCTGTCGAAATTCACCTGCCCAAATCACTGCTGAAGCCTGCGCCACAATATCCGCAACTTCCCCTTTTTGCACCAATTCAAGGTAATAATGCCCCTTAGATCCGCTAATTTGGGCAATCTCCGCGGTGACCCACAACGGTTGCTGGAAGTTGAGGGCGATGACGCGGCGGATGTGTTCGTTGAGCTCGAAGAGAGAAACCATATTTCGAATGCGGATTTGGGAGTGCGGAGTGCGGAGTGCGGAATATTGAGTGCGGAATTCTGCCAGGTTTGGCAAAAACTGTTAATGGGCAAAAATAGAAGATTGCAGACCATTTCCTTGGCATTGATTTTATTTCACACCACGCCACAACGACACAACGTACAACATGCGTTTAGTCTTTGCATTGATCCTTGGACTAAGCGTTATTTACGTTGTGGCAGGAGAAGGCCATTAACATCAGAGACTGAAAGCACAAATGCAGCAACATCCTGTTTTGCTCTTTCCCTTTTTTACGTGGACGGATGCCTACAGCAGGACAACTCAAGGTAAGGCAGCGAAGGTCTCCTCCCGCCGAATGCACGCATTCCGCATTCCGCACTCCGCATTCCGCATTCCGCACTCCGCACTCCGCACTCCGCACTCCGCATTCCGCATTCCGCACTCCGCACTCCGCATTCCGCACTCCGCACTCCGCACTCACTTAATCCTCCCCGCAATCGCCTCCGCCGCTTCCCGCCCACTCTGCGCCGCCCCATTCATAAACCCAGCAAAATTACCCCCACAATGCTCGCCAGCGAAGAAAATATTGCCGACGGGCATTTGCTCCGCGCCACTGATGCTGGTGTACTGCCCTACCGTCGGGCACACGTAAGAGCCGAGGGTATGCGGCTGGGTGGGCCAGTCCATGCGCGCGACTTTGCCGTTGAAAGCAGCCGTGGCACCGGGGAATATCTGCTCCCAAAGCGGGAGGTACTTGTCTTTTTGTTCTTGTGGCGTGCCTTTGCCCACTTCCAGTCCGCCGGGGCCACCGAACAGGATGGAAAGGCCCGCAGGGCCATTATCCGGCGTTTGCAACTGGGCGTTGTCCCAGCCGTTGGGCAGGCCGTTGTCGGAATAGCAAAGGCCCGTGTAGCCATTTTTGCGCCAAACATGGCTGTTCATGCCCAGCATCAGCTTGGCATTGGTGCCATAACCCAGGGTGTCGATGCACTTCCGTTTCACCTTGGGCATTTTGATTTTCATCTCCAACTTGCGAAGTACCGTGAACGGAATGGCTAGTATAACGTAATCAGCTATAACTGCTTCACTTTTACCTGAAAAATGCAGCGCGTATTGCTGTCCCTGTGCGCGGATGGATTCCATGGGGCGGCCCATTTCAATATGGCTGGCGTATTTTTTTGCCAGGGCATCGGGGATGCTTTGGTTCCCGCCCAGTACTTTGTAGCGCTCGTCGCTTTCGCCAAATATTTCAAACTCGCCGTTGGGCGTTTCCGTGGAGATCAGCAGCAGCAGGTTGAGGCTTGATTGTACGCTGGGGGAAAGGCCGTACTCCGATTCGTAGGCGACTTCGATGAGGCGTTTGATCCAGCCCGTGGCACCAATGTTTTCTAAATATTGGGAAAGGCTGATGCGGTCGAGTTTTTTAATATACCAAGTACGAGTTTTAAAGGAAATTTCGCCACTAAGTTTTTCAATATCTGCCTGAATACTCCGCGCGAAACCCCGAAATGCTTCCACGACTTGTGCCAAGGTATAATGTTGCCCTTCAAAAAAGAAAGCTTCTTTCGTAAGCTTGGTTTCGGATTCCTGGGCGTAATCGATCATTTTCAGGTCGAATTCTTCCGCCAAATCCCAGATATCCTTGTGGTTGGTATCCACGAATTCTCCGCCAAATTCCGTCCAGGTGCCTTCGCCCATCGCGCCTTTTACGGTAAACATACGTCCCCCGGTGCGGTTCGAGGATTCGTAAATGGTGGCATCCAAGCCCTGTTTTTTCAAGTGGTGTAGGGCATTCAATCCGGCGATACCACCGCCCACAATGGCGATTCGGGGCATGATGGCACGGCTGAAAAAGTTTTTAGCGCCGGGCAGCAAGAGCTGTGGCAAAGCAGCGCCGATAATGGTGGCTTTACCGGCATTTTCCAGAAATCGGCGGCGGGAGCGGCGGAATTCCTCGTCGCGCTGCACGATTTCAAGGGCATCGGTGTCGCGTTTCTCGGCGGCGAGCGCCATGCGGAATACTTTGCGGAGGGTGCTGAAAAGGGGCGTTTTCGATTGTTTTTTCATAAAGTTCTAAAGTTGTAATTTGATAATGAGGTAATTTGATAATTGCACAGCGTTGGTGCTTTTGCTAAGCTTGGGTGTTTCAGCACTTTAATCAAATACATAGCTTGCAGGGGCTGGAAATAATTTTAAATTAAAGCACAAACGATTGTTTTTCAGCAGCTTGGGTAAGGTTCTCAGAAAAATACTCTCCCAAGCCGAGGATTCGTTCACTTAGCTTTTTGGTTGCTGAACAAGGCGGACAGAGCAATTGGTTAAAATGCTGAAACACCAAGCTCAGCAAAAGCACCAACGCTGTGCATATTCATCACTCATCACTCATAACTCATCACTCATCACTCTTAACTCATCACTTGGAGCACAATATTATCAATCAACCGCACATCTCCCGCAAATGAAGCGGTACAAGCGACGATAAAGTTACTGCTATTTTTATCTGAAATATTCAATAAAGTTACGCCGTCAACAATTTCAAAATACTCAGGGCGCAACCCGGCATTGGAGAGCTTTTGAAGGGCTTCTTGCTGGATTTCGCTCGCAGGCTGGCCCGCTGCCAGGGCCGTTTTTGCCCACTGCAAGGTCTGGTGGATCGCGGGAGCAGCATCGCGCATCTCTGCGCTCAAGCGCACATTCCGGCTGCTCATGGCCAATCCGTCTTCCTCACGTACGGTTGGGCACATTATAAGTTCAACGTCCATGGAAAGCTGCCCAATCATGTCGCGTACAATACTAAGCTGCTGGTAATCTTTTTGGCCCATGTACAAGCGATGGGGTTTCACAATATCGAGCAAACGGTGGACAACGGTGGCCATGCCCTTGAAATGTCCGGGGCGGAATTCGCCTTCCATCACTTTGTCAAGCTGCTTAAAATCGAGGTTGATGGTCAATTCTTCGCCTGGCGGATACACTTCCTCTACAGGGGGCATAAACAGTGCATCGCAACCAGCACTCACCAATAGCGCCGCGTCTTTTTCCGGGGTTCTGGGGTATTTTTCCAGGTCCTTGGGGTCATTGAATTGCGTGGGATTGACAAAAATACTGGCGACCGCAATACAGTCATCGCGTTTGGCCATTCGAATGAGTTCGAGGTGCCCTTCGTGCAAAGCGCCCATGGTGGGCGCGAATCCGACAGGCGTTTTCTGGCTTGAAATCAAGCGCTGCAAGTCGGCAACTTTTTTAAAGATCAGCATCAATAAAGTGGGTTTTCAGTCGCAAATGTAGCCGTGTCGTACATTCTCCCGATAATTGCAGCGTGAAATCTTGATTTAATTGCTGGCATCTTATGAAATTTCTGTCCATACGCTCACTTTTTGCCCTTTTGGCCTGCGCCACCTTCTTTGTTTTTTGCGATAAAAACTCGTCGGTAAGCAGCTATAAAGCGCCTGAAAACGCCCTTTTTGAACAAATAGATGCAAAACAGTCGGGTATTACATTTGCCAACACGGTCACGGAAACCCAAGAGATGAATTACATGAATTTCAACTACCTCTACATGAGCGGTGGCGCTGGAGTGGGTGATTTCAACAACGATGGCTTGCCCGACGTGTATTTCGGTGCTACCATGGGCCCTAACAAGCTCTACCTCAACAAAGGCAATTTCGAGTTTGAAGACATTTCCGAAAAAGCAGGCATCACCGCGCCCGACGGCATCAAAACGGGTGTGACCATTGTGGACGTCAACAGCGATGGATGGCTCGATATTTACCAGTGCCGCACCGGGCCAAATCCGGAAACCAGGGGCGCATTGCTGTTTATCAACAATAAAAACGGCACGTTTACCGAAAAATCAGCGGAGTTTGGGCTAGACATCCACTGTTCCTCCACCCACGCCAATTTCTTCGATTATGACCTGGACGGCGACCTAGACATGTATTTGATCAATCACCCGACTGATTTTTCGTCGACCGCCAACGTGCGCCTGCATGAAGTGAATGGGAAGGTGGTGCGCAATGTGGCTTCCAATGATGAATACACTTCAGACAGGCTTTACCGCAACGATGACGGCAAATACACGAATGTGAGTAAGGCTGCCGGCATTGACAACTACGCGTTTGGCCTCAGCGTGACGACCCTTGATGCTAATCTCGATGGCTACCCCGACCTCTACATCGCCAACGACTACGTTGAGCCGGATATCCTGTATATCAACAACAAAAACGGCACTTTTACCGACCACATCAATGACTATGTGCGGCATACGTCCGCCTCCTCCATGGGTGCCGACTTGGCCGACATCAACAACGACGGGCTGTTGGACTTTTTTGTGCTGGACATGGCCATGCCGACCACCTACAAATTCAAAACCAACGCCACGGCGATGGCAAACGAGCGCTATTACTCACTCGTGGGATATGGCTACGGTGAACAGATTGCCCGCAACATGTTGCAGCTCAACAACGGCAATGGCACCTACAGCGAGATCGGCTGCCTGGCTGGCGTCAATGCCACCGATTGGAGCTGGGCACCCTTGATCGTGGATTTCGACAACGACGGATGGAATGATATTTTTATCTCCAACGGCTTCAGGACTGAAGTGCAGAACCTTGATTTTGTCAATTTTATATACGACTCTACCCTCATCGCCGATGGTGGCAGGCTCCGCGATACAATGGGGCATATCAAGTCGGTGCCGCGCATTCCTGTCGCCAATTTTATGATGCGCAACAAGGGCGACCTGAGCTTTGAGGATGTTTCCGAAGCCTGGGGTTTTGGAGAAAAGACCTTTTCCAATTCTTCAGTGTATGCTGACTTTGACAATGATGGCGATCAGGATATAATCGTGATCCGCTCAAACGACCCCGCAGCGGTTTTCCGCAATAAATCAATGGAGAACAAGCTTGGCAATTACCTGCAAATAAAATTGGAAGGAACCGCCCAAAACCCAACAGGGGTAGGTTCGACTGTGCGCATGCAAGCCGCTGGCGCACAACAAGTGCATTACGCCAACCCGACACATGGCTTTATTTCCAGTTCAACCGATATTATTCAGTTTGGCTTGGGCCAAACGGCCGCTGCCGATCGTGTCCAAATTCAATGGCCCGATGGCAAGGTACAAAGCCTGGAAAATGTCAAAGCCAACCAGCGCATTACTTTGAAATACAGTGATGCTGCTGCGGGGCCTTCTATTTTGAAATTGCCCGTTGCGGCTGATCCTATTTTTACAGAAATCAGCAGCAATCAATCAGGGCTGAATTTCAAACACATGGAGAACAAGTTCTTCGATTTCGACCGCGAGCGCCTGCTTCCGCGCAAGTATTCCAATCTGGGTCCGGCACTGGCTACAGGTGAC
>JBBRWA010000307.1:0-6667 GCA_038246345.1 Chitinophagales bacterium
CGCCTACTTTTCAAAAGTGTACATGCTGCACAGCCTCAAAGGGCAGCCCGATGCAGAAGTGTTGCGGGCCTTGGAATTGCGCTCCGATTGGTTTTTAAAAGAATACAAGATCGCAGCGGCCAATTACAATTATGGGCAAACCGTGAATGCTATTTCGGTGCTAAAGGACTATGACCTGCGCTCCAAAGGTGTTGGGAACGACAATACTTCCAATGGGGAGGAGGAGTTGATGAAGGAGATGTTTTGGAAGTTGATGCATTAGACTTGTTGCGGTGGAAGGCTGCCCGGCCAGAAATGGCCCTTTTTAGGGTGCTTTTCGGCTATTTTTTCGTCCGTAGTTCCACTACGAACTCAAAAATAAGCCTCAATCACCCTAAAAATGCCTCATTTCATGGCTCGGGCGCTCCCACCGCAACAAGTCTATTGAAAGTAGGCCCTGAAACCAACGAAAACAAGTTGTTTTGCGATTAATAACGGAGATTTCAAGCTATAATTGGACTTATCTATGTTTTTTGGATAGATAAATCCAAATATAACTCCTATATTTGGACTTATCTTTGAAGCGTATTCCTAAACTCAAATCAAAATGGTAGGTCGGCAAGAAGAAATCAAAAAAATCAAACTGCTTTTATCCGCTAAAAAGTCGCAGTTCTTAGCGGTCACGGGGCGCAGAAGGGTAGGAAAAACCTTTCTGGTGGATAGCACCTTGCGGGAGCATTACTGTTTCAGTATGACGGGTATCCAAAATGGCGACACGGCGACGCAACTGGTCAACTTCAGTGTAAAACTTGCTGAATACAAAGGAGATACTGGGGTACAAACGCCTCGGAATTGGCAGGAGGCATTCTTGCACTTAAAATCGTACCTCAAAACACTCGATCCCAATAAAAAGCAGGTTATTTTTATCGATGAGCTGCCCTGGGTTAATACCCCTCGTTCAAGTTTCGTGCAATTGTTAGCACATCTTTGGAATGATTACCTCTCAAAAGAGCCGCACTTTTTACTGGTCATCTGTGGATCAGCTACTTCCTGGATCAGTAAGAATATCATCAATGACCCAGGGGGATTGCACAACAGGGTTACCGAAATAATTCACCTGCACCCTTTCACGATTTCAGAAACAAAGGCATTTCTTGAAGGCAATGGCCTTGGTGTGTCAAACCAGGATTTGGCCAAAATATACATGGCCTTGGGCGGCGTTCCATTTTACCTGGAAACATTGCGCAAGGGAGAGAGCTTCCCGGTTGGGATTGAACGCATCTGTTTTTCGCCAAATGGTATCCTAAAAAACGAATACCACAACTTATACCAGGCGCTTTTCAACAATGCGAGCCTGCATCAATCCATCGTGGCCGCATTGGCTGAAAAGCCCCGGGGTTTGACCAATAAAGAGATCTTGGAAATCATTGAAAGTCCGGCAACGGGTAGTTACAGAAGAGCGCTGGAAGAATTGATCCTATCTGATTTTGTCATGGAATACACACCGTTTCTGAAGAAAAAAAGGGATTCTTTGTACCGCTTGGTTGATGAATATTCGGTCTTTTACCATAGCTTTATCAAAGCCAATAGGAAATATACGCCGGGGATGTGGCAACAGTTGGCAGCAAGTCAGTCGTACAAAATTTGGGCAGGATATGCTTTTGAAAACCTTTGCCACAAGCACTTAAACGGCATAAAAAATGCCTTGAATATCACCGCAGTTTACACGGAAATTTCGAGCTTGTATGTCGCTGGATCTTCCAAACAGGAAGGCTTTCAAGTAGATTTGTTGATGGATCGGAAAGACGATTGCATTAACTTATGCGAGATAAAATTCCACGCCGGGCCATACACTTTGAATAAGGATGAATACCAGAAGTTGATTGAAAAAAAGGAGCGTTTTTTGGCATTTAGTGGTACAGAAAAGCAAATATTTTTGACAATGATCACCAACCACGGGCTTGTAAGCAATGCCTATTCTGCTGAAATTGTGGACGCGGAAGTAACGTTGGAAGAGATTATAAAAGCGGAGAACTAAATTGAAAAAATTAGAAAATTTTAAATTTTTTCAATTGTTGAAACAGCATTTTTACATCTTCTCCCGTTAATCCTCCATCACTCCCCGGCCGGGTATTTTACACAACACAAAAACTTACCTTCCACATGATTTTATCTAAATTTTGAGCCTGCACTGCATTTTGCAGCCTCCTCGCCATACCCTGCGCATACAATCAAAACCATTTTAATTCGCCAGTAACAGAAACAGCGATACCCCAGCTGACCATCTCCAAATGGTCATTTGGACTCCGGGGTGGAATAGGCTCCTTTCAAATACCCCAGTTCCGTCGAAACGGTCAACTTATATTTATTAATGGACAGCAAGAACGAGCCACTGATCAAGGGACACAGTATTTTCTAGGTGGCTATGCCACCAGAAACTTCAACGAGCGTTGGTCGCTGCGCTCTGAGTTGTCTATTTTGACAAACCCTGGCCAAAATGCGGGTATTTCCCTGGGTTTATTTCCGCGTTACAAACTGACAAATTGGGTGAGCCTGGAAGCAGGCGTGGAGGCCAGTCAAATGTTTTCCGGCGATACGGCCCAAAGCTCGAATGCCTGGCTTGGTGTAGCACTGACCGCAAAAAATATTGAATTTCATGCGCGGTTCTCGCCTGGGCATACGCCGGGCACCAGCTTTTTCAGGGGGGGCTGGAGCAATGCTTTGCAGCTGGGCATGAGTTTTAATTTAGGAAAAAAAGGTAGGGTTTATATCGGTAAATAACTTGGGGTAAGCTGGCTTTAGCCTGGCTACTGCTGGATCACCAGCTTCCTGGAATATGTTTTCCCTGCGCAGCTACACTCCAACACATAAGCCCCTTTAGCCAAATGACCCACGTCAATATTCGTATCCATTTGGTCGCGTTGATGAACAAGAACCCCCGCACCGTTGTAGATTTTCAGATATGTACATGGCAATTGTCCCGTACGAACACTAAACCTTCCATCATTCGGATTGGGAATTATGACAAAGTCCGAGGCGCTGTTCAAATCATAGACACTGCTGACTAAAAAATAGTGCGGTGCCGAAGCTGCTGTACAGCCATTCATGTCTGTGGTGACTACGGCGTAGAGCCCGGTTTGAGTCGGGGTATACGTTTGCGTGTTTGCCCCAGGAATGATGGTACCATCTACATGCCACTGATTTCCGCTGTCGGCGCTTGATACCAGGCTGGAATCGGTGGCGCTGATAGTAGGAACATTTGGTGCAGCATACACAATAACAGAAGTTATTGCCGATTCCGCGGAACAGCCATTGGCTGTAGTCACGGTGACCGTGTAGTCTCCGGTGTTGGTTACGGTGATACTTTGGGTATTGGCGCCATTGTTCCAGGCGTAATTGGCCGCTGCGCTGGCGCTAAGCGTAACAGAATCGCCCTGGCAGGAAACCAGCGAACCATCTGCCATAATAAAAGGTACGGTTGGGGAATCGAACTGAAACGTCCAGTTTATGGTATGGCTGTGGCTTTGAAAATGCGCTTCCGACCGCGTGAGCGATGTAGTATCCATTATGGTAGCGCTCAAGGTATTTATTCCGGCTGCTGCCTGCCCTACACTTATCATAATGGAGTCGGTAGTATTGGGAAGAACCGTGCCGTTCAGGTTCCAGGTGACTTTTAAGGTGTTGGGAACGGGCTTTACAGTGCTCAGTTTAAACATTATTGGTTCCGAACAAGAAATAATAGCACTGGAATTAGGTTGATAAGAAAGAACTGGGGTTCCAAATACCGCGTGAATCCTTTCGAAAAGGGTTTCTTTGCAAACCGGGCAAAAGGGATAACCAGAACCAAGAAAGCGCATCTTGCAGCCTTGGTGGGGTCGATACCATTGGGCGGAATTCCCGCCGCAACAGTGTTGGTAAATACCCACACCATCTTCGTCTAGCCAATTTTTCCATTTTACCAGTGTAGGGTTGGTTTCTTTGGTCATATTCATCTTTTCACTCGCAAAACCGTCTCCGGCATAGTATTCGTCGGAGAGGCCGGCGAATGAATGCCCCATTTCATGCACCATAATCTCAAAGGAACTTCCATTGAGCGAGGCGGTAGCGATGCTTCCGCCGGAGCCGCCGTAATAAGGGCTATTAACTAATATTAACCTTTGGTCGAATTGTGGGAAACTATTGATCATAACACTGTTGATCGAGCCAAAATTAGCCGGGGCCAACAGCCGGTGAATGCTGGACACATCGAACCTGCTGCCGAAATAATTATTGACGCTCGCAACGGGAAATGCTGGTTCCGTCACATCACTTGCTGTGCCTGGGTGGCTCGCGCCACTATCAACAGAAGGGACATTTATCGCAAATACATTGAAGTAGTTGGCGTATTCTTTAAACGGCGATATTTCAAACAAGTAGCCCGTAAAATTTTGGACATTGGAAGTGAAAGTGGACAACTCGGCCCCTTGGAAACCATCGCTGAGAAAAACCAGGTTGATAAATTTGGAGGGGTTTCCGTTATACCGTATCGTGTCAACGGGAAATATTTGCGCGTTGGAAATGGCGGGGTTTATTTGCGCGAACAGGCCAACGAGTGCCAGGGATCGAAAAAAGCGGCGGCAGGTATTTTTCATGATTATAGGTTTTGTTTGTTGTTTTTATTCAAAAACTAAGGGTAAAGTGGCGATTTCTGTCAATTTCATATCTGTGCCGAATTGCCTGAATTGCACATACTTCATATCTACCGCATAATTGAATCGTATCAGCACCTCTTGGTCAGGATATTCTACCATGGTGGAACCAATAACACCGTTGTCCGCCGGAAATTCCATGCGTACGCGCAAAGGATTTTTGATCAAGAGGGAATCGAGCGTTTTCATGTCGCGGTTCAAGACCATGCAAAGCAAATCGCCTGCTTGCCCTGCATCCTCAGGTGCCAGGCCTTCTTTGTAAACGCCTGCTTTGAGAAAAGCGCCGTTCAGCTTGATAGCATATTGCCCATTGGCTCCTGATACATGCACCAGGATGGCAGCAAATTGCGCCGGTGCATCGTGCGCTGTTGTTTCAAATGACGTGTTTTGAGCGGAAACGGCGAAGACTGTCAGCGCCCAGGCAAGAATTGTCGTTATTATGTTCATTGATGAATATTGCGTATCTGTGAGACTGACACTAATCCCCCGTTTTGCCTTCAAAGATAGTTTTTTTTGAAAAAACGCTGCCTAAAAAGCTTAAGAAACATGTCAAACCAGCTGTGTTGAACAAGGGCGCGTCATTCGTCGCCTTTCTAAAAACCTCGTAGGTCTTAAACCTCAGAAACCTCCCCCAAAAACCATGTTTTTGGGGGAGGTTTCTGAGGTTTAAGACCTACGAGGTTTCACCCCCAAACGCCCATCCATCCAAGCCTTCCCCTGAAAATACGGCAGCCCATTCACCCACCATACAAAACCACTAACGGCCATCCCCAAAAACGCCCCAGCCAGCACATCCACCAAAAAATGCTGCACCAGAAAAACCCTGGAAATCCCAACGGCAATGGCCAATAAAGCGAGCAACAGCGCGAGCTTTTTCCGCTGAGGGCCCGCCATCAAGCAGAGCAAACTAAACAAGCCAAAGGCGGCCATGGTATGCCCGGAGGGAAAACTCGTTTGACCGGTATTCAGATAAAATTCTGGAATGGTGACAACCGCATCTTTTATGCCCTGGTTGAGGAAGTAGGTAATGGGTCTATCGGAACCTACCTGATCTTTCAATACGTAGACAAATGGCGTAATCAAGCCAGTGATAGCGATCATCAACGTGAAGCGATAGCGCCAAAACAGGGCTGCGAGGCCTGCAACTACCCAAATCCAGGTTTCGCCGCACCAGGAAAAAAACTTGAAAATCGAAATGTACGGTTCCTGGCGCCAATCGTTGAAGTACAGGATTTCATTACCATATGGGATGATAAGTGCCAAGGCGATGCCTGCGCCAAAAAACACTCCAACCGGAATCATAAACCATCGTTGTTCCCAAATTCCTTTCATGCTGCTGTTGCAGGTTTGGCGTTCTTTTTAAACCGTTTGCGCAAGAGGAATATCCAACGATCCAAGCGCTCGGTGCTAAACATTTGCGAATCGTTCATGGCTTTTTGGGTGAGGAAACCGCCGACGGGCATGAGTACAATACAAGGCATCATGGCTGCCCAAAATGGGCTCATGAGAAAGGATTGGGCCAGTTTGCGGCACAAAATGGTGAGGAAGATAAAGGTCACAAAAAAAGTGATCGACACCAAAATCGGGTATCCGAAGCCGCCTTTTCGAATAATGGCCCCCATGGGCGCTCCGATAAATAAAAAGACAAAACACACTAAGGCAAAACTGTACTTGATATACAACTCATATCCTGTTTTTACCCAGTCGCGCTGCCGGCTTTCTGTTTGGGCTATGCGGGTTTCTACCACGCTTTTTGCGATGCCAGACTGGGTTTTGGCGCTTTTTTTAAGGTTGTCGGAGTCACGAGGTTGAAAGGTTTCCAACAGGGACGGGTATTGATTCAGTGGTTTGGTCAATTCCTGCTTTGGCAGGTAGGCCGTGCTATTGGCTTGTTGGGTTTGGCTTAGCTGAATTGACCTTTGTCGCGCTTTTAAGGCTTTGTCATCCAGTTTTATTTTTGGATCGGGCGGTGGCGGCGTGGGCGCTGGGGTAGGCGCTTC
>JBBRWA010000308.1:0-6663 GCA_038246345.1 Chitinophagales bacterium
CAAGGCGCGGAAAGCGAATTCGTCCATTTTTACTACACCTTCGATTTTTCCTACAAAGGCCTCCCCCATTTCCCCAACTTCCGGCTCGGCCCAGTGGATGGCTCGCCCTGCGACACGCTCGGCTTGAACAACCACCCGCTGGCAGGCTGGCGCTACGACCATACGGGCGGCACGGGCGTGGACTTTACCTCCGTGTCGTGGTACGAGCCGGAGCAGTGGTATTGGGATTTTGGCGATCCGGCGTCGGGCGTTTTGAATTACAGTACGGAAAGGAACCCTTCGCACGATTTTTCTGCGCCGGGCGCTTATGAGGTGTGTCTTACGGTGAGCAACCTGTATGGCAGCGATAGCAAGTGCAAGAATGTGTGGATAACGACAAGTAGCAGCGGTGAGTCACCGGTCGATGGCGCAGGCATGGTGATTTATCCCAACCCGACAACGGGGGATATTTACTGGACTGGTTCACGAGACCTGCCAGTTACCGTAAATGTATTCAGCGCGCTCGGTCAATTGCAACTCACCAGAAACATTACCAATAGCCATCTGGATTTGAGTGCATTACCGCAGGGCGTGTATCACTTGCAGATGTTATCTTTGGACAATGAGCTATTATACAACGCTAAGGTTTTTTTGACTAAATAACAGGTTTTGTGTATGTTAGGGTTGACACCTGATTTTCAATTTACGAATATGGAAAACTACCGAACGACTGTCCGTCAACAAATGGCCAATATTCTTGCCCTTGATATACAGCTGCAGGAGGGCAATACCATCATTGAAGGCGCCTACAATGCCCTGCTGTTGCAACGCTCAGGCACACAGGCGCAATACGACCAGTATGCAGCAGGGCTGAAAACGGCCCGCTTGCAAACGCTTCAAAATCTTCTGCAATTCAACGCGGGCGCTACAGCGGCCGGAAGTGCGCCAGCCGCCAATCATAAGATCCTGAACGGCATCGTATTGACCATGCTTGCCAATGATGGAGAATGGGCGCCAGCAGATATTGCGGCAATAACACTTATCGCCGAACAGTGTCCGCTTGAAGGTGGAGATGCGGTTTATGAAGCCCGCGCTGTAATTGTCCACCTTAGCGGGCAGGAATTCGACGACTACGAGCTTTGTAATACTGGCCAACGAAATGCCCGGGAAAGAGATGGGAATATTTCAAGAGAAGGTGATATATCGGTGTTTCCCAACCCAACAACTGGCATTGTTTACTTATCAACCCCTGACAGAGCATTGGTGCGGGTGTTCAACAACATCGGCCAACTACAGTTGCAGTCGGAAGTGACCGACGGTCGCCTGGATATTTCTCAATTACAGCAGGGCATGTACCGCCTTCAGATATTCCGTGAGGGACAATTGCCGGTGATAGAAAGTGTTGTTATCTCTAAACGTTAATTTCTCCTAATAAGCAGGCAGCATGACCCGGATCATGCTGCCTGTATAATTTATTTCATGTTATGAATAAGGCTTACTTGATTTTTTTTCTTGCCTTATCGGCGCTGCAATCTTCTGCACAAAAAGAGGATAATATTTGGATATTAGGATATGACTCGAATACATATCCCGAATACCCAGGTACGGACAGGATCACATTAAATTTTATGGATTCGCTGGTAATATCCTATTCTCATGGTAGTGGAATGCCCCTCAAAGAATCCAATGCTTCCATCTGTGATTCTAGCGGAGCCTTGCTGCTGCTTAGCAACGGCTGTTACATTGAAACTGGTGACGGCATTATGGTAGAAAACAGCGACAGTCTCAATCCTGGGTGGGTGTATGATAACAGGTGCAATGGGCCGTATGACTTTAATTATAATTCAAACAACACGATGCTCCTGTTGCAAGCACCAGGCTTTCCCTCCATCTATTATTTTTTTCATATCAAAACTTACTTTAGCATCCAACCGCTGGTCGGCTACTATGATAATTTACTTTATACCAAAATTAATATGGAAGCCAACGGCGGCAATGGCAAGGTGTTGTTCAAGAACCAACCGCTCATATCGGACACTATTCAAAGTGATGGCCTCCATGCCGTTCGCCATGCGAATGGGCGGGACTGGTGGGTTGTATGTGCCAAGCATGCCACCAATAAATATTTTGAATTATTACTATCCCCATCCGGCATCACCGTACAATCCCAAAACATCGGCGTACCCACCTGGAGCGAATCGGGCGGCGAGATCGTCTTTTCACCCGATGGGACAAGAATGGCGCGGTTCAATACCAGGGATGACCTGCGTATTTTTGACTTTGACCGCTGTACGGGAGAATTGTCCAACCCGGTGCATATCAGCTTCGTGGACGGGGAAGAGGATGAGACATCTGCGGGTTTGGCCTGGTCGGCAGATGGCCACTACCTGTATGCCGCAGAAGTTGACCGGATTCTTCAATTCGATGCCTGGGCGGCCGATATTTCAGCAACCAGGACACTGCTGGCAGTACGAGAATTCAATCCGACTTGCCAATTGGGATCATCCCTTGGGTATTTAGAGCTTGGGCCTGATGGCCGTATTTATTGCAGACCGCTAAGCGGCCAGGATTGTATGCATCGAATTGGAAGACCGGAAAGGCAAGGCGCGGAAAGCGAATTCGTCCATTTTTACTACACCTTCGATTTTTCCTACAAAGGCCTCCCCCATTTCCCCAACTTCCGGCTCGGCCCAGTGGACGGCTCTACCTGCGACACGCTCGGCTTGAACAACCACCCGCTGGCAGGCTGGCGCTACGACCATACGGGCGGCACGGGCGTGGACTTTACCTCCGTGTCGTGGTATGAGCCGGAGCAGTGGTATTGGGATTTTGGCGACCCTGTTTCGGGGGTTCTGAATTACAGTACGGAAAGGAACCCTTCGCATGATTTTTCTGCGCCGGGTGCTTATGAGGTATGTCTCACCGTGAGCAACCTGTATGGCAGCGATAGCAAATGCAAGACGGTGTGGAAAACGACGAGCAGCAGCAACGAATTACAAACGGGTTGGGCTGGGGTGAAAATTTATCCCAACCCAACAACCGGGGATGTTTACTGGACTGGCGCACAAAACCTGCCTGTTACAGTAAATGTATTCAACGCACTCGGTCAATTGCAAATCACGAGAAACGTTACCAATAGCCATCTGGATTTGAATACATTACCGCAGGGCGTGTATCACTTCCAGATGCTGTCGCCAGCCAATGAGCTATTGTACAACGGCAAAGTTTCACTTGTGAAATAATTTTATTTTCCTCCTGGCCAGGTGTTCACCTCCCTTCGTCAAGCCTCCCCGCTCAGTCCAGCCTCCCTGAGTTGGTGTTTTAACCATAGCGGTCAGGCTAAGCGCTATTCAAATTAGCCCCAGCGGGGCGATGATGTCTGTAGCCTTGTAGATACGCCGAAATGCCAGCCCCAGCGGGGCGGTTATGTGGAAATTACGTGATTATATTGTCGCCCCGCTGGGGCTAAAAATATGATGCCAACCTTCTACAGATATCACCGCCCCGCTGGGGCTGACGTTCATTAGGGAGAGTATGGGCGTTTTTTGCTACAAATTGAATCGTAGGAACTTTGAATCAGAGATGTTTGACCGAATTATTACCGCAGGTGTTGACGATGTTTGGTACAAGAACAAAGCCCAATACTACCGCTAATTTTCAAAGAACTGTTTTTTAAAGCCTTCTAAAATTTGGAGGGCTTTTTTCGCTTTGGATTCGTACTTTTGCTTTCCACTTCAAACTTTCAGGTATGTCCAAAACCTCTTTTAACCGCATTATTCCGCTCCTGACTAAACAGGAACATTCGGATGGGGTCATTGGGTCTATTGCGTGAAATAATTGTCTTACAGGCGAAATTAGACAACATTGACGAACAGGACTTTTACTTCCAAAAAGGTAAGGACAACCATATTTCCCATCTTGAATCCATGAAAATGAAATATGCCCAAATGGTTGAAACCGTCAACAAAAACAGCGTTGACTATTTTTTGGAGCAGATTAAAGAATCTGAATCAAAAATGAATGAAATATGTTCGAGAGGAAGTACATATCCTGTCTTCGCCAAAGTGTTAGTACAAGGAACTTCAATATCTCAAATCAAATATTTTCAAGACCTTATCCAACTCAAAGCAAGGTTCGGTACTTTAAAACCATTGGATGAACTGATGAAGGATGAAAACGCTTTGATGGAGATTTTTTCCTAACCGATAAATGTCATCTATTATGTTAAAGATTGAAAACAATTTTGAAAAGTATAAAGAAGCCTTCAAAAAGGATACAGGACTTGACTGGAAGGACAATCTTGAACTGTAATCAAATATTACCATGCAGTAGTACAGGACAAAACCTTTCAAGTTTTAGGCGGTGGTGAAGGAGTAGAATTATAGTTTGGAAGCATAGCCTGAAGAAGGCACTTGGAACCTGCCAATCGAAGTTGAATTCGGTTGGTGGGGTTTTTCTACGATATGCCTAAAAAGACCTTTTCAGAATGCCTAGTAGCTTCTAGCAGCCTTTTTTTTACTGCCTCAAAAGATGTTTTTCTTTTGAGTATTGGTTTTTCAATCTCAAAATCAATGTCTTCAAACCAGGTAATCCCTTTTAGCGGAATGATGGGGTTGGAATTACTGTATTTGGTTTGATAGGCATCGAGAAGGCTTTGCAACGAATGATATTCTAAAAGGAAAAACAAGTCATAAAAATCTTTCTGCCTGTTTCCACTGTGGGCAATCGCATTGAGTTTCATCGCACCAATGTCTTCCAAGGAAGCAAGCGACAGCCCTTCTTCTTGCAACAGCGGCTTAACCAAAGGGTAAGCATGGGTCAGAAAATCAACTTTGACATTTTGAGCGAATCCCTTCAGGGTATTGGTAGCGACATAATCCGTTTGAAACCCGTATTGTTCTAATAAATAGGCTTCCACTTGCTGGTTGTCAAAAGGCCGCATAGAAAAGAAATCCAGATCAATGGAGAGGCGATGATCTATTTGTAATGAAAGAGCCGTACCTCCAACAAGAAAAAAATCGTTGAAAAATGCATCTTGTTGAATTCGGTGTAAAAGGCCAAATGTCTCAGGAAGAATGACTTTCGGGTCTTTGAAGATCATGGATAAAGTCGGACTGAAGGTAAACTTGGGTAAAATTTTTGTGCTTTTGATCGAGACGGGTACTTCTTTCTGCAATTCCGGAAATTTTTTCAACCCCATAGAAATTCACAATCTCCTGCCACTCAAAAGGATTGCCCCGTTCAATAACCCGCTCAATAACGACAGTAGCCAAACGGGAAAAGTCAAAGCTTTCCCATTCATATTCCCAAAGCAAGTGCTTGCGGATAACTGGAATTTGTGCACTCTTTATCATAATTCTTTGCACAAAGATAGCCATTTCGCGCCAATAATCCGCCTGAATTTTATCCTCAATTGTGTTTAAATGGGTATTTTCGCCGCGCCAGGTGTTCACCTCCCTTCGCCAAGCCTTCGTTATCATGCCCTGTCGGTTATCCTTTTGAGACAACAAAAGGGAAAGCAAGCGCCAGCGGCAAAACCCCCAGCAAAGCCAATTTAATAAATGAAACAGACGATTTTTATTAAAACGTTCCCCCCAAAAATCCCGACTTTTACCCCTTCAAAACCATACCTCCGTGACGAAACAAATCATCGCCGTCGGCCAAAACAAAGCGCAGCTCTCCAAAGCGCAAAAGGAATTCAACCGCCTGACCCAAAAAATTCCGCAACTGCGCGATTCGATCAAACAACTCGAAGCCGGATCGCTGCGCCTGCAGCAACGTATGGCCAGCAATCTGGACCCGCTGTACGATACCTTCGCGCAACACCGCGCCAACATGGTGCGACTCTTGGACAAGGCCTGGGACAGCGGATTTTTTAATGCCCGGGATAAGAAAAAAATACAAGACCTACTACTGTCCATGATAGGCCAACTCATAGTGGAATACGGTCACGCGGAATTAAAAACCATTTATGAAAAACATACCGGCGAGGTCTATGCGGAAGAAGCGGAATCGGATGACCTGGATATGGATCTGATAAATAACATGATGGAAAACATGTTCGGCGTGGAGATCGACAAAGATGCTGACGTGAGCACGCCCGAAAAAATGGAGGAATACCTGCATCGTCTTATGGAGGAGGCAGAAGAAACGATGGCCGAAAAAAAACGCCAAGCAGAAGAACGCCGCGCAAAACGCCCCAAAACCGCCAAACAACAGGCGCGGGAAGCAAAAAAAGCGCAGGAAGCCGAACACAAGACCAAGTCGGTGCGAACCGTCTATATGGATTTGATTAAGGCTTTCCACCCCGATCTGGAACTGGATGAAGCGGAAAAAACGCGCAAAACGGCCATCATCCAGCGGGTGACCGAGGCATACAAAAACAACGACCTGCTCACCCTGCTGCAACTCCAGCTTGAATTCGAACGGATCGATCAAGATCACCTGGAAACCCTGGCCGACGACCGCCTGAAATACTACAACAAAATTTTGCTGGAGCAGGCCCGCGAACTGGAGATGATGTTGTACGACATCCAAATGAGCCTGTCCATGCGCTTCGACCTGCCGCCGTACATGCCCTGCGACCTGCTCACCCTGGAACGAGAACTTGAAAAAAACATCAAAGCGATGAAAAAACAAATCAAACGCATCGAGCTGGATTTGCAGACCTTGTCCGATCCGAAG
>JBBRWA010000309.1:0-6602 GCA_038246345.1 Chitinophagales bacterium
ACTTGGCCAAGGCACGCAGACAAGTTGCGACCTCCTGCGTGGAATACCAGCGGGCTGCATTGCCGATGTTTGTTGCCACCAATAATGCCACGTCCATGCCGCGTTTGTTGTCGCCAATGGCTGTCAAGGTTTCCAGGCGCAATGCTTGGTCGCGCAGGTCGGAGCCATAGGTGTAGCCCCACCAATCATACACGTATTTTCGAATGGTGGTGAGGTTCAGCAGGTCGCGGGCGGCTTCTTTTTTGCCCGTAGCGGCATAGGCGGCTGCCAGTAGCGAAACGCTTCCTTCATATTGCGTCTTGCGTTCCCGCATGCGGTTCATGCCAGCCAAGTCGGGTTTCCCAACCATAGCGAGGCTGTACAGGCGATATGCCTGCGCCATTTCATTGCCGTGATACTGCCAGTTGCGGCTCATATCATCCTGACCGGGATCCCAGCTGCGGGAGGTTTTGGTTTGGTATTCCACCCATTTGTTGATCATCTGATCGGGAACGGCGAAGCCTCTTTCTTTTGCCTCAATCAGGAAGTGACCGGCATAAGTGCTGGCCCAATCGGAAACTTGATTGCCCCCTTGCCAGTAAGAGAACCCGCCAGAAGCCGTCTGGTAGCCCTGCAATTTGGCAATGGCTGCTTTGACGTTTTTTTCTACTTCCATTTTTTGTTTGTCGCTCAAGGGTGATATCATGTCAACGTACAACTGTGGAAATGCTGCCGAGGTGGTTTGTTCTACGCAGCCGTGGGGGAAACGGATCAGGTAATCCAATTGTTTAGACAGGTTGATCGGCGGAATATTGCTGATCTCCAGTGTGGCACCTGTGAGTTCAGTAAAATCTGTCGGATTGCCGGATTGAGACCAGGTTTTGCCAGGTTCAATAACGCCATCCAATACGCGTGTAATGACCGGGTTGGGATTGCGCACCAGCAATTCTATTTCGGAAGTAGCTGTTTCGCCACCGCCTGTTGCGCTGATGACAAATTTTGCAACTCCTGTTTTATCGCCTACTTTCAAATCAAAATAGGCCATTTTTTCGCCTGGCTCGCTGAATGTCAGGTTTGTTGAACCTGCACCGCCAACGCTCACCAGACCAGATTTTTCCTTTACGGAAACCGTGGCATTCGTCACCGATTTTTCCATGGCAAATACATCCACAGGCAGGCGCAGGGTTTCGCCAGGGCCCAGTACACGCGGTAGGGTGGGCATAATCATCAAAGGCTTACGTACGGGGCATGTTTTTTCAGCATTGCCGTACGCGCCAGGACCGCCTGCTTCTGGTGGGGCGGAAAGCACGGCCATCACACGCACAGAACCCACGTAATTGTCGATTTTCAAGCGGTGGCGGGCGGTTTGGCCTTTTTCCAGTTTGAACGGGCCAACGTGTACCACGGCAGGTTTGAAACGGTTGACCGAAGCGGTTTTTGCTTTTTGGTTGATGCCATCACCACCGATGGAGAGTATGCGGTCCAATTCAGCGCCATAAGCACCCAGCACGTAATCGTACACATCCCAGGTTTTGACACCCAGTGCTTCGCGGGCGAAGAAAGCGTCCCAGGGGTTTGGGGTCTTAAAACGGGTGAGGTCGAGCAGTCCTTCGTCTACAATGTCGAGGGTGTACACGCAGGCTTTGCCGCCGAGTTCTTTTATCGCCACATTGAAAAATTCGTCGGGCTTAAGTACTTCGGGCATGTCAATCTGCGCCTGCAAACGGGTGTTGGGGTCTTCCACGTTCACGGGCATTACGCCGTACATACGGATGGGGAGGTCGTTTTTGGTTTGGGCATGGGGCTGCAACAGGCTCACGTGGGCGTACACCGTTGGTGCCATGCTGGCTTCGGTGGTGAACTTCAACAGGTTATCGCCTGCTTTGGCTTCAAACCAGATATGTTTGGCAACGCGGGTACCCGTTTCCAAAGTGAGCAAAATGCGGCCATTCTCGCTGGCAGGGATTTTGAGGGTCACTTCTTCGCCAACGCCATATTTTTCCTTTTCAACGGTGAAGGGCAACATGGCAGCGGCATTTCGGCTGGCCATGTCGTTCAATTCTGATGGGTAGCCGCTCCAGAAGAAGTCGCCGCTGGTGTGGCCCCCCTTCTCGTCGCTGATGCGAACCAGGTAGCGGCCCCAGCCATTGGGTTTCACTTTCCAGCTGGCTTGTCCGCGGGCATCCGTGGTAAGTTCTGCCTGATCCATGGCGTTGTTCATTTCGCCGGAGTTGAAATTGCCCACGCCGCTGTTGGCATCTTCATCCCACCACCAGCGCCAATCGACGCGGTACAGGGCTACGCTGACTTGCTGGTTGGCCAGAGGTTTGCCGTTTTTATCCACCATTGCGAAGCTTATGTTGCCGCCGCGGGCATCCAATGATTTGGAGCCCCATTTGTCGGTAGGGATGTACACGCCCACATAGCGGTCGTAAGGGAATACTTCTAAGGAGAAATTATCGGTACTGAAATCACCGCCCTGCTCGAAAGCGCGCACTTTGAAATTGGCGGCCAACTTGCCTGGGGCTTCACTTACCTGGCCAATTTTCAGCGGCACGCTGGCTTGACCATTTTGATCAACCGCCGCATCGAACAACACTTCCGGTTCGGCATAGAAATAGCGGGAAGGATCGTCAAAAGAGTAGTTTTTGTAGTTGGTGAACTCTGTTTTCCGGGAAACTACCGTCATTTCAACCTTGGCTTTCAAATCCTTGGCCACAGCGCCGTGCAGCCAGTTGACTTTCAGCGCACCGGTGATGCCGCCTTTGCCGTCAGTCGTGCGGGAGAAATCAGCGTTTGTCAGTGATTTCTTGCCAAAATCGAGGTCTAATTTGAGGCGGTTGGGTTTTACTGTTTCGATTTTCAGGGTTTTATTGAAGGTCGCGCTGCCCACCATAACCTTGCAGGTCCAGTTTCCCGTAGGCGCATCTTCGCGGGTGGCGCAATAGAACGGATACACGCCGCCGACATTGGTGCTGACGGTGCTGCGGTATTGCACCGCGCCGCGTGGGTCGGTTAACTCCATGGATACAGGGTGGCCTACTGGCAGGCGGCCAGATTTGTCTTCCAACACAAAGTTTAAGTACAGAGAATCGCCTGGCCTCCATACGCCACGCTCGCCATAAATATATCCTTTCAAACCTTTTTGGGCTTCCATGCCCGATACATCGAAGCGACTGAGCGACAAGGTGTTGCCATCGGCCATGCGCAGGTAGCCTCGGCGGTTGGCAGCAGTAGCCACGGCCACAAAGGGGATTTCACGCAAGCCTTCCAGCATGATGGTTCCATCGCCTTCGGTGCGGATTTTGGCGATGGATTGGAGTTGGTAGCTAAATAATTCTATGTCGATGCCACTCAGCGGTTGGGTGCTGTGCAGGTCGGTGACGGCCATGAAAAGGGAGCCGTCGCGGCCAAGTTTGGCGGTGATACCGAGGTCGCTGACGAAGGCATTGCGTTTGACAAAGTGGTCTTCGTAGTAGTATTCTTTGGCGCAAGGGTTATCGCGATTTTCCCAATTGAAGGTGTTGGGGTTTTCTTCGTCTCCATCGTCGCCCCACCACCAAGGGTCATCGTCGCTCCAATAGATACCGCGTTCGCCACCCAAGATGCTTTTGGCCATGCCAAATTCGTCTTTTTCATCCGTTGCTGGTACCAGCAATTCTTTTGAAGCTTCGCAGGTTGTATAATCCTTTCTAAATGCGATGCGCACTTGATAAATGGCACCTGGGTCGCGGCGGATCATGTCTTGCAAGTCGATGGCGTATCGTTGCCAGGTTTTTCCGCTGGCGTTTGGGTTGAGTTCCGCGAGGTCGAATTTTTTCTGTAAAATGATTTTACCAACCCGTTCCAGCTCGGTGCTTCCTTCCAGGTCATTTACCTGCAAATACTGTAAAATATTGGTGTTGAATACTTTAAACACTTCTACGTCGATGGCGCTCAGGCCAACTGCTTCAAATGGGAAAATCACGCCGCCATTGGCCTGCTGCGGAATAATGGCACCACGGCCTACCAAACGCACGCCTGGTTTCAAGTCTTCAAATTCAATACTAACGTTGAAACCTTCTTTCAAGCTTTGGCCGGCAATGTTGCGGACACCCGGGTCGACGCTAAGTTTTTGCGTGCCAACGATGCGCTCGCTGGGGTACACCCGCACGAAATTGCCGTCGGTGACGTAGCGCAGCTTTCCCGCGAAACCTTCAATACGAATCAGGCCGCTCAGATCCTGCGCGGGGGCGATGGGGTCGCTGAAATTAAGCAGCACATACTGTTCTTCCAGCTGAACAGCATTGGCAGAAAGCACCACAAAATCATCGAGGGATGGTACTACTTGTTTGGATTGCAGGTGTTTTCGGCCGCCAATAGAGCTTCCGTTCCAATTAAGATTGACGAAAGAAGGGGCGATACTGCGTTCCACCCCGGCAACTGTCCAGGTATGTGTACGACCATCGGCATTGTGTTTCCAACTGACTTCCAGCGCTTTGTTACCTTGTTTTGCGACCAGCATTTGCTCCACTTTGGCAGCATCGCAAGCCTCGTTGATGTGGAGTTGGCCGCGGACTTCTTGTTGGTGCAAGTCGCTTTGGTTGGCTGAGATGCCCTCGGTGACCACCCCATAAGCCAGGTCGCGGACGTGGAATTTAAATTGGAAAATTTTAGCCAGTGCCGGCACATCGGCGTAAATACGCTTCAGGTTTACATCTACCACATATTTTTTCCCAAAAGGAAGTGGCGTTTTGGGTTTGAGCAGAATGGTACGGTCGTCTTCCCACACAGCTTGGCCTTCAATTTTTGGGGAGCTGTGGAAAACGTTAACGGGTACGGGCTGGCCTATCTGCTCCTTGCTGATGGCAGGGTTTACAAAACGGACGCGGAGCGGCTCGCTGCTGCTAACCGCTCCGCCGGAGTAGGCGTAAACGTATTTGGAAATGGCCTCGAAGTAGGCTTCGTTTTTTACAATTTTCTGGCTTTGAACTAATAAAAAAATACCGACCGCAGTGGTGCAGGCGATAATTGCGTAGGTTATTTGCTTTCGCATGGGATGGTGGTGTGTGAGTGAAAAGAAATAAGGGTTAAAATCGGTAATGGCTAAGTTTTGTAAGGATGAAGGCATTGCTGCTTTCATGGGATAAAAGTATGGAACAACAACACAATAATTGTAGCTAAATTAGCAGCCGTGAAGAACCAATGAGCAAGTGTCGTGTTTAAAGCAGCATTCGAGCGGAATTTACACAACGCAGCGAACCTTCGCTAGCCTTTTGTACCTTTGCAAAATTATCGACCTGTAATATTCTCATCATTTGTCCATTCCACTTTCCGGCATGACATTTACTGCCGCACAAATAGCCCAAATTGTAGATGGCTCCGTTGAGGGGGATCTCAATGCGCGTGTCTCCCGACCTGCCCGCATCGAAGAAGCAGTTGATGGCGATTTCGCTTTCCTCGACAATCCGCGCTACGAATCTTACGCCTACACAACAAAGGCCTCTATACTATTGCTTCAAAACTCCTTTTTACCCGTTCAGCCTGTAAAATCAACGCTGATTCGGGTAGACGATGTAAGGGGCGCTCTGGCAAAATTGCTCCCGGTTTTTGACCCTTCCAACCATGGAAACGGCCTTGACAAAACGGATGCTTCGAAATTATCGGTTCACCCATCAGCCCGCGTGGGCAACGGCACTACCCTGGGTGCTTTCACGGTAGTAGAAGAAGGTGCCGTGATCGGAAACAACTGCATGATTTACCCACAAGTTTTTATCGGCAAAAATGCTCGTATTGGCGATGGCTGCCGGATCTATCCCGGCGTACGCATTCATTTTGATTGTACTGTCGGCGATAACTGCGTCATTCATGCCAATGTCGTTATCGGTGCAGATGGTTTTGGTTTCGCGCCACAAAAAGACGGCACTTGGGCCAAGGTACCACAATTAGGCAATGTTGTTATCGAAGATAATGTTGAAATTGGGGCTTGTACTTGCATCGATCGTGCGTCTATGGGCAGCACGAGAATATCCAGCGGTGCCAAGCTCGACAACCTCATCCATATTGGACACAATGCTGAAGTAGGGCAAAATTCTGTTATTGCTGCCCAGGTAGGCGTTGCGGGCAGCACGCGTTTGGGCAAAGGTTTGCAAGTCGGCGGACAAGTCGGTTTTGCAGGGCATATCACGGTGGCCGACGGCACAAGAATTCAAGCCCAAAGTGGTTTGGCCTCTAGTATTACAGAACCAGGGACGGCTATTTTTGGCAGCCCTGCAATTGGTTATAAGGATTTTATCCGGTCACACGTTGTATTCAAACAATTGCCAGAATTGCAAAAGAGGGTGGCTGAACTGGAGAAAATGTTGAAGGCATTGAGCGTTCCAACGGATACGGGGACTTAGGTAAGGGGCAAGGGGCAAAAGGCAAGGGGCAAAAAGCAAGGGGCAAAAAGGCAAGGGGCAAAAAGCAAGGGGCAAAGGACAAAAAGGTAAGAGGCAAAAAAGGCAAGATGAAGGTGAAGGCAAAAGCGAATGCTTTGCGAACCATCATCCAGTATCCAATATCCACCCTCCTTCGCTGAAGCTACGGCGGGTAAAGTATCCAGCATCAAATGATTCAATACTATTTTAATTCCGAAAAAAAGG
>JBBRWA010000310.1:0-6594 GCA_038246345.1 Chitinophagales bacterium
CCTGAACCGCTATCCCGATGAACAAAACTGGTTGGTATATAACAGCTTTACGGCA
The DNA here is from genome assembly GCA_038246345.1 of Chitinophagales bacterium. Lineage (GTDB taxonomy): Bacteria > Bacteroidota > Bacteroidia > Chitinophagales > Saprospiraceae > M3007. The sequence continues at coordinate 56 of JBBRWA010000310.1, forward strand.
CACCCTTCAGGCTTTGGTCCAATTGCTTTAGAGGTTCAGGCCCAGATTTTGGCCTATAAATCCAACAATTCATCACCGCTCAACAATGCCCTGATTGTCCGGTACAAAATTATTAACAGGACTGATACGGATATTAATTCATGCTATCTCGGCTTGTTCGCTGATTTCGATATTGGCAACCCGGGGGATGATTTTATGGGAAGTATCCCTAATAAGAATATCATGTATGCCTACAATGGCGACTTGAATGATGAAGGCGGATTTGGGCAAAATATTCCGGTGATGGCCGTTGATATGCTGCGCGGGCCATTGGATACTTTAGGGTATGAAGTACAACTTCGCCATATCATGGCCCTTGAAAATGCAGACAACCTGCAAGCGTCAGAATATTACAACCTTTTATCTGGCCGATTTGCAGATGGAAGCCCTGCGCCGAACAATGGTGTCATGTATGCGGGCAACCCAAGTGATCCGAACGGCAATTCAGAGCAAGCGCTTGGCAATGCACCCGGACAACGGGTGGGGCTTGCTTCCTATGGTCCCTTTACCCTGCAATCTAGTTCGGTGAATGAACTTATTGTTGCCTACTATTATGTTTATGAGCCTGGGAAAACCCCCGTTGAAATGGTGCAACAGCTATTCAGCAATGGCAATGCCATTCAAGGTTTGTATGACAATTGTTTTATGGATGCTGACCCAACTTGTGATGCCATGGTATCTACCCAAAGCTATTTGTCGGACAACAGCCTTCGCGTGTACCCGAATCCAACGACAACAAATGTGGTGGTTAAAAGTGAAGGCCAATCATTTTCCCATTTGGCATTAAGCGACCTGCTCGGCAGGCAGTTGAAAGTGATCAACCTGGAAGCTCCAGTAAAGCAATATGTACTGCCAACGGGCGGCTTGGCGACAGGGGTTTATCTGCTAACGGTTGAAAATGTGACGCGAAAAATTGTGGTTCAGCGGTAGGAAGAATGGGCATTGGCAGAAAGAAGCATCCCTTATTTTTATTGGCGCAAAAACTGGGGTGAACCTTGGAAGTCGTTTATACTTATTGGTCGGACCACGAAAAGTGGTCAGACCAAATCGCCCTCGTCTGACCACTTTTCGTGGTCCGACGAATAAGTTAAAGCCGATGCAGCCCTTTACCTTATGCTTCGCAGGCCAACGCTTGCCTTATTCCATAAAAAGCAAGAGCCATCCCAAACAAGGGGTGGCTCTTGCCGTTATCATATAATTAAAAAGGTCTCAAGGCAAACATCCTCAACCAAACCACCCCGTTGCCCACAATTTGCCTTTTGCCCCTTGCATATTTGCCTTTTGCAAACTTGCCTTTTTGCGAACTTGCCCCTTAATGTTTCCCTACTAAAGCATCCATGCGCAGCATATCCAGCATGATCTGTACGGTTTCAAAAAGCTGTACATCTTTCTTGCGATCCTTCAGCCAACTTTCGTTGCGTGCGATGCGAGAGGTATCGCTTTCAATTTGCGTAATATCCGCCGTGAGGTTTTTAATGTTGAAACCATCGATCGGCTTGAAGATGTTATCATACTGATCGGCTTCTTTATCAAGATTTTTGTTCCACTGCTCAAACTTTTCCAGTTGGAGCGGGTATACGGTTTGGTCTTTTAATTTGCGCAAGCGATTGGCGTTTTCAGTGACCAATTGGAACGTTGGATCGGCTTTTACCCGCCCTGTACTGTTCTTTTTAAGTTGTTCCAAATCAGAAATATGGTAGGCTGTCTGGTTGAAAGGAACGGGGTCAATGGTCGTTGATGCCAGCGGATAATCGGTTTCCCGCTCCCCATTATCAATAAGGTTGGAAAAATCGGGCAAAACGATATCTGGTGTTACGCCGTCCAACTGGGTTGTTTTACCAGTGACGCGGTAGAACTTTTGCATGGTCAGTTTCATGGACCCCAGCGGTTTTACGGATTCATCAGATACCACGTTATCAAGGTCGTAGAAACGCTGCACGGTACCTTTGCCGTAAGTGCCTGTGGAGCCTACTATTACGGCGCGTCCATAGTCCTGCATGGCTGCGGCTAAAATTTCAGAGGCAGAAGCGCTGTAAGCGTTGACCATGACAACCAATGGGCCACCCCATTGCACGCGTTGGTCGTTGTCGCTCATGATTTCAGGTTTTTTGCTGCGGCTTTTCACTTGTACGATTGGGCCTTCTTCAATGAAAAGCCCGCTCATTTGAATCACATCGCGGAGTGAACCGCCGCCATTGCCGCGCAAGTCAAGGATGATACCTTTTACTCGTTCTGCTTTGAGTTTGGCTACTTCTTTTTGAACATCGGTGGCGCAAGACGTAACCCCGGAAGGGGTGAAATCAGCATAGAATTTTGGCAGAAAAATGTAGCCAATTTTGTTCTGCTCCTGACTGGAGGCATTGAGGATCAAGGACTTGGCAAAGCCTTCTTCCATGATAACCACATCGCGTGTGATGGTAATTACTTTCACCGATCCATCAGACTTTTGAACCGTCAGGGTCACTTTTGTGTCTTTTGGGCCGCGAATTTTTGACACCACGTCGTCAATATCCCAACCCATAATATCGATGGATTCGGCATCGGTGGCGCCTTGGGCTACCTTTGTTATGACATCTTTGGCTTCTAACTGATTGTTTTTCCAAGCGGGGCCACCTGCTACGATTTCAGTTACAGTCGTTTTTTCGCCATCGCTTTGCAGGCGAGCGCCAATACCTTCAAGTTTGCCTGACATTTGAATGTCAAAATTCTCCTTGTCGCTGGGAGAGTAGTACCCGGAGTGCGGGTCAAAAACATTGGTCAGGGAATTGAAGTATATTTCCATACGCTTGGCCCGATCTAGCTTTTGCATACGCTTGAACCACTTGTCATAAGTGTCCAAAACTTTTTCGCGCTGTTCTTTTTCGTGCGCTTCAAAGTTTTTTTTCTCGCCTTTGAAGTCGGGTTTATCTTGTTTCTCCAATTCGTCCGTGACACGGTTCAATACTTCGTATTTCATCCATTTTTCCCAGCGACCGCGCAGTTCAGCATCGTCTTTTGCCCAAGCCAGCTTTTCACCGCTGGCTTCCAGCGACTCATTTTTTGAAAAATCAAAAGGCGCAGCGAGGATTTCACGATACCAAAGCTGGGTTTTAGTCAGCGATTGTTCCCACAGTGAAACCGTCAGGTCAAAAAATTGGAAAGTGCCCTCGTTTGCTTCATCATCCAGCTGCTTTTCGAAAGGCATCATTTGATTCGCATCGCCCTGGGTGAAGAAGCGCTTGCCGCTGTCAAGGTTTTTCAGGTAAAGGTTAAAGAGTTCCTTAGAGAATGTATCGTCGATGGCCTTGGGCTGGAAGTGGACACCATTGAAGTGTTGTAGCACGGCTTTCATGAGCGCTGCTTCTTTCTTCGGGTTCGGATCACCGTTGTATGGCGAATTGAGGTTGAAAAATAAAGCAATGCCGAGCACCCCAAGAAAGGAGAATAGCAAGAGTGACGGTTTGAGTTTCATATCGAATGAGGATTTGCCAAAGTCAGATTTGCCGTTGCGGCGTGTTGGTAGATACTGCATGTCCTAAATTATTGTTGCTTTGAGTGACCTAAATAGTCTTTTGTAACGCAAGAATGTGTGTTTTCTGTTTTACGGTTTAATTTATTCTACAAAATAACAAGAAACAAGGGTGGCGGGTTAATTTGTGGGGTAATTTTTACTTTTCTATAACATCCATACACCAGAAAACGTTCGCGTATGCCAATGCCTTTTCTGCTTTTAATCCTTTGGCACTACCTTTGCCTTAATAATAATACTGCTGCTACGACATGCAGCATTTTGCCCACCCAAACTGATTATGGATATTGCTTACCTCATTGGCATATTGGCCCGCCGCAAGTGGCTGATCTTGACTGCTATGGCGATAGCAGCTGTAACGACATTCTTGTTTATCGGCAGCAAGCCGGAAAAATACAAAGCGAATGTTGTCATTTCAACGGGCATTGTAAACTATAAGGGCATCAATTCCGACAATTCGGATGCCTTTGTGCAGCAATATCAGGTGGAAAACGCCTTTTTGAACCTTATTGAATTTACCCAATCACGTGCCGTCCTCAAACTGCTTACCATCGAAATGCTCCAACACGACTTGGCGGCAGAAGGGGGCAACAGCGCAGAAAAGCCATTTCGGCAAGCCAATCGCAGTCTTTCCAATTTTTCGGACGAAGACAAAAAGCAACTTTTCGCTGATCTCCAACAAATCCAACTCGATAGCCTGGCGGATCCTGCTTTTAGCCAACAATTTGATTTTACACTCGATAAGATTTCCCGAGCCTACGGCTATGACCACGATGCCATCGGCCGCAGCTTGTCGGTAAAGCGCAAAACATCGACAGATTACCTGGATATTCAGTTGGTGACCGAATCGCCGGAACTGTCTAAATACATGGCGACCATTTATTCCAACAGGCTGTTGAATTATTACTTCAACCTTTCCGTAAAGGAGAAACGCAAAAATGTTGACTCCTACCAAAAGTTGTCTGCGGAGAAAAAAATGGTGGTCGATTCTATTTATGACCTGCGTTTTGAATACCTCCGGCAAAAGGGCCTTCCTGTATTGGGCAGGCAAAGCGAAGAATTGGTGAGCCAGATTACCAAACTGGAACTGGATCGCCAACGTGCTCAGTCAAAAAAAGCGTCGTCAGCAGAATCTGTGGACCGAATCAAAAAATACGAAACGGACCATGAATCCCGCGATGCAAAGGAAGTTAAAAACAGGATGCTGGAACGCAGCAACACCGTCGACCAAATGGAAAAGGTGCGCGAACTCCGGCGCAAAAGCATGGAAGCTGGCGGCAAAAACCCCGACATCGAATCTGAATTGAACGCGGCCAATGCCGACCTGGAGGAAAGCTTGCGCACCAGTGCCCGCAGCCAAGGCAAGGCCCGCAATGAGGAAGGCAAAAAAACGAAAGAAGACCTGTACAAAGAGCGGGTATCCGTTGATCTGGATCGCATAGACGCAGAGGAAAATTATTCGAGGCTCAACAACGAAATCTATACCTTAAAAAACAAGCTGGGCGGCATGGTGGTGAATGACGAGGTATCGACCAGGATGCAAGAGGCTCTCACGCGTGCCACATACGAGTATGAAAAAGTGGACGACGAACTCATAACGGCCAAATTGGCCCTCGAAAACGCCGAAAACCCCTTGTCCATCGTGCAAAATGCGCAGTTGCCTGAATGGCCAGAACCCAATCGGCAGGTGTTACTGAGCATTTTCGCCGCCATCGTCATCGGCACCATGAGCTTGATTGGTTTGTTTATCTTGGCTTATATGGATGGAAGTTTGCAATCGCCTGATTTATTTAAAAAGTACACGGAAGGACTGCCTTTGCTCGGCACCGTGCCTGCTGTGGCGGTAAAAGGATTTAACCCTGAGGCAATATTTTCAGCCACCGGCGACCTGAAAGCCTACACACCATTTCGGGAAAGTCTGCGCAAGATCCGGGGGCAGGTGCTGCATTCCGGTAAAAACACCTTTTTGATCGTCAGCACTAAGGACAAGGAAGGGAAAACGCTGTTTATGCTCTCCCTTGCCCATTCGCTGGCATTCAACAACAAGCGGGTGCTGATGCTCGACACCAATTTTAAAGCGCCACTGCCCGAAACATTTATTGACGCCCCAACCGCCAACCGCGCGGTACTCAACAAAACCCTCCGCGACCACGGACTGGCTGAAGTTTTTCAACTCAAATCCAAAACGGCCGACGGCACGGAACCACAACTCGTGGATATTTTGGGCAATACTGGCCTGCACCAATCGCCCAGCGAACTGCTGGATGCCGAAACTTTTCGCGCTTTTTTGACTGATTTGCGGGAGCACTACGATATCATTCTCCTCGAAGCGGCGGCGCTGAATACGTACTCCGATGCACAGGAGCTTGAACCTTTTGTCGACAAAGTGATCGCGGTGTTCAACGCCAATTCTTCGCTTAGCAACGCTGACAATGAATCGGTGGAGTACCTGCGCAATCTGGGTGGGAAATTCCTGGGCTCGGTGCTGACGGAGGTGGATGGGAAAAAGGTGGGCGGTTGACATATTGATTTTTTTAACACATTTTTTTAACACATAGACACATAGGTACATAGAAAACATAGAGGACACCCCCTGAGGGTAGACGCGTAAATCATTACTCGTCAATCGTAAATCGAACACAGCCCGCGAGATGTTTCAAAAAAGCTCCCATTGCTAGGCTGCGTTCATGCGTTTCCCGATATTAAACTATGTTTTCTATGTCTCTATGTGTCTATGTGTTGAAAAAAACGCCTATCGCTGCAACACAAAACGCTGCGTCTCCTTTTCCCCTTTGTCCCGCAACAGTTCAAAGAAATACAGCCCATTGGGCATTCCGTTTGGCAGCTCGATGCGCAACACCCCATCATCGGCAGCACTTGTATTTGCCAGTACTTGTTGCCCTTGGGTGTTGAAGATGCGGTAATTCAGTTCTTTCCCTGTCCATTTGCCCATATCCACCCAGAGTGTACCGTCGGTAGGGTTTGGAAACAA
>JBBRWA010000311.1:0-6543 GCA_038246345.1 Chitinophagales bacterium
ATTCCAATGCTTCTTGGGTTCATTTGGTATCACCCGAAAATTTTCGGAGGGCCCTGGATGAAGTCCCTTGGCTTCACCGAGGAATCCTTGAAGCAAGGCAACATGGGATTGACCATGGGATTGGCACTCGTAATCTCTATGGTTATGTCATGGCTTAATAACGCATACGCCAGCCATACGGAGCCAGGCATGAGCCAGTTTGTGCACGGTTTTTATCATGGAGCATTCTACATGGGTGTCCCTGGTGCATTGGTTTTGGCCTCAAACAGCCTGTTTCAGCGCAACAGCCTGACCAATATCCTTATCAATGTTGTATACTGGATCGTCGCGCTGGGGCTGATGGGTTCGTTTTTGTATTCTGTGGCAGCGCCAGAAGTAGCTCCGGTGGGGTAATTTTTTACTTGAAACTAAGCAGCGCCATCCCTGATTTAATCGGGGATGGCGCTTTGTTTTGAGAACAGTCTCCTTCGACCTTACCAATCAAGGCGATCCACAACAATCCGAACCTCTAATTTTACCAGGTCGGTCGCATCGGCAGTTTGTTTCATCAGATCGTCCACATTTTTGCCAGGGTGCACTTTTTTGAAATAGGTGTCAAACCAAGGTGCGACCACCTGCTTCATATCGGTGTACATATCAACGGTAAGCATGTCGTAGGGCTGTGCGGAACCAAAAGGTATGTTGAGGCCGAGCAAAACCCTTCTTTAAAAAATTTATATTTTTTTATCCGTTCGCCAAGCTTGTCATTAGGACTCTTACCGTTGGAATTTAGCACAATTATCTGTTCAAGGTAATTTCAAATTCGTTCCTAAATAGTTTTTAATTCTAAGAACGAATTTGAAATCTTCATTTTAATTTGACGGCATTGGGTCACTACCAAAATTGCCATGCACCATTTTCCATTTGCCGTTTTGCTTGGCATACACACGCGTTGATTTGGCTTTAACGGGTTTCAGTTCTCCGTCTTTGTTTTTGTTAATGCCTGCAAAATTGTAGGTGAGAATGGCAACATCGCCATAAACCTGCACTTTAGGATTTAACATTTCGGCAGCTACTCTGCGGCCTGGGGCTTTGCCGGCAGGTTCAGCTAAACCCATCAACACATTTTTGCCATCAATACGGGTGGAATAATCACCATTAAATTCAGTGTAATCATCCGCTACGTTTTTAAAAATCTCTGCAAGATTGCCGGGGTCGGCCGCTTGGGCTGCCCATTGTGCTTTGGCCATGCCGATAATTTCATCAGCGACTTGTTGATTAGAGTTTGCCTGGGAATAAGAAATCGAAGGCAGAATGATTATGCCCATTAGCATAAAAAATCCAAGAATTACTTTTTTCATTTTATTGTTGTCAGTGATTATAGTGCTGACTCCGCACTTTTTTATTGCTTACTCTATTCGGTTTTCAGCATCCCCGTCATTCAATTATTTTTTTTCAGCGAACTGGAAACTCCCGCAGCGATAGCGCCTTCTTATAATTTGCAATGGCACAGAACTTGAGTTCAGTCATACGCAAAAAAACTATTCGCAATTTTCAATGCTTCTCGCTCGCCTTTGTCGGGATACACAATACTGGCGAGCAGGTTTGTACTGCTCTCGGTGTCCATCAAAGCCATTAACAGTGCATGCACCCCATCTTTTGTCCCCAAAACATAAAATCCGGTAAAATCATGGAGTTCGGTCGAAGCGACTTTGTCTACTTTATCGTACCCCAATTCTTCGGCCATCGCAACCAGCGCTTGTGCAAGACCCTCTTCCGTAAGGTTTTCATCTTGGAAGGGTGTGATGCTAAGGAAGATATTGTCGTTGGAAGCTGAGAATTCTTCGCCGTCATTGCTGTCAACCTTGAAAGTTGCTGGGCACGAAAAGCCTATACCATGCGCGTCCCAACGCAGTTCTACTTGAGCGAATGAAAATTGGGCGGCCAGCAATAGGCCGATGGTAGAAAGAAATGGAATGGTTGTTTGTTTCATGGAATAATATGTTTGTTTGTGAAAAAATGTTTGTTTCTCATGTTATTTGGTTTTAAGGGGAATGTTTTTCAAAGCTTTCATTTGCTTGTCTTTAGATTTGCACTACCCTTACTCCATTTCTCCGCACGACAAAAGTGTGGTCAATTGTTTGATTAAGCGGCGGTATTGACCGAAGGAGTGGTTTCACTGTCCGAAGCTGCGGATTCATTGACCCAACCTGAGAACAGCATAAAACTTGTACCTTGCTTTTTATGAGAATTCTTCTGTTTCTGCCTTTCCTCGTCCCTTCCATAGTTTTTGGTCAAACCACCATGTTGGACAGCTTGGAAGCGCAGTTTTCCGCCCCAAAAAACGATGCCCAACGGCTAGAACTGCTCGCCCAAATGACGGATGCCGCTTATGGAATTGATATCAAAATAGCCTTGGGTTATGCCAAAAGGGGCGTGGCTTTGGCAGAACAAAGCAGCGATAAAAACTGGCAGCCTAAATTTTATGAAATGCAGGGCCGCATGCACGCAAACCTATTGCAGCTAGACTCTGCTGTGCTTTTTTTCGACAAGGCCATGACGGGCTATGCCGGCATTGGCAATAAAAAAGGACAGGCTACAACATCCTTCAAAATAGCCTGGGTGCACAAGAAAAAGGGAGAAATAGACAAGGCTATGGATGCCGACATCCAAGCCCTTAGGGCAATGGAAGCATTGGGCGACCAGGAAGGTATTGCCGATGCACTCGGTAGAGTTTCCGAAGACCTTACAAGACAGGGACAACATACAGAAGCCATGGAATATGCTCAAAAGGCTATTGATATCTGCCAAAAAAACGGGTATCAGAAACAACTCGCCAATGCGCTTACATTTGCGGGCGATGCTTGTATTTCCCAGGGCAACCCCGGACGAGCGCTGGAGTATTACAACCAATCCTTCAAGCTGGTGCAGGCGCAAGGGTTTGGAGCAGCCGCTTTGGCCGATAACCTCAACAACCGGGGAAATGCCCTGAAAAGGCTAGGGCACTATGATGCGGCACTAGATGCCTACAAAGAATGCCGCGTCAATGCTGAAAAAGCCAACTACTCCAACGCCATCAATGCAACCACGGCCAATCTGGCTGATATATACTTGCTTCAGGGAAATTACGCAGCAGCTTTGCCCTTCCAGTTGAAGACCATCCGGTTGCAGGAAGAAAGCCGCGACCTTTCCAACCTTGTCGAAGCCTATAACCACGCCAGTATCATCTACGAAAACATGGGCAACTACAGCCAGGCACTGCAATACGAGCGGAAAGCCCGCCGAATGCGGGATAGCACGGCCTCCCTTCAAAGTGACGCTGCCATTTCAGAATTGCGTACCCAATACGAAACCGAAAAAAACGAAGCCACCATCAGCGCCCAGGAGCAACAAATTGCGCAACAAAAAATGGTGCAATGGCTCGGTTTCGGCCTGGCGGCCTTGCTGGCATTTATGGCCTTAAATTTTTACCGCAACGCCCAATCGCGTAAAAAAACAAACGCCTTGCTGGCCGCCGAAAACGCCCAAAACGAACTGCTGCTCAAAGAAATCCACCACCGTGTCAAAAACAACCTGGAAGTGGTATCGAGCTTGCTGGCATTGCAATCGGCCCAAATTGACGACTAGGGCATCAAAGACGCCATGCTGGAAAGCCAGAACCGCGTGCAGTCTATTGGCATTGTACACCAGAAACTGTACCAGGGCACCAACCTCGGCGCCATTGAAATGAAAGACTATTTCCTCAACCTCAGCGAAAGCATCCTCGATGCCTTCGGCGCTGAAGACCGCGTCACCATCGAATGCGCTATGGAACAATTGGATGTGGACATCGACACCGCTGTGCCGCTGGGCCTTATCGTCAACGAACTGCTGACCAATACCCTGAAATACGCTTTCCCCGATGGACAAAAGGGCCAGGTGAAAATAAAACTGGAAATGAACAATTCCGGTAACTTACACCTTGAAGTTTCCGACAATGGTATCGGCAAAACGGGCATCTCCAAAGGCACCGGCTTCGGTACACAATTGGTTTCTTTGCTCACCCGGCAATTGAATGGTTCTATGCAAGAAAAGACAAAAAACGGTACCGTAATTTCGTTTGATTTTAAGCTCTCAAAAGCGGCGTGATTACCTTGTGGGCGACCAGGTGTGGGCGACCAGGTGTGGGCGACCGCAAGGGTCGCCCCTACCTGCTTCACGCAGGGAATAATTCAATTTTTAGTGACTGTTTTCGTTGGATTGGGCATCTCATCACTCATCGCTCATCACTCATCGCTCAAAAAAAATGTCTGATTCTCCCATCAAAATACTCGTGGTTGAAGATGAAATGCTCATCGGCGCGAAAATATCCATGTTCCTCACAGAACTGGGCTACGAGGTGACGGGTATTATCCCCAGGGCTGAAGAGGCCTTGTTGAAAATTTCAGCAAACGCGCCCGATATCGCCCTGCTCGACATCCAATTAAAAGGCGAAATGGATGGCGTTGAATTGGCTCTGATCCTGCAAATTGAACATCATATTCCCGTGGTTTTTTTGACGGCAAATGTCGACGATGCTTCCTTTCAGCGGGCAAAATTGGCTAAGCCTTTTGCTTTTCTGGCCAAGCCATTCAAAAAACTGGATTTGCAACGAGCACTGGAACTGTGCATCAGCCTGATGGCTGTGCAACCACAGACAGCACAAGCCGAACCGGAGCCCGGAGAATACACGCCCACCATTCTGTCTGACCGCATATTCGTGCGCTACAAGGAAAAAATGGTAAAAATCCTCTTCGACACCATCCTGTACGTCGAAGCAGAGCGGAATTACTGCCGCATTGTCACCAGCGATAAGGAGTTCCTGTTGTCGATTCCCATGAAAAGCCTGGAAGATAAACTGCCCGCCAGCCTTTTTCAGCGCATACACCGCTCCCACCTCGTCAACCTGAAGCAGGTGGACGAGGTGGAGGATGGTTTTGTTGTTATTGGGAAAAAGAACTTGCCACTGAGCAAGTCGTTTCGGAATGCGTTTTTGGAAAGAATTAGAACGGCCTAGGGCGATACCGCGAGAAATGTGGTTAAATTTTTGAGATTTCTCGCGGTATCGACTCAATACTTAGAGAAATCTCTTATTTTTGTATAGATTTCTCTCAGTATCAAGCATTTCACCAGGGCTCAAATCATCATTGGTCGCGAAAAAGAAAAGGAAACGCTGGACAAAATCCTGCGCTCAAACCAGGCTGAATTCCTGGCACTTTACGGTCGCAGAAGGGTAGGCAAAACATTACTTATCCTACCCAGATACCAGATTTTAGAATTGTATATGGCGATGGGTGGAATACCATTTTACCTCAAAGCCGTAGAAAAAGGCAAGAGCGCCGTCCAATTGATCGATGAGATTTGTTTTTCCCCACAGGGCCTCTTAACCGAAGAGTACAGCCAACTTTACCATTCCTTATTTAGAAATGCTGAATACCATATTGCTGTTATTGAAACTTTGGCAGCGCAACCTCATGGATTGTCTCGCGCTGAAATTGCGCTTTATGCCAAAATAACCGAGGCACAATTGTCCAAAACCATGGAAGAATTGGTGGAGTGCGATTTTATCAGTTTTTTTCAGCCATTTCTCAACAAAAAGAAGGATGGTGTGTACAAGCTGACCGATTTGTATTCGCTCTTCTTTCTAAAATTCATACAACCAAATAAAGGAGCTGGGAGCAAAGTTTGGGAGCAATTATCCCAACAAAGCCAGTACACAGCCTGGAGCGGTTACGCCTTTGAAAATATCTGTATGATGCACATTGCGCAGATCAAAACAGCTTTGGGCATCAGTGGGGTTTATACCAAGCATAGCTCCTGGAGATACAAAGGCAGCGACGTATTGCCAAGGGCACAAATAGATATGGTGATCGACAGGGCTGATCAAATCATTCATTTGTGTGAAGCGAAATTTACAAAGGGGAACTATGCACTGACTGGCGAATATGCTGCACGTCTAAGGCTAAAGAAATCGATTTTCAAAGAAGCTACCAAAACGAAAAAAGCCGTTTTTACGACGCTATTGAGTACCTACCCAGCTATGCAAAATCAGTACTATCTCGCTGAAATTGACAGTGAAATTAGCATGGATGCTTTGTTTGCGCATTAGGACGCACACGATTTATGCGAGACTTTTTCATTTTACACCAAGCCACTACCACACAGCGGGTGATAATGTGCTTGACATCAGCCACGGCTCTGGCCCAAGCGTTTTTGGCTTTGTGTCGTAGTGGCTTGGTGTGAGCCTTTTTTATGTCACACCAAACCACTACGACGCAAAGGGCGATATATACTTGGCTGTTGTTACAGCCTCTGGGGATCTGACCCACTACCCCTTCAACACCTTCACCGCTGCGCTAGCATCCCCCGCCGCAATCCGCACAAAATACGAACCAGCCGGCAAGATGCTCATATCAAAGTCCAGCACGTTTTCACCTTCCTGCAAGGTCACATTCCGCGTCATGAGTACCTGACCTAACATATTGCATACGCTCACTTGTGCATCGCCGCCTTTCTGTGCCGTAAGGCTGATTTGTGTAAAATCGA
>JBBRWA010000312.1:0-6467 GCA_038246345.1 Chitinophagales bacterium
CACACATCGAGCACAATCTTGCCAACACCAATAAGATCATCATTTTATATGGCCCACGTCAGGTGGGGAAAGCCAGCAAAAGCCCCTGCAGCCTGGTTTGAAACCTACCCCAACGCGGAATATCAATGTATTACCCGAGACAATTTTTTGGAGTTTGTTGGGTGATGAAGCGGAGCGAGGAACCTGATTATATATCGTACCCCAGGTTCCTCGCTACGCTCGGAATGACACCACCTCTTGATATCCAGTGTGATTTTACATTAGTGCCAGCCAATACGAAGATGTGTACCTACGCTATTTATACTGGTTGCGGCACTAGGTGATGGAGCGTAGCGCGCGGGATTTCGTCCCTACTACCCCAAAAAGCACTTTCATGTTCGCATGGAGGTGCTCCCCCCCACCCAATACGTGAATCATGTAACTCTTCCTAACAATTGTGTAACAATTGTCAGGAAGAAGAGCTTGACCTTTGCTCAGCGTTCTAAAAATATTTCCTTATAACCTATTGATTTTCAAATTGCAAAAGCAACAGCACATTGCCGATGAAGCCATTCATTATGGGAAAATCATTTCCGTACGCGGAAGTGTGGTGGATGTATATTTTGAAAACAATTTACCGCCCATTTACACGGTGCTGCATACCGGCAAAGACAAGCAAGTAATCATTGAGGTGTTGTCGCAGCTGGGCGACCACCGTGTGCGTGGAATCTCTTTAAATCCAACGCAGGGATTGGCGCGGGGGATGGCCGTAGAATCTTACGGGAAAGAACTCATGGTGCCCGTTGGAAAAAACATACTGGGCCGGATGTTCGATGTTTTTGGCGATACGATTGATCACCTGGAGCCACTGCCCGAGGGGGAGCGGCGCAATGTGCACCAGTCGCCGCCAGCGTTGGTAAAAAGATCGGTGAAATCTGAAATTTTTGAAACGGGCATTAAGGCAATAGATGTCCTGATGCCGCTGGAACGCGGCGGAAAAGCCGGACTGTTCGGCGGCGCTGGCGTTGGCAAAACGGTTTTGCTGACGGAAATGATCCATAATATGGTGGGGGACAACAAGGGGGTCAGCATGTTCTGCGGAATCGGCGAGCGCTGCCGGGAAGGCAACGAACTGTACCATGAAATGAAGGAAGCTGGTCTGCTTAAAAACATGGTGATGTTGTTTGGGCAGATGAATGAATCGCCGGGCGCGCGCTTCCGAGTTGGTCACGCGGCGCTGACAATGGCCGAATATTTTCGGGACGACGAACACCAGGATGTGTTGTTGCTGATTGACAATATTTTCCGCTTCATACAAGCGGGCATGGAAGTGTCCGGACTGATGGGGCAAATGCCTTCGCGGTTAGGGTACCAGCCAACGATGGAAACCGAGTTGTCAGAATTGGAGGAACGGATAGCTTATACGGATGCCGGGGCGATCACGTCCATCCAGGCCGTGTACGTCCCGGCCGATGACCTGACAGATCCGGCAGCGGTGCATACTTTTTCGCATTTGTCCGCTTCCATTGCGCTTTCCAGGAAAAAAGCGGGTGAAGGGCTATATCCCTCCATCGACCTGTTGCAATCCAACTCCAAAATGGCAACGCCGGGAATTATTGGCGAACGGCATTATAACCTCGCGCAAAAGATCCGACAAACCCTCGCGCAGTACGAAGAATTAAAGGATATCATTTCCATGCTTGGTATGGAACAGTTGTCGGTGGAGGATCGCAATGTGGTGAATCGCGCCAGGCGCCTCGAACGGTTTATGACCCAGCCCTTTTTTGCCACGGAACAATTCAGTGGGATCAAGGGAAAGACGGTCAGTCTGAAAGATGCTTTGGAAGGCTGCGAACGTATTCTTGCGGATGAGTTTAAAGATTATCCCGAAAGCGCTTTTTACATGATTGGGACCATTGACGAAATCGAAAAGAAGGATGGAGACACCCATAAACCCGAAGTTTCCCCTGCGGAAAAGGAAACGATACCGAACGCTACAAAGGGATAAAATGGAAAACACAACCATGACCCTGAAGATTTTACTGCCGTTCAGGGTTTTTGCGGAAATAAACAACGTGCGTCGAATTGTCATAGAAACCAGTGAAGGCTCCTACGGCTTGTTGCCGCAAAGGGTCGATTGTGTGGCAGCCCTGGTGCCCGGCATTTTCACCTACGAAGCAGCGACCGGAGGCGTCAAATACGTGGCCGTAGACGCTGGGGTGATGGTAAAGGCGGGCACACAGGTTTTAGTGTCGGTGCGCAATGCCATTGGGGGAGCATATCTCGGGAAGCTTGGCGAAATGGTGAAAAATGATTTTGAATCCCGAGCGGACAATGAACGAGACATCCGTTCGGTCATGCGAACCTTGGAAAGCGGATTTATTTACAGCTTTGATAAATTTCGGAAAGATTAAAAATGGAACCAGCGACGAATAAGCAGGACGAAGATTTTTTTAGCGACCAGGTTACTAAAAAAGAAAAACGGAAGCTCAAGGCTCTGCGCGAAAATAGCGGCGGCGTATGGTCTGGTTTGGGCATGATGGGTATGATAGGTTGGTCGGTGGCAGTTCCTTGTTTACTCGGTGCAGCACTGGGAATATGGTTGGATAAAAAGTACCCGGAGTCCTTTTCTTGGACGCTGACCTTTCTGTTTGCCGGCTTAATAACCGGTAGCATCGTTTCGTGGTATTGGGTGGAGAAGGAAGATAAAGCAATGCATAACAAAAAAGAAGAAAACGATGACTGAAACCGCATTTATGGTACTGTCTTTTATAGGCGGGTTCTTGCTGGGAACGGTATTCTTCGGTGGCTTATGGTTTACGGTAAAGCGAGCAGTTGACGCTCCATTGCCGGCATTGTGGGTTTTTATCAGTTTCATTTTGCGCATGGGCATTGCGTTGTTTGGTTTTTATTTTATCAGCGCTGGCGATTGGCAAAAGCTCGTTGTTTGTTTATTCGGTTTTATTGTGTCCCGGTTCTTGGTTATTTTTCTTACCAAAAGGTATGACGAAGAACAAAAACAGTTAAAAAAGGAGGACAATCATGAAGCTTAGTCCCGACCAAACTGTTTTTTGGGAACATGGTTTTATCACCATAAACCTCACCCTTGTTACCACATGGGTTTTAATGTTGCTGTTGGTGATAGCGGCCCGATTGATTACCCGAAAACTCCGAACCGATATTCAAATTTCCCGCTGGCAATGCTTCCTGGAAATGATCGTAACGGGCATAAACGACCAAATTAAAGACGTTGGCTTGAACAAGCCGGAACAATATATCGGCTTTATTGGCACCTTGTTTTTGTTTATAGCCACGGCCAATCTCTGTATCATTTTTCCCTGGTATGAGCCGCCAACGGCGTCGCTTTCCACCACTGCGGCCCTTGCAATTTGCGTACTCATAGCCGTACCCTATTTTGGTATTGAAAAAAGCGGCTTGGGCACTTATTTGAAAACATACATAGAGCCGACATTCATAATGCTGCCTTTTAACATCATCAGTGAAGTCTCCCGCACTTTGGCGTTGGCGATCAGGTTGTTTGGCAATATGATGAGTGGTGGCATGATCGTCGCTATTTTATTGACGATAGCGCCCTTTTTTTTCCCCGTCATCATGAATGCACTGGGCTTACTGACAGGGATGGTGCAAGCCTATATTTTCAGCATCCTGGCAACCGTTTATATTACAGCGGCGGTGCAGGATGCAAAAAAACAGACAAAACAGATTCAATAACGCATAAATAAAAGAAAAAATGGATAGTACAACTGTTATAGCCATAGCATCCATCGTTACCGCAGGCCTTACAACAGGCATTGGGTGCATGATGCCTGCATTGAGCGAAGGCAAGGCGGTATCATCGGCTTTGAGTTCAATTGCGCAACAGCCAGACGCAGCACCGACCATTACACGGACTTTGTTCGTAGGCCTGGCGATGATTGAATCAACAGCGATATACTGTTTCGTGGTTTCGATGATCCTCATTTTCGCCAACCCGTTCTGGAACCACATCATCCTAAAATAATACAGCATGGACATTAACTGGTTCACCGTAATAGCCCAGATCATTAATTTCCTCCTATTGGTGTGGTTGTTAAAACGGTTTCTCTATAAACCGATATTGGATGCGGTGAATCAACGTGAACAAAAAATCACAGATCAATTGAAGGATGCTGAAGCTAAAAAAGCAGTGGCGGAACAAGAAAAGGCTGATTTCAGCAAAAAAAATGAGGCTTTTGACCTGCAGAAGAAGGCATTAATGGAAAAAGCGGTTGCGGATTCGAATGCAGAAAGACTGAAACTGCTGGAAACGGCCAAAGCGGAGGCTGACGCCTTGCGTTCGAAGTTGGAGCAAGCCTCAAAAGAGCGGCTCGCACAAGAGAATCTTGAAAATGCGCAAAACATCCAAAAGAAACTGTTTGCCATTGCAAGAAAAACACTTACGGATATTGCTTCGGTAAGTCTGGAAGCACAAGCCGTAGACACCTTCATCGGGCACTTAAATGACTTGAAGGACGCGCAGCGGAAACAATTTGCCGAGGCTTTTACATCCAAATCCGATCCATCGGTCGTGCTGGTGCAAAGCGCATTTGAACTTCCGGTAAAACAACAGGATAAAATCAAGGAGGCCGTCGATACACTGCTCAAGGCCAAAACCAAATTACAATTCAAAATAGCCCCCGAATTGATCAACGGTATAGAACTTTCAACAAACGGATACAAACTGGCCTGGAGTTTTTCGGAATACCTGCATTCATTGGAAAAAAGTATTTCCACATAAGCGCCCCGCTGGGGCTGGGAAGACGCATGAACGCAGCATAGCAGCGCCAGCTTTTTTTGATTGACGATTGCTGATTGATGATTTACGAAGTTTGTACGCGATTTGTGCGGTATTGCGGCTGATTTCTTCGATTTGTGAAGGTTGAAATTATTTCAATGTATTAATAGAATTGACATGCGCACAAATGATGTAGATCAAACGGAACACAGCACCTTCGAGCAATTCGAGCAGGGGGTGGGGGGGCATGTTTTCCCGCTTGCGCTGCGTGAAGTTGGCTCGGTCGTCAGTGTGTCTACGGGTATTGCCAAAGTTTCCGGGCTTCCCGGCGTTGGCTTTGAAGAATTGTTGATGTTTCCGGGCGGCCTTTTTGGGATTGCGTATAACATTGATGAGGCTGAAATAGGGGTGATTCTGTTGGGCAAAAACTCCCTGCTGAATGCCGGAGATGCCGTGGAGCGAACGGGCAGGGTGATGGATATTCCCGTTGGCAATGCCCTGATTGGCAGGGTAGTGGATCCCTTAGGTCAACCCATGGACGGTTTAGGCCCTGTTATTCATAGTCAGCGGCTCCCCATAGAACGTCCTGCCCCGGCGATCATGGATCGCGCCGCGGTGATGGTACCCTTGCAAACAGGGCTAAAAGTGATCGATGCCCTGATTCCGATCGGCCGGGGGCAGCGCGAATTGATCTTGGGCGACCGGCAGACCGGCAAAACAGCGATTGCCATTGACGCGATCCTGAACCAAAAGGGTAAAAATGTGCTGTGTGTTTATTGCGCCATCGGGCAACGTGCCTCGGCTGTCGCCAAGGTAATTGCCAAGCTGAAAGATAAAGGCGCGATGGAATATTCGGTCGTTGTGGTGGCAGAAGGAAATAACTCCCCGGGATTGGAATATATCGCGCCGTATGCCGCGACCAGCATTGCCGAGTATTTCATGGAACAAGGCCGCGATGTGCTCATCGTGTATGACGACCTTACGCACCATGCGCGCGCCTACCGCGAACTATCGCTGTTGTTGCGACGGCCTCCGGGTCGGGAGGCCTTCCCCGGCGACATCTTTTATATCCATTCCCGGTTATTGGAAAGGGCCACACACCTGAGCAAGGCGCTGAAAGGAGGATCGCTTACTGCTTTGCCAGTGATTGAAACGGAAGCGCAAAATATCTCAGCGTACATTCCGACGAACCTTATTTCCATAACGGACGGACAGATATACCTCTCCTCCAAACTATTTGAATTGGGCATTTTACCCGCAGTTGATATCGGAAAATCGGTGTCCAGGGTAGGCGATAAAGCCCAATTGCCGGTGTACCGATCTATTTCTAATTTGAAATTGGACTATGCCCAATTTGAAGAACTGGAATCCTTTGCCCGCTTCGGTACCCGGCTCGATGAAAACACCCGGAAAACCATTGAACATGGAAAGCGTATACGGGAATGCCTCAAACAAAATGAAATGCACCACATGTCTGTTTCAGAACAGCTGGTGGAATTGCTTGCCTTAACCAACGGGCTTTTAGATACGGTACAGATCGATAAAATTCAGGATGCCAGCGCGGCATTGCTTGAACAAAGCGTCGATTTTCCGGAAGAAATCCGCAAGCGATTGTCTTCAGATGCACCCTTGAGCGATGCAGACAGCGCCGCTATTTTAAAGTTTGCCGCTGGTATTCTTGTTCCTTTTCAGGACAAGCCAGCGCCAGATCAAC
>JBBRWA010000313.1:0-6401 GCA_038246345.1 Chitinophagales bacterium
CGGCAATATTTTTTGTTCCGAAGCCCAATTTTTGGGTTGCTGAGGAACTTTACATCTTCTCTTGAAGCAGCCATCTTTCTATTGTTGTTGAAAGTGAATGTTAGTGGTGAATGTCGGTGATTTAAGCGTCAAGGTCGATTACTTCCGGAGCGGAAACTGTTTCTTCTTCAGGAACTACGACTTTTTTGGCGGCGATTACCGGCGGTGGCGGCGGCGCGGTCTCTACAGCCGCAGGATCCGTCTTCTTACGCGAGCCGATCCGGCCGCTACGCTTGTCATCGTTGTACTTCACCCCGAACTTGTCCAATTTTACCGTGAGGTAGCGGAGCAAGCGCTCGTTGCGCTTCATGTTTAGTTCGAACTTCACCAACCAGTCGGCAGCTTCCGTTCCAAACTCGATGCAGTAAAAAACACCCGTAGAGCGTTTGTTAATAGAATAGGCCAATTGTCGGAGGCCCGTCTCATCCACATGAACGATTGTTGCACCAAAATGCTTCAAATCTTTCTGGATGTGTTCCGCTGTCGCTTTTACTTCATCGCCCGACAGGACTGGATCTACGATGAAGGTGACTTCGTAATGTCTCATTATGAGTCTGTTATGTGAAAAATAAAGAACGTTTGTAAAAAACGGACGCAAAAGTACAGAAAGACACCGATATATGCAAGCGAAAAAAGGTTTCAGGTTTCAAAAGGTTTCAGGTTAAGGGTTCTTTAGTTTGGCATTGGTGTAAGCAGGGCTAGGCTAATGAATCTTCTTTCGAACAAAGGGGATTCATCAAAGAATAGCCCCGAGGAGACTGGTGAGGCAGCCTCATTGGTTATGAAACGAACATAAACCAAGCGAATGAACCCTTAACCGGAAACCTGAAACCATGAAACCTGAAACCATAAAACCCCTTTTTTAAGAATACATGGCGGTGATTTCCGTCTCAAACTTCTTCATTATAACCCTCCGCTTCAATTTGAGGGTAGGCGTGAGCTCGCCATCGGAGCCATCTGCCTTTACGGGTTCCCAGACATCGGGCAGCAGGGCGAATTTTTTTACCTGCTCGGCATGCCCGAAATGGGGATTCACCCGATCTACGAGCATTTGGTAGCGATGCAGCACTTTCGGATTTTTGATGGCATCGGCTACACCTGACCAGGGAATGCTGTTTTTTTCGCACCAGTTGCGCAGGCCGTCGGCAGAAGGGACGAGCAAGGCTGATACAAATTTCAGGTTTTCACCCACCACCATGGCCTGTTCCACGAGGTAATGCTCCTTGAAAATGGACTCGATCGGGGTGGGCGCCACGTATTTGCCGCCGCTGGTTTTGAGCAGCTCTTTTTTCCGGTCGGTTATTTTCAAAAAGATTGCGCCATCGGGACCGGGAACCAGCATTCCGATATCACCCGTTGCCAACCAACGCTCGCCGTCGATATCGCGGATCACTTCTGCTGTTTTTTCGGGTTGTTTGTAATACCCGTCCATAATGCCCGGACCCTTCGCGAGAATCTCCCCTTCGCCGGGCCGGTACACGGGATCTGCTTCAATGTGCAGCGTCACGCCGTCCAATATGGTACCAACCGAGCCAAGCCATGCGGGGGTGTTGAAGCCGTTGAATGTCAGGGCCGGGGCCGCTTCGGTAAGTCCATAGCCCTCCCTGACGGGTATGCCAGCCGCATTAAATACGCGCATGATCTTGAGCGGGCAGGCACTCGCGCCACTGATGATGCCTTGCAGTTGCCCGCCGAGGGCAGCGCGCCATTTTGAAAAAATCAGTTTTTGGTAAATCGACCATTTAAGTGCTTTCAAGCCCGTAAATTTTTTGTCTAAATCCCAGGACTCCGCCATGGCCATGGCCCCGAAAAACAACAATCGTTTCAGCCCCTTGAGGGAGTTGCCGGTGTTGTAAATCTTTTCAAACACCTTTTCCAGCAGTCGGGGCACGGTGGTGAAAAAATGCGGCTGAATGGCTTTTAAATCGCCGTCTTCACCACCCAGTTTATCTGGCGTAGAAAATGACACGCTGGCACCATAAGCCGTGAAGGCGTACACCGCGGCGCGCTCAAACACATGGCTGACCGGTAAAAAACTCAGTATTCTTTGGCCTGGTTTAATGGCTATTAAGCTGCGCAGGGCCTCTACATTGAAAGCAATATTGCGGTGTGACAACATCACGCCTTTGGGATTGCCTGTCGTGCCAGAGGTATAAATGATGGTCGCCAAGTCTTCAGGTTTAATACCTGCCTTGATTTTTTCAACTTCAGAAAAATCGCTGTCGGCCGCAGCCAGCAGGCTGGTCCAGTTGCGGGCAACCGGATGCTCATAAAAAGTGAACAGCTCCTTGAGTGCTGGCGTCTTTTCTTTGGCGGCCATTACTTTATCGTACAAATCGCCTTCCCCGACAATGCAGTATTTCGCTTCCGACTCGTTGAGGATGTATTCGTATTCGCGGGAACTGATGGTGGGATACATGGGTATGTTTTGCACACCAATTTGCAGCATGGCATAATCCAGCGCTATCCATTCTGATTGGGTTTGATACACCACCGTGGCTACTTTATCACCAGGCCGCAGTCCCATATCCAGCAAGCCCTTGCTGGCTCGGTTGACAAGGGTCACCATTTCCGCCGTGGAATAGTAAACCCACTGACCATCTACTTTGCGGCCAAAAGCTTTGTCAAGGGGATGCTGGTTTAGTTGATCGTACAAATAATCAAATAGGCGCTTATCGTATGTCATAGAAGAGAGTTTAGTTCGATTGAAACGAATATTTCAGAATGGCGTTAAGATACAGACAAAACATTTTGTCAGAAAAATGAGCAAACGGCCTCTGGGTCAACGTTGGTTGAAATTCGGTCAAATATATTGTCAGTGTTGCTTTTTTAAGGCAGCATGTCGCAGGTATTTTAAAAACTTAGCAATAATTTGGGAAAATAGTTAAAAAACAGGGGGCTTGCAGAACAAAAACAAGGCGTTTGTTTTTAAAACAAATAATTTTTTTATAAAAACCTGTAAATCATACTTGGATAAGTGGATAAAAAGTGCCAACTTTGTAGCTTGTTAGGGAAAGCACCTTTTTCTAGCCGATATCTCGTCGGCCTTCCTCAGAAAAAGGAAATTAGTCAAACGTTTTTGTGATACTGGAGTATTGATGGCAGTGTTTGCACATCGATAAGGGTTCTGTCACGCAATTGCAGCGAACTATACTGTAGTGCCGCTGTTAAAAGGACATAACGCAGTTTTTCCCACGTTAACCGCGTGGAGGAATCGTCGCCCCATCGACCCAACTTGTTTGAAAACGATTGTGATCATATATAAACAGCAGCAGCATGAGCATGGACAATCAACAACCGCAACCACTTAAACTGGTTTTCAGAGGCCGCCTCGACTTCGGATCGCAACGCACCTATGACCTGGTGCTAAAGCATTGGCAGACGCGCATGGAAACGTACTTCAAAACACAAGTACTTTTCACGGCTGAAGAAGTATTCATGCCCGAAGATTTTTCGCTCAATGTGCCACAGCAAACGCTGATGAGTACCCAAAAACATTGGCGCAATACCACTTCGCTGCTCAAAGAAGTAGCACAGTACGCCCTTGCTGGCAATGTCGGTGCCTGGTGGGTACAAAATGGCCAGATTTTGGGCGAGTACCAAATTGAGCCCAAAACAAATAAAACGGTTGTTGCGGAGTTCATCCGCGGTCGGGAGCTGGTGAAACAAGGCGGCATGGAGCAGGCTACCGAAGCCCTCAGCAATGCTATTGAGAAATATTCACGCCACGCCGCCGCTTACGAGCGCCGGGGCTATGTGAACTACAAACTCAAAAATTACAACGACGCGCTGCACGATTTCTCAAAAAGCATCTCCATCAACCCACTGGCACCGGAGCCGTACTACGGCCGCGGCAAAGTGATGATGATAAAGAACGAATGGGAAAGTGCCGTACCTGATTTTGACAAAACCATCAAAGGTGCCTTGGCGGTGCAGCCGATCCACTGGCTGGCACGCTTGCGCAAAAGCGAATGCCTGTTCCACGCCAAGCGCTACGCAGAAGCCATCCCGGAATTGAAATTCTACATTCAGCGGAAGTTTCATGGGAATGACCCGAACTTGCGGTTTAAGTCGAAGGCGGAGTTTTTGTTGGCGGAGTGTGTGAAGATGCAGAAGGCGGGTGGTTAAGGCCATCGAAATTATTTCTGAATAATCTCAAGTCTTGCATTTATTGTATGTCCCCTTTCATAAAACCTGAGAATTTGTACTTGGAAAACAACTTGTTGACTCTCTTGCAGAAATAGGGGGTAAAGTAACCAAAGCGAGCATTGATAGCAAAATTTCCAGTGGCATTTTAATGCATCATTTTTTATTCAGGGCCAAAAGCGACTGGCTGCAAATCACTTAACTCGTGAAGCCTCTTTTTTGCGCAAAAATTCCTTTATCTCCTGAATTGGAGGGTCATAAATTTCGACTGGATTGTCAGATGAAACCCAGTCATCCCACCAGTCAATGACAGCCTGCAACAATTCTGTGGATTTGTCTTTGTCGGATTTGTCAGTAACTTCTTCTTTCATATTATTGAAAAATATTTTGGTTGTGCCAAGTTAAAAATTTTTCATCAGGTAAGAACCTGTCAGGCAATTCAATCGTTTTGCCATCAAATTGCAAAAACGTATGTTCATATTGAATTTCTTTTGCTTTTTCAAGAATTTTTTTGGATAATTTCACTTGGTAATCGGGTGTGATTGTAATTAGTCCTTTATCAAATGCCTTATCATGCAAGGCATTTAAACAAAGCCCATTTTTAGGATTAAGCCTTTCCTGTTCGTTCTCAGACCAAGGGATTATATGGGAAGCAATTAAAAGGTTTGGGATATTTATGCCAGTTATGCAACATCGTTGATTGTAAGAAGCCAAAATCCTCTGCCGAAAATCTTGTTGATTTACCCGCACTTTCACAATTCTTTCCTCTTCCTTTCCCTCGAATTTTGAAAAATCTTGATCAATTTTGACAATTAACTCCATTGGCTTGTTTTGTAATTTTGCCAAAAGTGAAGCACTATCGATTGCAAGTTTTTCCCAGTTGTTTTTGTATTCATGCCACACGATTTCATCTAATTTGCCTGCGCTCTCTTTCCCTTTATTTCCTTTCTTGGTTCGTTCTTCATCTAAACTTGTAAAATTCATTAGCTTATAAGCAATTGCCGCTGGTGTTCTGCCGAGAATTTTTGACATAGTCTTTATCTCATCATTGGAAGTCCCACTGATTTTATTGTATGGTATTTTCCAATACAAATTCAAGGCAATTATCAGCTCGTCCTTAGTCCAAAGCTTAGAATTATTCATGCAGCAAAGTTTAACAGGTCAAATTCGGTTTGTGGCGAACTGAAAACCGTTGCCAACGAATGTGTTGCGACCGTTTTTAACGCGTTTCTGTCTGCAATTGAAATTTGAGTGGCCAAGGCAAAGTATTTCAAGCCCTTGGGAGAAATTATCCATTCCCTTGTTTGTAAATGTGCGTAAAGTGCCTTCATCAAACTCCCTTCATGAGAAATTTGCAACCGCCTATCTGGTCGTAAGGATGTTTTTACAGATATGAATCCTTCAATTTGTTCAAAAGTGCATTTGTCGATGAAGTTTTGGTAAACAGTCCCAAGAAAGCTCAATATTTCTGGCGTAAGCTCCTTTATTTCAGCAACATCTTTCAAGGTTTCTTTTGCCAGCTCCCGGTTGATTATCACAAAATCCGGGTTTGATGTAATTAGCTGAACTCCAGAGACTTCTGAAACTTTATTTTTCAGGTCTACAATTAGGTCACTCAATCGCGTTTCGTACAAGGTAGAAACATCAAATTGGCTAATATTGGGCAGCAAGATTGCAAGATGACTGTTCGGGTTTTTACAAAAATGATTCCAGGCGGAAATTGCCAGCAGCCACTCATACCAATCACCATGCACATTGCTCATTGCTCATTGCCCCTGTGGTGATCCTTTTATCTATTTTTTTAACCTCCGCATCAAACGCTGTGAATAAGCTAGAAAACGATTTTTCCGCGCTCGGTAGTTGCCCTTCAAGGAGTGTACAGAAGGCTACATCTTTGATGACCTGAGATTTTCCCGTATTGAGTAGCCTGATGTAAGGCATGAATTTGGGTTTTATTGTTTGTGTGGCAAAGCTAAATCAATTGAATCACATCATTTTTTCTATTTACAAACAGTCCTTTCAAATGAATTAAATTATGAAGCTTTCTGTTTTTATTTTAGCTGTCATCTTCCCTACCCTAGTTTCAGCTCAGCAAATTATTTACGTCAAATATGACGCAATAGGCGATAATAATGGCATTTCATGGCAAAACGCTTTTACCCAACTTCAACCAGCATTACAAAACGCCCAATACGGCGACCAAATTTGGGTAGCAG
>JBBRWA010000314.1:0-6399 GCA_038246345.1 Chitinophagales bacterium
AGTATGAAACACTTATGGCGCAGGCTGAAGACAAGCTGCTGAAAATCGACAGGTTGTTTGCAAAGAGCAGTTTGCCGGAACTGCCCGATAAATCTAAGATTGAGCGACTGCTAATTTCGGTTAGGGTTGACTGGTATCGGCCTGTTTGATATTTTCCCACACAAAGACAAACATCATGTCCGTTATACCAAAAAAAAGTTTCACACAACGACACAAAGGGCGATATGCGCATAGTGTTAGAAGGGCCCCTGACCTAAGCGTTTTTTACGTTGTGGTTGTTGTGGCGCTGCCCACAGCCCCTACTGCGTATCCGGCTTGTACCGCTCCCCAAACTGCTTGATCAACCCATAAAAAATCTTATGTCGGGTTTTCGGGTCAATGGACGGATCACTTTCCAGGGCGGCTATCTCTTCATCCAATGTGTCGTGCGCACGGGTTACTTCGTCCATCCATTTTTCGCAACGGGCCTTGTCGCCATGCTGCCAATAGCCCGACTCATCAAGCATCTGGCAGTCAGAGAAATATTTTTTCTCTAAAAAACGGAACAGGTTGCATATTTCGATATGCGTTTTCGCACCGTCAAAACCCGTTTTTACACGGTTCCAGGGGTAATCGGGGTCTTCAGCTGTAAAAGTTGGGTTTTCGAGGGTGAACAGCGAATTGAGCATACCGTTGGCGCTGAAGGTGAGCCATA
Organism: Chitinophagales bacterium; assembly: GCA_038246345.1. Lineage (GTDB taxonomy): Bacteria > Bacteroidota > Bacteroidia > Chitinophagales > Saprospiraceae > M3007. The sequence continues at coordinate 695 of JBBRWA010000314.1, forward strand.
TTGTTTCACATTGCGGCCCCGGACTGAAATGGATGCCCCGCAGGCCAGCCTCTCCTTCAAAGTTTATTCCTTCTTCCGATTCTCCAATTTGAACATCAGTTGGTTTACGCCAATCATCGTCCCAGCGATGGTATTTCCAACCATTGGAGTCGCAAATGTCGGCCACTTCATCGGCCATTTGATCGACTAGGGCCAGGTCGGCCAGGCGAGCGCGGTATCTGAGTTTGAGGTACATCATTTTAATGTGATAATTAGAGAATTAGGGAATGTGATAATTAGGAGGCGGCTTTTGAGGTATTCACGCGCCATTCGGCCAGGGCCCAGCGGATTTTGTCGTAGGAAAAGCTGCCTTCAAAATGTTCGAAAATGGGTTTTAGTTGGTAGGGTTCGTCAAACAGCGACAAAGCGCCCTGGATGAGGTCGCATTCGTCTTCCGAAACCCATTGACGTATGTCCACCAACTCGCCGCGCTCGTACATGGTGGCGAGGTGGTTCATGATTGACATCGTACTAATTTCCCGAATCTTGGAGATTTCTTCCACGCTTTGCCCGTTTTTAAATAGCTCCCAGGTTTGCAATTGGGTGCCGCCTACTACGCGCTCGCCAGCACTTGATTTCTCCAACACATAACGCCGTATCTCGCTGATGAAAGCATCGCCATACAGTTGCAATTTGCGCTCACCCACACCGCTCACTTCCAGCATATCAGCATCCGTAATGGGGCGCTTATCTGCCATTATTTGCAACGTAGCATCGCTGAAAATGAGGTAGGGCGGGATGCCTTGTTGTTGGGCCACTTGTTTGCGCAAGGCCGCCAGTTTTTCGAATAGTTCGTCGCGCAGTGTTTGGGTTTTCGATTTTCCAACAAAATGCGGCGACTTTTCTCCCGGCTTTTCTTTGGCCTGCGGCATGGCCAACGGCACTTTTTTGCCTTCAAAAAGCACTTTTTTGCCTTCCTCCCCCACCCTAAGGCGACTATGGTCGTCGTATGCGATTTCGATGAGGCCGACGTGTATCATTTGCAGCAAAAAATACATCCAATCATTGTAGCTGTATTCTTTTCCCGCACCATAAGTCTTGATTTCGTGATATCGGTTGTCAAACACTTCGCGCCGCCCGCTGCCGCGCAGGATGTCCACGAGCAGGTTCATGCCCACCTTTTCATCTGTCCTGCTGATGGCCGACAAGGCTTTTTGGACAGCGATGGTGCCATCGAATTGTTTGGGCGGATTTTGGCAGATATCGCAGTTGCCGCAACTCTGGTCGTAGGTTTCGCCGAAATAATTGAGCACGGTTTTGCGGCGGCAAATCAGCGCCTCTGCAAATTGAAACATACGCTCCAACTTGGCCAATTTAAGGGTCAGTTGCTCTGGTTTGGTATCGCCTTTTTCAAACATATCCCGATACGACATCAAATCTGCGTAACTGAAAAACAGCAGCGCCGCTGCGGGCAGGCCATCGCGGCCCGCTCGGCCAATTTCCTGGTAATAGCCCTCTACATTGCGGGGCAAATTGTAGTGCACCACAAAGCGCACATTGCTTTTGTCGATGCCCATGCCAAAGGCAATGGTGGCGCAAATAATGGAAGTTCTGTCGTTGATAAAATCTTCCTGTGTTTTGCTGCGCTGCGCCGAGGGCACATCGGCATGGTAGTAGGCAGCATTGAAGCCGAATTTATTGAGCTTTTCAGCCAGGGTTTCACAGCCTTTTTTTGATAAGCAATAAATGATGCCCGATTGTTTTGGACGCTCTTTTAAAAATGCCAGCAATTGTTCCCAGCGCTTTTGTCCGGGCCGCACGGTCAGGCTGATATTGGGCCGGTCGAAGGAAGCGAGGAAAGTTTCCGGGTCTTTGAGGTGCAGTTGGGTGGCAATATCCTTTCGGGTCAATTTATCGGCCGTGGCGGTAAGCGCAATGAGTGGCACTTCTGGATATTGCGCTTTCAAAAATTTCAACTGGGTGTATTCTGGCCGAAAATCGTGGCCCCAGGCGGAAATACAATGCGCCTCATCAATGGCAAACAAACTCACCTTCAGGCGTTTCAACAAGGGTTGAAAGCTCTGCGACACCAGTTTCTCCGGGCTGACGTACAAGATTTTGATGTAGCCATCGGCAGCTGCTTCTTCCACGTTTCGGGTTTCTGCGCTGCCCTGGGAGCTGTTGAGGTATGCTGCCGGAATACCGTTGGCGATCAAGCCTTCCACCTGGTCTTTCATCAGCGCAATGAGGGGGCTGACCACTACGGCAGTGCCTTCAAGGGTGATGGCTGGAATTTGATAGCAGATGCTTTTACCGCCCCCCGTGGGCATGAGCACGAGGGTGTCGCGGCGCTCGTACACGGCTTGTACGATGTCGGCTTGCAAGGGTCGGAAGGCATCGTATCCGAAGTACTTTTTGAGGGCTTGTGTGGCGTGTTGGAGATTCATGTGTTTTGATTTATCCGCGATGGCTTTGGCGAAGGCGGGTTGTTTAGAATTTGGTTTTAGTTCGTTGCTTGCCTCCCCCCTGCCCCCCTTCGGAGGGGGGCAGGGGGGAGGAGGACGCCCTTACAAATATAAACATATTTTCGACATCCACAAGCTCTAGCTGATGTTTTACACCAAATAATTCTATAAATTTTGCATTCGGTATCAGCGTTGCCACCCTTTGGCTTTCTGCAGCGCTCACTACGTTGTCTTCGCTTCCCCAGCCAATAGTGACGGGGCACTGTATTTTGGCGTAAGAAGCATCTTGAATACCAAGCCCATTCCCCAAATCACTCAGAAATGCTGCGGTGTACCGGCAAAGCGCCTTCCAATCGGCGTGCTGGGCGGATAATGCCTGGGCAAACTGCGGCACTTTGGCCTCTATTTTCTCCGGATCAAACATGCGGTTCATGCCCGCGGCCACCTCCGGCGTCCAGTCGAGCTTGGTGCCGAGGGTGACCACCTGCTCTATCCGGTCGGGGTATTCCGCTGCCATGTACAATGCCACATAGCCTCCCATGCTGTAGCCGAAAATATTGGCTGTTGGTATTTCCTTTTCGTCCATAAAACGCAATACCGCTTCGGAAAACAGTTTCATGGAAAATGGAGCGTCGGGTGCTGTTAGGCCGTGTCCAGGGAAGTTGAAGGTAAATATTGGGTCTTCCTGAGGAAAAAGTGCTTGCAAAGCATTGAATTGCGCGGCGCTCCCGAGCGCACCGTGGAGGAGAATTGTTGCTGTCTTCATGCTGCGAAGTTAGATACACTAGGCTGGATAAAGATGGGGACAGGCTGAATTAATTTGGCCTATATCTTTTTCTGGGAGGGTAAAGAAGGGTATCAGGTGTTTGTGTATACTTATTGGTCGGACTACGAAAAGTGGTCATACCAAATGGCCCTCGTCTGACCACTTTTCGTGGTCCGACGAATAAGCAAAGACGAATGTAGCTTTACCTGAATTCTCCTGCCGAAAACTCTTGATGACCCATATTAACGCAGGATCAGCAACTTTAACGCAGGATCAGCATTTTTTCAGTTGCCATTACGACTCCCCTTTCGTCGCGTAAAACAGCCAAATACATACCCTTCGGTATCGCAGGCAATTCCAGCCAGCCTTTCGAACCCACGGCCTGGCCTAGAAGTATTCGACCATCAAGGGCACAGATTTCAAGTTGCCAAGTTTGAGCATTGGCGTTGTCGCCCAAAACTTGATAAAATGCCTTCCCATCGCTGGTGCTGAGGCGCAGTGCATACCCGGTGCTGGCAATCGTCAGCGCACGAATGGGGCTGTAATAGCGGTCGCCAGATAAATCGACCTGTTCAAAGCGGTAATAGTTGGCGCCTTTATTCGGCTGTACATCCAGAAAGGAGTAACTGGTTTCACTTGGGGCAGCACTGCCGTTGCAGGAGACCTCCCCGAATTTTTGCCAGGAAAATCCATCACTGCTGCGTTGCAGGTTAAAATGTGCACAATTGATTTCGATACTTGTTGTCCATTCCAATAAGACACCTTTACCAGCAGCTTTTACGGAGAAATCCAGCAATTCAATGGGTAATGCCGTGTTGACAGCCGCCAATGCATCGACACGGCCCCAGCCATACATGTTGTTGGGACGCGTGCTGCCATTGTCGCCACCGCAGAAAGCAGTGGAAAAACGCGGCAGTGCTGTATTGTTGATCACATTCTCTACGGCATCCACGCTGCCGATCAGGTCGGGCCGCGCACTCAGGATAAGCGCAACAACGCCCGCAATATGCGGCCCGGCCATGCTGGTGCCATTCCAGGAGGCGTAGCTGTAACTACCACTTGCATTGTCGTGACCAATGCAGGACACAATAGCCACCCCTGGCGCGCTGATATCGGGCTTTTTAATATTGGTGTACACCGTCACGGGGCCTCGACTGCTAAACCCGGCAATATCGTCGTTGCTGTTGGTCGCCCCAACGGTGTAGCTGGCATCGAATATACCCGCCGGCGCATTCACAGTGTTGCATCCAGGGCCATCGTTTCCAGCAGAGACTACTACAAAAATACCCGCGGCGCGCACGTTGTTTACGACGGCTTCCATTGTGGCATAATTGGAGGCATTGCATCCTTCTGATCCCGGACAGGACCAGGAGTTGTTGATGACATGGGGCGCTTTTGTGGCATCAGGGTTTTGGTTGGCCAGGTTTGTTGGTGCCACAAACCACTGGAAACACTCGGTGTATGTGGCGGGCGTACCGTCGCCTTCTTCCATGTTTCTGCAACCCATCCAAACCGCATCGGGCGCTACCCCAATGATGCTGTCGGCATTTGGGCCGCCGACCATGGTGCCCATGGTATGGGTACCGTGGTCGTGGTCGTCGCAAGGGTGGTCGAGGTTGAGGCCGCAGGAATTCGCGCCACCACCTATCAGCGCGTGAATGGCATCATGCCAGTTGTAATTATGATCGGCAGTGGAGCCATTCCAGCCTCGGTATTTGTTCTTTATCGCCGGGTGGCCCCATTCATAACCCGTATCTTGGCCACCAACCACAATGCCCTGCCCGGTGTAGCCCATGGCCCAGACATCATCAGCGTTTATTTTGGTAAGTCCCCAGGAAATGGGTGTCAGGCGGTCTTGCGCTGTTGCAGTTGTAATCTCGGGCATTGGTTCTTCAAGATGCCAAACAGGGTTTATTTCCAGGCGGCCCACTTCGGGCATTTTGGCTACTTGTTCGATCAGTTTTTTTGAAGCCTTTACCCAAAGTCCATTGATGATCCAGAAAGATTGGTGGGGCACATTTTCTAGCTGCAACAGGTCACGGAGTTTGCGTTGGCTACTTTCGGCAAAGGTGGAGAGGGTTTCAAAAACGTATTGCCCTTTGTCTGTTTTGCTGCGCATTTGCTTGGCGGCACTTACATCAGCCTGCGCTTGCAGAATGACCAAAAATTCAACGCTTGTATCGGGGTTCTGCGCATAAGCCCACAGCAGCGGATCAATTTTCGACTGCCAATGGGTATTTTGTGCGAACAAAGTCAACGGGGCTATCAACAGGAAGAGTAACGGAAACCGCATGGCGAAACGAATGAAAGGATGATAAAGAGATTGTAAAGCAAAGCTAGCAATATCCCTTGTTTTTTAAGCAATTCAGTTCATTTCGAGCGCGAAGGAGCGGCATACAACCGTAACATGAGTCATCTCGAATTGAACTGAATTGCTTAAAAAACAAGGGATATTGCTAGCTTTGCTTTACAATCTCTTTATCATCCTTTCATTC
>JBBRWA010000315.1:0-6334 GCA_038246345.1 Chitinophagales bacterium
ACAAATTTTAATATTTTAAACAAGCAACACAACAAATTTTTTGACCCCCCCCGCCCCCCCCTCCCCACATCATATTACCCCCCACCCCCGGCTCCCGCCCGCCCACGTACCCCCACAACTTCTTGGTATTCAATGTAATTTTAACGTTGGTGCCAGCCAGCGCAAAGATGCGTAATATGTTAGGGTTTTAAAAGCCACTAGTGCCGAGACAAAAGCACCCGCTCCGTACGGCTGCCATTTTCATCGGAAATTTGCACAAAATAGTAGCCAGTCGGCTGTCCCGCCAAGTCAATGCGCATAGTTGTGCGTCCATCAACAGCTTCGTCTCTAAGCACAAGGCCCAAAGCATTCACCACACGCATCCTGCAATTTTCGCTCAGGTTGTTCGCCCGAATGTTTACGTTGAAAAACTGGCTTGTCGGGTTCGGCGATACCGAAAATTCCGGCCCTTTGCCTGACTCATTGACTGCCACCGATAACAAAGGCTTGTAATCTAAGCGAAAGACTTTTTCAGTGGTCGTGTTCACGTACCAAATTTTACCATCCGGCCCGATCTCAATGCCCATGATGCCCGCAGCGCCTGTATTGACGCGCCCGAGTTCCACACCTTGGGTGCCCGTTTTGTCATAAATAATGATGTCACCAGTGCTATAGTCTGATACCAACAAGTAATCGCCTTGCACAGCGATACCACTTGGTTGGCCCATGCTGGATATGTACACAGACCAATCTGTGCCAGTCACAGCTTTGTATTCGTGCAGCGGCTCCGCATACGGCACAAGGTCAGCACCAGGCTGCCCGGAGTGGATGTCGAGCCGCAGCACCCTTTTGTTGCCGTTGTCCACGATATACATCATGCCGCTGTCATGGTCGAGGGCCATGTGGTTGGCAATATGGTCGTCAATTCTTTTCACTTGCAATTCGGTGTAGCGGTGTACGATGCCATCCGAATGATCGTCATTACCGGGGCCGTGGTCTTCCTGAAAATCGTAGCGGGCTATATTTTTGTTGTGCCCATCGTACACCCAAAACACATTATCGGCTTCCCACTCGATGCCCATGCTGTAGGGGCTTTGGTGTAACATATCCAAATGGCTGCCATTGCCGCCTGATGGTTCTGCGTAAATGGACCAATCGCCGCTCCACAAAGTTGGGCCGGTAAAATACGAAGAACCTCCCTGGTGATTTGCGTCGAAAACACCTGGAGAAGTAGCGAAGTTGCCGTTGTAGCTAAAGGCGATACCGGTGGGCAAGGACATAAAATGCCAGGCGTTTCCATCTTTTTTCAACTGTGCATCCTGGGTCGGCAATCCGGCATCAAAATACGTCACAGTGCTTCCGCCGGTGGATGCAGTATTTTTGTTGATGACCCACAATTCGGGTCTGGCGGTAGGCGCAAATGCCAGGTCGCGCGGTTTGTTCAGCCCATCAGAAGCACTGCTGATTTCTTTTATGATCACGGAATCGGTCAGGTAATGGTTTATCAGGTTGGGTTTCAGTGCCCTGAAATAGATAGATTTTCCAAGTGTATCGTTGGCTGTGTCCAAGTCAGCATTCCCGTTGATATTGCCGAGCCAAACCTTGAGCGCGTAATTGCCCGTATCGGCTGGTGTCCAAAGGTTGGAAAAGCTGAAGTCGGCATCGGCGAAAGGTTCAAGGTTCAGTCCGCTGAACGTCTCGGTAACCGCCATACCGCCATTGATAGAATAGCTCAGGTCAATGGAGTCAATTACTGATGCGCCGATGTTGAAAATATGTCCGCGCACAACGGTTGGTTTCAGGTCATTGAAACTGTAGTTCCCGATTTTGTGCAATTCTGCATTGTAGACTAGTGGCAATGAAACCGTAAAATCAAACGCGCCCCCTTCTCCCGTGCTCTTGAATTTGTACACCGGATAATCTTCGATCATGATGGTGATGGTCGCGCCGCCATCGCCATAGTCGTCCACATGATAGAGGGTGTAAGCAAGGCCAGTTTTCAAGCACCAGGGCCCTTCATTGATGGTTGTGTTGTCTCCGTACCCGAAGTTGGAAGTAGCAACTTCCTGGCCACCGCCGAAACAGCCAATTTGGACGGTATTGCCGCCCGAAGCGATTACCCCAGCATTGCAGTTATTGCCACCTGGCACCAGCGACCAATACGTCTCGTAGCCGTAGTCATCTGTTTCAACGATCAGGCTGACTTTCGTTTCGTCGGGTTGACATTGTGCTTGCAGGTTTTGAGCGCACAGCAAGAAGAAAAAGGCTTTTAAAAGGGTCGAAAAGTTGAAAGATTGCATGTTGAATTGGTATAAAAGTGACATTAATAATGGAATGATTTCGATGTAGCACGAAGCTACTGCCACTTCATCATTGTTTCACAAAGGTTTCCGTGAATGATTTGCTATTTGGCAACAAAAGGTGAATTACATAGGTGCCTACTGGCAATTGGTCAATTTTTACAGTTGCCTGGCCCTTTGAAAGCTGGATTCGCTGGTTTAACACCACCCGCCCCAAAGCATCTACCACCTGGCAGCCTGCCATTTCTGACAGGGGTTGTTCCAATTGGAGCGACAAGAACTCTTTGGCTGGATTAGGGTAAAGCACCAATTTGGTCGCTTCGCTTTCTATCGTCCCTGAAGCTGGGGCTGTCACGACAAATTGCCCCATCATGCCATTGTCTTCATGGCTCAAAATATGGCAGTGGTACATGAAAGGGGTATGGGGGTCTGCAAAATCCTCAAACTTCATCACAACCTTTACCGAACCGTTCATCGGCGCCACCATGACCACATCTTTGCGCCCTTGTTCATTCGCGGGTGGCGTGGCACCATTTTTCTGCACCACATAAAAGCTGTTGCCATGCACATGGAAGGGATGCGCCATCATCGTCTGGTTGGTGATCGTCCACACTTCGGTTTCGCCCAATTGCACGCTGAAATTTACTTTTTCCATCTCGAATTTCAAGCCGTTGATGAAAAAGTTCGTCATGCTCATCATCGGTTGTGCTGACAAGCCAAAAGATCGCTGGCCTGCTCCTACTTGTGACCATACCGAGTTGGGAATCAAGGTATTCGGGATTGTCGTCACGGGGTTTGTAGTTGGAGCGATCACATTTAGTTGAAGCACCTGGAAATTTGTGTTGTCCAGCGGCCCCAATGCCATGCCCATCATGGCCGGCCCACCTGGAAAACCCGTTGGAAGTTCCGCACCATACGTTTTTAGCGAAAGGGTTTGCCCGAGCATACCGGATAAATCTACCAGAATTTCAGCCCGTTCTCCTGGGCTGAGGGTCAGGCGGGTCAGCGAAACCGAAGCGCTGAGCAGTCCGGCATCGCCACCAATTTGTTTGAAGGATTTGTTGTCATCAAAGCCAAATCGAAACACCCGGTGGCTGCTGGCGTTGAGTAACCTCAAACGCACCACCTGAGCCGGAGCATTGAGCATCCCGTTCACCGTACCATTTACCAAAACAGTGTTGTCCAGCTCGTCATTGAGGACAATTTGTTTTTGACTGTCAAAGGTTTGGAATTGAAAAACCAAGGGGATATCATCCACGCCGTAGGTGCGCGGCAAGTTGAGGGCCGCTTCTGCATCATCGCGAACGATGATAAGCCCTGCTGCTCCTTTGACAACCTGATCCAAGGTTTTTCCATGCAAGTGTGGATGGTACCAATACATGGCCGCTTGATCCATAATGGTAAATGAAGGCGACCAAGTTTCACCATCCATAATCATGGTATGCGGCCCGCCATCGTTGTGGGCCGCTACGTGCAACCCATGCCAGTGCGTCGTGGTGGTATCGCCAAGCTGGTTGTGGACATTGAGCGTTACCGCTTGGCCATTTTCCAGGATAATGGTAGGGCCCAGATAAGCGCCGTTATAGCCGAACGTTGCCGTTTGTGTTCCCGGAAAAAAGGCTTTCGTTCCTGGTTTCAAGGTTAAATTTATAGTTGACCCCGAAACCGTTTCCGGAATTGGGATCAGCGTTTGGCTGTAACTTATCACCAGCACGAATGTCAGCATCGCCGTAGTTACGGTTCGAAAAAATAGAATACGCATTGTATTTGATTTAAATCAGTAAAACTATTCCGGTTTCGCATACGCCGGATTGGTCAAAAAATCCTGATCTGTGAGGGTTTTCATAAATGCCACCAAATCAGCTTTTGCCTGGGCAGTCATTTGAAGCCCACCAGGCTGTAGGTTGTATTGAAGGATAAATGCAACATTGGGGGAGTTTTTCACGGCATGGTCGTAATGATCCACCACTTGCTCCAAGGTGGCGAAGCGCCCATCGTGCATAAAAGGCCCACCATGTTCGATGTTGCGGAGTGAAGGCACCTTGAATGCCGCTTTATCTGCCGGATCCATGGTCACTTTCATGCGTCCATTATCGGTTTGTTCTGCCTCCATGTCGAGGCCATTGTTCATAAATTCGTCGTTGGTAAAATTGTGGCCAGCATGGCAGTGGAAACACTCCGCTCCTTTGGTGCTGCCAAACGGATCGTATTCTGTAAAAAACAACACCCTGCCCCGCTCTTCCGCATCGGTTAAGGTTGCTTCGCCCCGGAGATACTTGTCGTATTTTGCATTATGGGAAACCATGATCAACATGAATTGCTCCAAAGCCAGGCCCATACGTTCGGGGGTCACGGTGGCATCACCAAAAGCGCGGATAAACTGATCCGTGAATTTTTTATTGGCAGAAAGCTTGGCCACTACACTGGGCAATGTTTCGTTCATTTCCAGCGGATCCTGAATGGGTTTCAGCGCCTGATCTCGCACTTTTGGAGCACGACCATCCCAAAAAAGACCGTTTTGATGCCAGGCTAAATTCATGACCGACATCGCTTGGCGCTTCCCGGGGAGCTTTTCTACACCTATGCTAAACTGGCGTTTGTCTGAAAATGCATCCTCTTGTTTGTGGCAGTCGGCGCAGGCTTGTGAGCCATCTTTGGAGAGCGTAGGCTCGTAAAAAAGCATCCGTCCGAGCTGCACCCCTGCCATGGTCAAGGGGTTATCTACTGGCAAGTCTGGCGTTGGAAAATCTCCTATTTTCAATTCATAGGGTGTTGGGTCATACGTTGCTGGTACTTCTACCGGGTCATTTTTGTCGCAAGCAAAGAGGATTAGGGTAATTGTTAAAAGCGCGAGTAAGGTATGCTTCATGTTTTTTCGTTTTAAAAACCTAATGATATTTTTCGCTGATTGGGGTTAATGGGCGTCACCTAAAAGCTGGATTTTGAACAAATGTCATATCTGTCAAACTTCCCAAAAAGGCCAACAATGCCGATTTCTCCAGGTTGCTCAAGGTAAATGGTTTCAATATTGGGCTTTTGTTAGGATGCGGTTTTCCGCCCGTTTGATAATGATCGATCACTGCTTCCAAGGTATAAATACTACCATCATGCATGTACGGAGCGGTCAGGGCAATGTTGCGCAGGCTCGGCACTTTGAACAATGCCCTGTCACTTTCCAAGCCCGTGAGCCGGATTCGACCGGAGTCGGGATACAGGTCATACAGGCCATTGTTCATAAAATCCTGGTTGGTAAAAAGGAATCCCTCATGGCATTTCGAACAATTCAAGCGATCACTTTGAAAAAGCTCCAGGCCTTGTTTTTGTACCGCTGACAGCGCATTTAATTTTCCTTGATACGCATATTTGTCATACGGGGAATCGCCGCTCAACAGTGTGCGCTCAAAAGCAGCGATGGCACGCGTGATGACAAAAGGATCTGGGCTGCGACCATAAGCTGTTTCCGATAGCTTGATGTATTGGGGCAATTTCCGGAGGCGATCTGCCACCAATAATATGTTGAAATCAAATTCATTGTGCTCCTGAATGGGCACCAATATTTGCATCTCAAGCGTCGGGATACCTCCTTCCCGTAGTAGGCGTTTTTGATACGCCACATTCGCCAGCGTTGGCGAATTTCGGGTTCCAGGCCGATTTTCAATACCCAAACTTACCGCAGTGCTATCTGAAAAAGCCAAATGGGCGGCATGGCAGGAAGCACAGGAGCGGGTATTATCGGCAGACAAAATGGGGTCGTAAAACAACAGTCTCCCTAAGGTTACCCGGCTTAATGTCAGCGTGTTATCCAGCGGAATGTCGGGGGTTGGAAAGCCCGTGGGGATGCGCAAGGTATAATCATCAGATGCCGGTGGCGATACAGGCTCCGGGTTCTCTTTCTGGCAGGAGGCCAGAAGGAGAAATAAGGAGATGATGTATGCCAGGAATATGCGCATGAATTAAAAGGGCTACTTCTCTTCGTGTGGTAAAAGCCTCGTAGGTCTAAAACCTCTGAACCCTCCCCAAAAAAAACTTTGTTTTTTTTGGGGAGGGTTCAGAGG
>JBBRWA010000316.1:0-6327 GCA_038246345.1 Chitinophagales bacterium
CAACGAACCCGTAGCAATCACCTGGCACCAAAGCAACCTGCAATGGTGTGAAGGTTGTACCGCCAATAAACTCGCCGTGGGATACTTTGGCTCCGCCTCCAACGTGGGCGGACAACGGCGTTGGACGCTTCGGTTGGGCGATAGTTATTTCCCGACAGCTATTCCCGTCGCTAGCGATGAAACGGTGCTTTTGGTGCTTAAAATTGAATTTTTGACCAATAATGCCCAGGTTTCGCTGTATGTGAATCCCACGCAATTGGGCAACGACATACCCGCGCCCATACCCACCCTGGTACAATCCACCACCTTCCCACTCTTGCTCCGAACCATGGCGCTCTACCTCGGCGACGATGCCGCCAGCGGACAAGCAGACGAAATTCGCATGGGAGCCACCTATGCCTGCACCGTTCCCGACCCTTCCGTTTCGGTGAACCAGCCCCCGGCAGCGGCCTTTAGCATGAACCCGCCCGGCGGGATGGCACCTTTGCAAGTCATGTTGGACGGCAGCAGCAGCAGCGACCCGGACGGCAGCATTGTGTCCTATACCTGGAATTTTGGCGATGGAACGCCGGAGCAAAGCGGCCAGATCGTGACACACACTTTCAACGCAACGGGTTTGCTCAACGTGCGGCTCACGGTAAGCGACAACCTAGGCTTGCTGCACAGCCTTACCAAAACCATTCAAGTGCAAAATGCTTCCGGCACCTTTTCCTGTCAGTTGGGGCTGGTGCAGGAAAAACTAGCCTCCTGCACAGGCAATGACGGACGTTTCCGGGTAACCAACTACGACAATACTCCACTGCAACTGCGCCACAGTAGTGGAGCCCTCATAGCGCCCAGCAGCCAAAACCTGTACGACAACCTCGCGGCAGGCAATTATGTGTTGACGGCCCAGGGCGGCAACGGCTGCCGCGATACTTTTTCGCTTCAAATACAACGGGATAGCAACACTTGTCCGGGCTGGGCCCCCGAGCCATGCGCCATGAAAATCGGCGTTGGCATTGAAGGCTTGGCCTACTATTCATCAGGTCGTCCCTTCAAAGATTTTTTCAAATCCTGTGGCGAATGGATCACCTACGACCCCAACCCGCCCGGCGGAAACTTTATCTGGAACACTGAAAACCAGGCGCATATTCCTGTCGATGCAGACGGCTATGCCCTGCAAATACCTTTTGTCGTGCCGAATGGCAGTGGGCAAAACATGCTTCGGGGTATTTTTTCAGCCATCGGATTTGTTCCCCAAGGGACGCCCATGCGCTTGTTGTACGATGGCGTGGGCACTTTGCAAATGCAAGGCAATTTGACGGTCAACAGCAACCAGCCCGGCCAAATCGACTTTGTGGTAAACGACGACGGCAATATTTTTTTCAACCTGATATTGTCACAATTGGGCAATCCGGTGCGCAATATTCGGGTGATAGAAGCCAGTAACGCCGGCACTTACCTGACACAGCCGTTCCGTGCCGGTTTCCTGGAGAAATGCACACCCTTTCACACCCTGCGGTTTATGGACTGGATGCATACCAATGGCAGCGCGCAAACGCAGTGGAGCGGGCGTACCCGGCCGACGCACTATTCGCAAGCGGAAAGCCCGAATGGTGGAATGGCGTACGAATACATCATTCAACTGGCGAATCAACTGGACAAAGACATTTGGATTTGTATTCCGCACCAGGCCGACGATGCCTACATCACGGAGATGGCCAAGCTGTTTCGCGATGGCTTGAAGCCAGGGATAAATGTGTACATCGAGTACAGCAACGAGGTATGGAACTGGCTATTCCCGCAAGCGCATTGGGTGACGGACAATGGCCCGCAGAACATCAGTTACCCACGCCGCTATGTGGAGCGCTCCTTGCATGCCTTTGATCGTTGGATGGACGTTTGGGGCAGTCAAAATACCCGCTTGAAACGGGTGCTGGGCACCCAAAATGGCTATGACTGGATCACGGAAGAAATACTGGCCCATGCCGATCCGCGCCGATACGATTACCTGTCGCCCTCCTGGTATGTGGGCCTCGATCGCGGTGCCACGGGCGTACCAAATTTGCAGGCATTGGGTGCAGCGGCTACGCCGGAAGACGTGTTGGAAAATGCCAACAATACCTTCATTGGTTTTTACCCACACTGGGAAATGGTGTATCGAACGGCGAAATTGTACGGCAAAAAAGTGATCAACTATGAAGGTGGACAGCACTTTACCGATTTCAGCATTCCGCCCTACATCCAATCTATGTACGACGCGCAGGTACATCCGGGCATGTACGCCTTGTACACGCGCATGTTGGACAGCCTACGTGTATTGGGCAGTGATTTGCCGATGGCTTTTGTGCTGACGGGCCCCTGGAAAAGCCAGTACGGCTCCTGGGGGCATATTTTTGACGAAGACGACCCAGCGCCCTGGAACGACCGGCCTAAATTTCAGGTGTTGCTGGACGAGATAGCGAAATGTACAGATGATCCGAGTGGCACGCGCCCGCTCGTGTCGGCTGCCCGCTTCGTGCAGGTATTCCCGAACCCGACTACGGGTACTTTTTTCCTTCAAATACCGGAGGAATGGAAAAACGCCCAAACCCGTATTCGGGTGTATGATGCTTTGGGGCGGCTGCGGCAGGAGCGAAGCTGTGCGGATGATTTTTTTGAGTTGCCTGCGGACGGGACTCTTGGGTTCTATTATTTTAAAATATTGGGTGTCGGAGGAGATGTTTTGGGGGTAGGTCGAGTGTTGAAGGTGCAGTAAGTAGGGTATTGTTATTTTTCTCGCACAAAGCCACAACAGACATAACGTAAAACGCTTCGCTTTTGGCGCTTTCGATTATGTAGAACAAGCGCAGCGCGTCGTTGTGGCGTTGTACCGTTGTGTGCGACTTTTTTTGCGTGTAATGAGCACGACGTTGTGTCGTTGTGCGAGATTTTTTTAGTAATGAGGCACCATGCCCAAACGCAACGCCGACTTCAACAATCGGCAATCATGTAATCGCCACTCGTCAATCAAAAACAGCCATCGAAATGTTGCAATAACAACCCGCTGCTACGCCCCGTTCATCCGTCTGCCTTCCCGCGGCCCCTTTTTATCCCCCAAAACACCAGCACCCCAACCCCCAGCAACCCAAGCCCCGGAAGCGCCTGATCCGGCCTTTCCATCAAAGTATTCACCGCAAAAGCGGCCGAAATTAATATAAAAATCAGGGGAATAACCGGGTAACCCCAGGCCCGAACCGGCCGCTCAGCATCTTTCCGTTTGTACCGCAATACAAAAATAGCAGCACCCGCCAAGCCCATAAACGCGATGTCCATGAAGGTGACAAAGGTGATGATTTGATCAAAAAAGCCCTGGAAGAACAACAGCAAGGCGATGGCCCAAACCACTTGCACCAGCATCGCTACCACGGGCGTACGCCAGCGCGGATGCACGTAAGCCAGTTGTTTGAAAAAAATACCGTCGGCGGCCATGGCAAAATATATCCTCGGTGCCGACATGGTGTAAATGCTGATGGTGCCGAAAATGGACAAAGCAATGCCAATTGCTACGGCTTGTCCGCCCCAGGGTGCCAGCGTGGCCATGGCCTCTCCTGCAACGCGCGGGGTGTTGGCAATCGTGTCGAGCGGCAGCAACATCATGTAAGCGAGGTTGACCAGCAGGTACACCGCCAGTACGATGACAACGCCGAGAAACATTGCCCGCGGCACGGTGCGGGGCGCGTCGATGGCTTCCCCGGCCAGGTAGGAGGCATGGTGCCAGCCACCCACCGAAAATAAAACGCCGATGAGGCCCGTGAGCATGGCCGTTCCGAGATGCGCGGGGACATTGGCGGCCAGCGAAAAATCAATAGGGTTTTTGACAGGATCGAAGCAAACGAATCCAGCGATAATGATGCCTACAATGGCCAGCAATTTCAATCCCGTGAACAGGTTGGATAAGCCTTGGCTCACATTCACCCCCAGGATATTGATGCCCGTGAGCACCAGCATGGTCAGGGCCGCGATGCCGGTTTTGGTGTTGCTGCTCATGTCGGGCGCGAATATTTTCATGTACTCCGCAAATGCCACGCAAAGCCCGGCCAGCGCCCCGGTGTTGATGACCAGCAGGATGACCCAGCCGTAGAGGAAGCCCACCATTTCACCATACGCCTCTTTCAGGTATACATACACGCCGCCCGATTTGGGGTACATGCCACCCAATTCGCTGAACGTGAGCGCGCCCGTGAGCGCAATGACGCCACCAAGTGCCCACACGGCCAGCACCAGCGTAGCATTGGGAACGGCGTTGACAATTTGCGCCGGGGTTACGAAAATGCCGGAGCCGATACAGGAGCCGACAGCGACCATGGTGAGGCCGTAGAGGGTGAGCTTTTTCTGGAGGTGTTGCGACATTGAGTGGTGATTTTGGGGGGCAAGATAGCAGTTTCGGGTCGCAGACCCTCACGAGCGGTAATGGAACTTGAATTCAAATAAAAACCAATTGCGTGCACTAAATTCAAGTTAGATACCCTGCTAACAAAAGGTTTCCATTATTCATTGTCGTAAAAAAATGAAAATATTAATGGAATGCTCTAACGGGTTTGACTAAACATACATCACTTGTTTTACATAATTGGTATTGGCCAAGATGTTTTTCACGCAATAGCCTCAATGTAGGGGGGAGTTGTCGTTTAAGCTTAGTTGCAGGCAAGCAAAAGAAAAAAAACGGAGCATAATTATTACATTTGCAATTTAACAATCAAAATAATTTGTTTTATGGATTGGATTACTAACCCTGATATTTGGACTTCTTTTTTAACTCTATGTGCATTAGAGATTGTTTTAGGAATTGACAACCTAATCTTTATTTCAATATTAGCTAATAGACTGCCTAAAGAACAACAGGCAAAGGCTCGACAAGTAGGTTTAAGTTTGGCTCTGCTGATAAGAATAGCGTTGCTTTTTTCTATTTCTTGGATAATGGGATTAACAAAGGATGTTTTTAATATTTGGGGAATGGGAATATCTGGTCGGGATATTGTACTAATCTTAGGAGGGCTGTTTCTAATCTATAAAAGTGTAAATGAAATTCATGAAAAAATGGAGAATGTTGAATCTACAGGAACCGTTTCTAATAAAATTGTAACATTTCAGAATATTGTTTTTCAAATTTTACTCATTGATATTGTTTTTTCACTTGATTCGGTAATTACAGCAGTAGGTATGGCAGACCATATTAGTATAATGATTGCTGCTGTTATAATTTCAATGATAGTAATGATGTTAGCCGCAAGAACTTTAAGCGAATTTGTCAATAGGCATCCTGCAATAAAGGTATTGGCGCTTGCTTTTTTATTGATGATTGGTACTGCGTTGATAGCCGAAGGAATTGATTTTCATATCCCAAAAGGATATATATATTTTTCTATGGCATTTGCGGTGCTTGTTGAAATTGTAAACATTAGAATTGGAAGCAGAAGTAGTATTAAACCCGATTAATATTTTAATTTGTAGGCATTGTGGAAACACTTTAATCGTTATAAAAGTGAAGCTAGCCCGAATAATGTGTATGCTTATTTTGCCCTAAACGGGCGAAATAAGCATACGCAAGCCATTTTCCAGCGCAGGCAGGTTGGCTCAAGTGGTTTCGGCGGTTTTTTCCGCAAAAGGAACAGCTTCTGCTATGTTCCAATCTCCTGTTATCAAGCGATGAACGTAACAAGCGTCTGCCTCGCGTAACAGTTCGGCACGTTGTTCGTCGCTCAAATCGCCTTCTATTTGCAGGGCCACCTGCACGGTCGAGACCAATGAGCGGTCGGGGTTGCGCTTCACCGAGAGTTCCAATTGGGCATCTACGTCGCGGATAACCCAACCTTTTTTGCGGGCGATGAACCGAACGGTATTCACCTTGCAGGAAGCCAGCGCAGCGAGTATCAAATCTTCCGGGGAAAAACCTTGGTCGGTACCTTTGCCCGTGATGGGTTCGTCGCCGACGATGGCAAAACGCCCGTTTGAAATGATGGATTGATAGCCAACTGGAAGGCTTTTGACATTGATTTTGGTTGCCATGTTTTTTTTCTTAAAGGTTAAATTGATGCTGCAAAGTTGGGGGAGTTTTTTTTTCAATCCTTACCAATTTTGCCTTATAATTTATCAATTTTTCCCAAGTTCATTCTGTTCACTGCTTGGAGTTCACGTCTTCGGAGTACTTTTTGATGGTTTGAACGGGCAAGTCCTGTTGCTTGGCTGAACCTAACCTTCCGGGTAATTGGGAATGTTCAACCCCAGGATAATATCGTGCTCCGCAATTTGCAAGTCGCCCTTTTCCAGCACCCGCAATACCCCCGAGCCGCCCCGGTTTTGCAG
>JBBRWA010000317.1:0-6314 GCA_038246345.1 Chitinophagales bacterium
GCAGTAGCTGAAGAAGCTGTTGAAGTGGTGGCTGAAACCAAGGAAGAAGTCGCTGCAGTAGCTGAAGAAGTTGCACCAGTTGTTGAAGCTGTTGTAGCAGAAGAGCCAGCAAAAGCTGTTAAAGCCGAAAAAGCTCCAGCTCCAGCCAAAGCAAAAGTAGCGTCAGCATCTGACGACGATGAGGATGAAGATGTAGAACTCCCAGTTTTCGACGATGTACAAGCCGGTGGCGCGCACGACGATTTTAACTGGACCATCAACAAACGTGGTACAAAAGCATATTCCGCAGAAGAGCACGCTAGAATGCTTGCAGAATACGATGCTACCCTTAGCTATGTTGTAGAAAACGAAATCATCACCGGTCGCGTTAGCGCGATCAGCGGTGGCGATGTTGTACTCGACATCAACTACAAAAGCGACGGCCTTATTTCCCTCAACGAATTCCGCGACATTCCCGGTCTCGCCGAAGGCGACCAGGTAGAAGTTTACGTTGAAAGCCAGGAAGACAACCAAGGTCAATTGGGCCTGTCACGCCGCAAAGCAAAAATCCTGCGCGCTTGGGAAAGCATCGTTGACTCTTTCAAAAATGGCACCATTATCCGCGGTTCTGTTATCAGCAAAACCAAAGGTGGCCTTATTGTGGACTGCAACGGCTTGGAGACATTCCTGCCGGGTTCACAAATCGACATCAAGCCGGTTATCGACTACGATCAGTACGTTGGCAAGATGATGGAATTCAAAGTTGTTAAAGTTAACGAGCAGATCAAGAACGCTGTGGTTAGCCACAAGGCCCTGATCGAAAGCGACTTGGCTGAACAGCGCGAGCAAATCCTCGGCAGCCTTGAAAAAGGCCAGGTACTGGAGGGTATCGTTAAAAACATCACCGACTTCGGCGCATTCCTTGATTTGGGTGGCGTTGACGGTCTGTTGTACATCACCGACATCAGCTGGGGCCGTATCGGACACCCAAGCGAAGTGTTGGCGCTCAACCAGCGTATCAATGTGGTGGTACTTGATTTCGACGAAAACAAGAAACGTATCAGCCTCGGCCTCAAGCAGCTTACGCCACACCCATGGGATGTGTTGGCAGCTGAAATCGGCGAAGGTTCTACCGTTACAGGTAAAATCGTCAACATCGAAGATTACGGTGCATTTGTTGAAATCCAGCCAGGCGTAGAAGGTCTGATCCACGTGAGTGAAATCACTTGGGGCAACCAAAGCGTTCACGCGAAGGAATTCTTCAAACTCGGCCAGGAAATCGAAGCCCGCGTGGTTACGGTTGATCGCGCCGACCGCAAAATGTCCCTGTCTGTCAAGCAATTGACATCAGACCCATGGAGCGACATCGAAGAGCAATTCCCTGTTGGAACCCGCTTCACAGGCGTGGTGAAAAACATCACCAACTACGGCATTTTTGTTGAATTGACAGAAGGCGTAGGCGGTATGATCCACATCAGCGACCTTTCCTGGACGAAGCGCTACGCACACCCAAGTGAGTTTGCCAAGCCTGGCAGCGAACTGGAGGTGATCGTGCTCGACATCGACAAAGATAAGCGTCAAATCAGCCTCGGCCACAAACA
The DNA here is from genome assembly GCA_038246345.1 of Chitinophagales bacterium. Lineage (GTDB taxonomy): Bacteria > Bacteroidota > Bacteroidia > Chitinophagales > Saprospiraceae > M3007. The sequence goes on from JBBRWA010000317.1 coordinate 1,581, forward strand.
GATTCTGGAGAACCCATGGGATGCGTTCGAAACGCTGTTCCCAGTAGGTTCATACCACGAAGCTACCGTGAACAAACGCGACGACAAAGGTGCCACTTTCCAGATGCCACACGGCCTCGAAGCATTCGGCCCTGCCAAGCACATCCGCAAAGACGACGGCAGCAATGCTGAACCAGGCGAAGTGCTGACGGTAAAAGTCATCGAGTTCAACAAGGACGAACGCCGCCTGCTCGTTTCGCACACGCGTTATCTTGAAGATTTGAAATACAAAGCAGAAGCAGTCGTGAAAGCTGAACGCGCCAAAGAAGATGGCGAGAGCGCAGCGGCTATTGTAGAAGTACAAAAGAAAGTCGAGAACGATAAAGAAACACTCGGCGATCTTGCTTCACTTGCAGCATTGAAAGATATTCTGGAAAGATAATTTCTGGTTGACTTTCAGTCGTTTATAAAAATCCCCGCGCCGTTGATATCGGTCGCGGGGATTTTTTTTGCGATTCATTTCACCGCCGGTATTCCGTCGCTGCTTCAACTTCCCGAAAGTCTTGAAACTTTCGGGAAGTCGCGCTTGGTTTGAGTGCTGGCGGTAAGGGCAAAGGGTTTATTTTTGAGTTAATTCAAGTACATCACAAATCATACTCCGCCCGCCAATCCCTTACCGGAAGCCGATCCAGCGGATACCAATTTCCCCACCAATCAAAGTACTCTAAGTTATTGAAATTCAGCTTGTAATCAAACTCGCTCGGCACATCGTACACGAAACCGGGGTAGTAGTATTCCCGGTTGTTTTCCATCGCAAATTCGATTTCTTTCAGCATGGTGTAGGTGCCAAGGCCACGCTGCCACTCTTCCGGCTCGTAGATGCCATAGTTCGCCGCCAGGCTTTTCCGACCAACGTGGAAAAAGCTGGCAGCCACCAGTTTGTCTTCTTTGAACACATCAAACTCCACGCCGTAACAGGGCATGATGCTGCTGAAAAAGCTGAAAAAGCCGTAGATACTTTGTGGGCGATTGTGGGTAAAGCGCCGGGCATGCCGCTCAAACAACAGTTCGTGCATCGGCTGAATGTTGATGGCCCGGCGGATGAGGGTAAGATCTTCGTTGCGGCGCAGGTTCTTGCGCTGGCTTTTACTGAACTCAAAGCCATCAAGTTTGATGCGAAGCAGCACCACGCGACAAGGTTGGCCGCGCCATTCCCAATAATTGCGGCGAAACAACAAATCCGCCCAATACGTCCAGCCATCTTCGCAAAAGCGGTCGAAGACCTGCGTGTGCAGCGACTGCATGGGCGCATATTCTTCAATCAAGTGCGGATTGAAGGAAATGTCGCGGAGCTGTGGGAGGGTCTTCGGTTGCAAGGAGGTAATGCGTTGAATGAATTGACGGATTAATCAAATTTAGGACGCTAAAGTATGCAGAAACAGGCACTTTACTTGGGATAGTCCCCGTTTTTCTCGCTATTTTTGCGCTCCATTTTACAAAATTCAGGCAGTTTTAGCACCTAATTATATTGACAATCAAGATATTAGGTAAAAAATTTCCACAATATTTGCCCGCCAGCGTTGGCCGTAAGCCTTCGTCGGCAGGACATCACCCATAACACAACAAGCAATGTCAAAAGTTCTCATCATAGGCGCCGGCGGTGTAGGCCGCGTAGTAGCCTACAAATGCGCCCAGCACCGCGACGTGTTCGGCGAAATCATGCTCGCTTCCCGCACCGTATCCAAATGTGACGTCATCTCCGATGCCATTCATGCAAAATACGGCGGCAAAAAAATAGAAACCGCCCGCGTCGATGCCGACAATGTAGCCGAAACGGTGGCGCTGATCCGAAAGTTCCAACCCGATCTGCTGATCAACGTCGCCCTACCCTACCAGGACCTGCCCCTCATGGATGCTTGCTTGGAAACGGGCACCAACTACATGGACACCGCCAACTACGAGCCAAAAGACGAAGCCAAGTTTGAATATTCCTGGCAGTGGGCCTACCAAGATCGTTTCAAAGAAAAAGGCATTATGGCCCTGCTCGGCTGTGGTTTCGATCCCGGGGTGACCAGTATTTTCACCGCGTATGCCAACAAGCATCATTTCGATGAAATCCATGAATTAGATATTGTGGATGCCAACGCTGGCGACCACGGAAAAGCGTTTGCGACCAATTTCAACCCGGAAATAAACATCCGCGAAGTGACCCAGCGCGGCAAATACTGGCAAGACGGCCAATGGGTAGAAACGGAACCGCACGAAATCTGGAAAGACATCGACTACCCGGAGATCGGCCCAAAACGCTCGTACCTCATCTACCACGAAGAACTTGAAAGCCTGGTGAAGAACTTCCCCACCCTGCGCCGCGCCCGTTTCTGGATGACTTTCGGCCAGGAATACCTCACCCACCTGCGTGTGATCCAGAACATCGGCATGGCAGGTATTGCTCCTGTCAAGTTCAACGGAATGGACATTATTCCGTTGGAATTCCTAAAAGCCGTTTTGCCCGCGCCGGAAGACCTGGGTGAAAACTACACTGGCTTTACCAGCATCGGCTGCCGTATCAAAGGTGTGAAGGATGGTAAAGAGCGCACTTGCTACGTTTGGAACAACTGTTCCCACGTGGAGGCCTACAAAGAGACGGGCACACAGGCTGTTAGCTATACGACGGGCGTACCCTGCATGATTGGCGCGCGTATGATTCTGGAAGGTAAATGGGCTGGAAAAGGTGTGTTCAACGTGGAAGAAATGAACCCTGATCCGTTTATGGAAAGGTTGAATTTGGATGGGTTGAAGTGGAATGAAAAATTGGATACGGACCTCGGTATGGACTAAAAAAAGGGGGTTTCAGGTTTCAGGTTTCAAGGTTTCAGGTTTCATGGTTTCAGGTTTCAGGTTGGCTTCGCTCTTGGTATTGAGCGTGAGGCAGTTGCTTACCCACGCAACGCTGTCAACCATTGGTCGCGTTCTATTTGCACTACTTCGTGTGGGATGAGATTTTTTTCATCGTAGCTGAGCCGTATAGCCTCTTCAAGCCCTATTCACGCTCACTTGAATTTTCGACTGTTGTATCGTTGCTTTTTGTATTTTTGCAAGTAGAATACTCACAATGATAAAAGAACTGACAATCAAAAATTTCCGGAGCATTCGGGAGGCGACACTTGAACTTGGGCGGTTCACGGTGCTTACGGGCGCTAATAACAGCGGGAAGAGCAGTGTGTTGTATGCGTTGCAGGTGTTGAAGAATGTGGTGACCAATCCCAATCGGTCGGTGGATGAGTTGTTGAATTTAGGTTTTTTGAATTTGGGGGGGCTTGAAAATGCCTCATTCATTAATAATTTGAATAAAGAATTTAGGGAGATCGGAATTTCAGTAGTTGCCCATAAAAAAAGGTATAAAACTCAGGTCGGCATTGGTTTAAGAAAGGAGACTAACAGGTTTACCATAAATGGAGAAAGCCCATTTAGCTTTGAAAAATCAATAGTGGTAAGTTTTCCTTACCCACTCAATACCATTACATCTATTACAGACAAAGAGAAGAATTTCGAGGCGAAATGGAATGGGATTTTACCCGTTGAGATTGTAGATAAGATTCATCAGCCTGATACATTATCAAGTAACGCAATTATCAAGGAAGTTAAGCAGCAATTTACGCTTCCATTTCAGTACCTATCAGCAACTGATGTTACTCCAACTCAAAGAGGATTCACAAAACCAATTTTCAACACCACCCCGCTCAATGGCCACATCTTTACCGAAGACGAAGTAGCGACCCTTCTTGCCATCGACAAAGATGTCCAATCAAAAGTGGCTTTTTACTTTGAAAAGATAACAGGTAAACGATTCAATATTTCCATTCAACCGGGGATGGGATTTTTCTACATGCAGGTACGGGAGCCCGATTCGACCTTTGCAACAGAACTCGTCAACCAAGGCATGGGCATGAACCAAATCGTTTTCCTGCTTGCCAAAATCCTTTACGACAAAAACCGCCTCATCTGCATTGACGAACCAGAAATCCACCTGCATCCAACACTGATAGAGCAATTTGTAAAGGTTTTGGTAGAAATTGCCGAGAAGGAGAACAAGCAGTTCATTTTTTCTACCCATAGTGAACATTGGCTTTTATCCATGCTTGCAGAGGTAAATGATGGAAAGTTGACAGCAGAACACCTAAAAGTTTATTACCTCCAAAAAGAAGAACAAGAGACCACAATAGAACAGCAAAAGGTTATGCCAAACGGGCAGCTTGAAGGCGGCTTGAAAAACTTCATGGAAGCGCAAATGCGCCTTGCCGAACGCTTTTTTGATGCAACTACCGCTTAATAATCATGGAGTTTGTCATCAACGAGTGGTTTTTGGAGTGGCACAAGCCAGATGCCAAACCTGAAGAACAGCGCAAAGCACGTGCATTTACAAACTGGTTGATAAAAAGCGAACATCGGATTGTTCTGCTAAAAAATAGCAATTTCACCCAAAAACTCAATAATATTCGTCGTGACTTTGACTACCACCCCATGAGCAACAGTTACCTGAAACTATTTTTCAGTCAGGTATTAATGAACCCAGAGCGTTGTAGAATTGTTGATGAACCACCGAATTTACCGAACGAAATCGAAACGATACTAACGCGGCCCGAAGAACCACCTTTAACCAATATTGAAAGTGACCGATATTTATTCGAATCAGCCGAAACAACCAAAGAAAAGATAATCGTCACAACAGACACAAAACTCATCAAACACTTCGAA
>JBBRWA010000318.1:0-6233 GCA_038246345.1 Chitinophagales bacterium
AACTGGCTCCCGTTTTACTGGGAAGGCTTCCACCAAAGCACCCGTTACACCTATATATTTGATCAGACGACAGACCTTGCAACGATAACGGCGGGCATGAAAAACACGCTGCGCAGCGATTTGAAAAAAGCGGCCAAGCTGGTTGGATATCAACAAGAAAACGATGCCTGGGAAATCGTATTCCAACTCAATGCCGCGTCTTTTCAGCGAAAAAAACGGCGGCAGCCATACGATAGCGCCACTTTTAAGCGGCTGCATTCCACCTTGTATAATCGACAACAAATGGCCTGTTTTTTGGCGCGCGACGCTGTCTCAGGAGCACCCCATGCAGGATTGTACCTGGCTTTTGATGACAAGCAGGCGGTAGTGCTACTCACAGGAATTGCCACAGAGCACAAGTCCAGTTGTGCTATTTTCGGATTGTTTTTTGAAGCCCTTAAATTTTGCCGTGAACGAGGCCTAAGTCTTGATTTTGAAGGCAGTATGGAGCCTGGCATCGAACATACTTTCCGCGCTTTTGGGGCCAGGCAGCAGCCGTATTTTCAGGTTTGGAAGGCAAAGAATAGGTTTTTGGAAATAGCTTTTCAGTGGAGTAGATAGTGGCGTGCTGGAGTTATACCAAACTGGCAAAGCAATTGCTCCCGTTTTATTTTCATATTGAAGCCCGCCTATACGAAGATAAGTAAATACGTTACTCCAACATATTATTAATTATTCCTTTTTAGCCCTACCATTTTGACGCAATCCCCAAATAGCCCTTGGAAAGGGAAATATGATTTTGTGTTTTGAATCTCTTTTTTGTTTCGTGAGCCTGAAGGCTCTCGTCCAGACCGCGTGAACGCGGTGCTACCGGCGCTCCGTGGGTGCATCCGTTTTGATGGTAGCGTGCAAATGCATGGAGCGGCGCTGCCAAATCGCCTCAAATACCCAAGTAAACGGGTGTTCTAGTCAATACCTACAAATTCCAGCCCATCACCCAAGCCACACATACTTCAAGCTGAATGCACCCACAGAGTGCCGGTAGCACCGTGTTCACGCCAATGTCGTAGATTTGCACCTTCATTCATCGATTATCTTCCATGAAAAACGCATGCGCCTCACCATCGTCCAATCATCCCTAACTTGGGAAAACCCAGCCGCCAACCGGCATACTTTTTCAGAAAAACTGGCGCACCTGCGCGGGAATGCGGATCTGATTGTTCTCCCGGAAATGTTCACCAGCGGATTTTCCATGGATGCGGCCCGGCTTGCTGAATCCATGGACGGCCCTACCGTGCAGTGGATGCTGGCAACTGCCGCCGAGCTTAATTCAGCTGTCACAGGTAGTTTTATTTGCGTTGAAAATAACCAGCATTACAACCGTTTACTCATCGTATTCCCCAATGGAGCGTACGAGTATTATGATAAAAAACACCTCTTTGGACTGGCCGGGGAGCATGCGCATTTTGCTTCAGGCAACAAAAAGTTGGTGTTTGAATGGAAGGGGTTTCGGATATGTCCACTGATTTGTTACGACTTGCGCTTTCCAGTTTGGAGTAGAAATACTCCATCGCAACCTTACGACCTGTTGTTGTATGTTGCCAACTGGCCAAGCCGGCGCGGGCATCATTGGCGAAGCTTGCTTGCGGCCAGGGCCATTGAAAATCAGGCTTTTGTGGCTGGCGTGAACATATTTGGAACCGATGGAAACGGCCACGATTATAGCGGGGACAGCGCCATATATGATTTTTCTGGGCAGCAGATTGTCCAGATTTCCGGGAAAGAAGGTTTGTTTAGCACCGAAATTTCTATGGCGGATTTACAACAATACCGCCTGCAATTGCCCTTTCTTTCAGACGGGGATGCGTTTGAATTGGTGTAAGATGATTTGAAAAAATTTTATTTCAAAAATTTTGTTTTACAAATCCCCTTTTTACCTTTGCCACGAGCTTGCGCTTCTTTCAGCACTTTCTTCGTGGCTTCTTTCTAATCTTTTCTACATAATCAATAGCCCTTTGCAAGCTTTTTAGGTTTTACCCCAAGTTAAACCTAACCAATCTTTCACTCACAGCGAACTCTTTATGAGCGTGTTTAACCCCGAGCACGAGTTGTAACAAACGTAACATGACTGAAACAATTCCTTCCAATGCAGGTTCAACCGAGCCTTCCTTACGACCCTATCTACCATTCCTTATCCTCTTTCTTACCGCTTTTGTCACGTTTTCTTTTAAAACTGTCAACAAAGCTCCTGCCGATCGGGCAAACGACGTCGAAATGATGCAATTTCGCGCAGACGTCACAGGTTACGCACAAAATTTTACGGGTCTTCGTTATCGCAGTGCGGGCTATTCCCCTAAAACGGGTTTTGACTGCTCCGGTTTCACCAGTTACATCCTCGACGAATTTAGCGTAAAAGTTTCCAGGAGCTCCCGCACACAGTCGACACAGGGCTTAAAAACTTCTTTAAAAGATGTGCTTCCTGGCGATTTAGTCTTTTTTGGTGGCCCTGGCCGCATCCAACACGTCGCCATGGTGGTTGAAAACACCCCGGAAGGCGTTTTCTGTGTGCACAGCACCTGTACCCGCGGCATTATTGTAGAAAATATCTCCACCTCCAAATACTGGAAACCTAAAATCCTATTCGCACGAGATGTGATTACCGGACTGGCGATTTGAGCGCCGTCAAAACAAAACGATTAACCACGAAGCGTACAAGCGTCATTCCATTTTTTGGGATGACGCTTTTTTTTGAGGGCTAGGGGACTATTCGAGCGTTAGTGGCGGCCTCATAAGTCCCATCGGGACTTTATCTTTGTAGCAATGCCAAAGAAGATCGCACCCGTTCCATCGGAACGGTATCTTCAACGCAATTGTACCGTTCCGATGGAACGAAAAATTAATGTTATTTCCTGGTCTACAAAGGTTACGTCCCGAAGGGAGCTATGAGACAGCCACTTCGCCAAGAAATTCGAAATAAAGTTTGGCAACATTTTCAATAGTAGGACTTTTGACACAACCCCGATAGCCTTTTGGTCGATTTTTCATCGTCTGACCAATAAGTATACACAAACGCCGCCTTTCATCGACCTTATCCTGTTGGCGATCAGGCTAACAAGCAACGAACCCGTCGTGTTCGTTGTGTCATGGTCTGAAAAAAAGATCTTGTATGGGGGGGGCCTAAAAGCCTTACTTTTTAAAGCCCGGCGCAACAACAATTTCCTTCGACCCAGGCGTGTAGACATAAAAGCCTTCTCCGCTTTTAGAACCCAGTTTCCCGGCCATCACCATGTTTACCAACAGGGGACACGGCGCATATTTGGGATTGCCAAAGCCATCTTGCAGCACCCGAAGAATAGACAGGCATACATCCAGGCCAATAAAATCGGCCAATTGCAGCGGCCCCATTGGATGGGCCATGCCAAGCTTCATCACGGTATCAATTTCTGCCACACCGCTGACGCCTTCAAAAAGTGCATATACAGCTTCGTTGATCATGGGCATCAGGATACGGTTGGCCACAAAACCGGGATAGTCGTTTACTTCCACGGGGTCTTTGCCCAGTTTGGCGGACAAAGCCATTATTTGGGCACAAACAGCATCGGAGGTGGCGTACCCGCGAATCACTTCTACCAGCTTCATCACCGGCACCGGGTTCATAAAGTGCATGCCAATCACCTTTTCCGGCCGCTTGGTCACTGCCGCAATCTGGGTGATGCTGATGCTGGAGGTATTGGTGGCCAGTACAGCGCCAGGCGGAGCGTACTGGTCCATGTCGCCAAAAATCTTAAGCTTCAGGGCTACATTTTCGGTGGCAGCTTCCACGACAAGATCAGCATTGGCCACACCTTCTTTGAGGTCGGTCATGGGATGTACGCGGCGCAAAGTGGCCGCTTTATCCGCTTCTGTGATGGTTCCCTTGACCACCTGGCGGTCAAGGTTCTTCGCAATGGTGGCCAAGGCTTTGTCGAGCGCCGCTGCGGCAACATCCACGAGGGTTACTTCAAAGCCGTTTTGGGCGAATACGTGCGCGATGCCATTGCCCATGGTGCCACCGCCTATAACTGTTATGTTCTGCATCTTAAGAAGGTTTCAGGTTTCAAGGTTTCAGGTTTCAGGTTGTGCTTCGAGGGCACATCCTGGAGAAGGGGGGCAAAAATAGTGGAATATATGAGCTTTGTTGAAGGGAAAGCCTGGTTTTTGTGGCTCGTGCCTGCATTTTAAATTATGGGCGGGTGTTCTCCGATAAGAAACAGGATTGCACGGAGCGCCAACATTTCTTTAAAAAAGGATTCAAACTCGTTGGTCCCCAAACGAGCAGCGCTGTCAAGCAAATCCGGAACTGTTAATGGAGCATTCATAGCTAAATGATTGAAATACAAAAATGCGCTTGTTTGAGGAGAAAAATGCGCTTGATTCAAATTTATCTTGTTTTCTACAGCTTAACAACCTAAGAGACAAAACATCCTTAAACCCGAATAACAAAAGCCCCAAAATACGAACCCTTAACCCGAAACTTTGAACCTTGAAACCTTGAAACTTGAAACCTGAAACCTTGAAACCTCATTTCCGCCACGTAAGCATCGCAGCCGGCGTAATTCCCAGCGTCGGGTGCCACTCCGAGCCAACATCAATAGAAATACCGTTTTTCAGCTTTAAGCCAAGTCCGAAAGTCATGCGCGCCACCTTTCCTGTCCTGGTGCCAGCACGGATGGCCACCATCGGCGAAGGGCGATATTCAATGCCCACTTTTACCTGGGTTGGCCGTTCAAGGTCTTTCTCCGTTTCAAGTGCCAGAAAAAACAGTTCAGAAGGTTTCCAGGTCGCGCCCACGCGCACGACAGTTGGCAGCAGGTCGTCACCGATTTGCTGTTGGAATGGGTTTTGAATTCTACCAGCAATCCATACCTGGGGCAAAGCTTGCGCCAATACGCCCAAGCTGAAAGATGCCGCAGTGTTGGAGCCGTATTCCTGGGCATTGTTGTGCAGCACATCCGCCGAGCCACCGAGATAGAATTTTTCGCCCAAGCGCCGACCATAAGAGAGTTGGAATCGTTGTTCCGCATACATATCCGTGCCGGAGTGGAATATCCCTACCCCTACCCCACCGGAGCTGCCCAGCCCAAAAACACCTTGGATTTGGGCCGATTGCCATCCAGCAATTGAATAGGGAATGGCGCTGCTTGCAAAAACACCGAGTTTCTTTTGTAGGCCAAGTTGCGCTTCATTGGCAAGCCCTGTTGAAAAGTTAGGCACCGCAACCGTGGCACCGCCCATGCCCATCGCTGCGGCATTGTCAAATGGGCGCATGAAGACTTGGGCGTTGCTTGAAAAGGCAAAAAGCAAAAAGCAAAGGGCAAAGGGCAAGTTTGCAAAAGGCAAAGGGTGAGGGGCAAGGGTGGGTTGGTGGCGCATGGTGTGGTGATTTTGGCGCAAGTTAGCGGTCGAAGCCGTTTTGTTGGGCTATTTTTTCATAAAACAGTCCAGCGTCCGTCATGCTGCGTTCCATGGTGTCAAGATCGACGCGGACGAGGCCAAAACGGTAGGTAGGGCCCAGGTGCCACTCAAAATTGTCCCAGGTGCTCCAGTGGATGTAGCCTTGAATATTTACGCCTTCAGCTATGGCCTGGTGGCAAACGGATAAGTAATCGCAAATGGCATTGATGCGCTGCTGCTGGTCGTCGGTACATATCCCGTTTTCCGTGACGATAATGGGCTTGCCATATTTGTGGTGGAAATGGCGAATCACCTTGCCGAAAGCTTCGGGACGATAGCCCCACATGCGGTCGTGGGGAATTTGCCGCTTTTCCAGTGCCGCTTTTCGCGTGATGGCATCTATCGGAAATGGGTCGAACAGCATGTAGGCGTAATAGCTTAGGCCCCAGAAGTCGCATTTTTTAAAAGGTCGGGCCGCGCGGGTCATAAACCACCAGCGCACAAAAGCTGCGGCCATTTTACCCAAAAGGTTGGTGCCTTCAAAACAAGCCGTGTTCAGGGAAATGCCAATCGGCGCTTTGGATTTTTCGCGGATCATGTCAAATGCGATGTCGTGGGCGCGGCCCATATTGTCCAAAACAAGATTAGCTGTAAAATAACGGCCCTTTTTTCGGGGCGGGAAATTGCCCAGCATGTAGGCGTTCATGGCGTACACATTCGGCTCGTTGAAGGTGTTCCAATAGTGCACGTATGCGCCAAAGTGCTTGAGGCACTGCCGCACAAAATCCAGGTATAGGGGAATGTTGTCTTCTTTTGTCCAG
>JBBRWA010000319.1:0-6226 GCA_038246345.1 Chitinophagales bacterium
GCGTGTTTCGCCCCAAAAACGGGAGTTTACTCGCGTAAATGACCGATTTTGGGGCGAAACACAACGCAGTTATCGGACTATAAAGACAGACACTAATTTGATTTCCAGAAATAAGGTGTAAACAACACTAATATCGTAAAAATTTCAAGGCGCCCCAATAGCATCAGGAAAGAAAGCACCCACTTGACCTCCGGCGAAAGCCAGACAAAATTATCCACCGGCCCGACTTTGCCAATGCCGGGGCCTACATTGCCCAGACAAGTAGCCACGGCGCCAATGGCGGTCAAGAAATCAACGCCCATGATAGACAGCACCAAAGAACCCAGCACAAACAAGATCATATACAACAACAGGAAAATAAAAATATGGATAAGAACCTTGCCCGCCACCACCTCGCCATTCAGCTTCAGCGGCACAATGGCTCTGGGGTGGATAAGGCGTTTGAATTCCAGAAAAGAATTGCGAAAAAAAACAAAATGCCGGATGATTTTGATGCCGCCCGCAGTTGAGCCGGCGCAGGCTCCGATAAACAAAAGCACAAAAAACAGCATAGTAAGCCCCGACGACCAACTGGTGTAATCCGCAGAAATGAAGCCAGTTGTCGTGATGACGGATACTAATTGAAAAAGGCTGTCGCGAAAAGATTTTTCCAAAGGCTGGTCGGTGGCCTGGTGTACGCCAAGGGTAATGACGACAGCAAGTACGAGTACCAAAACCAAATAAGCCCGGAATTCATCGCTGCTCCATACTTTTTTGAATTTTCCTTTTAGTCCGTAATAAATAATCGTATAGTTGATCCCTGCAATGAACATGAACAGGATGAGGGTATACTGAATGATTGGCGAGGTAAAGTGAGCCACACTGGCATTTTTGGTGGAAAATCCCCCTGTAGCCATGGTAGCCATGGCGTGGTTGATGGCGTCAAAAAACGTCATGCCTTCCGCCCAAAGCAAAAGGGTCAGTAATCCGGTCAGGGCCACATAGATCAGCCAAAGGCGCTTGGCCGTTTCCCGGATGCGGGGATGCACCTTGTCGGCAGTTGGACCGGGTGCCTCTGCAACAAAAAGTTCGACGCCGCCAATGCCCAGTAACGGGAAAAGCGCCACCGTCAGTACAATGATGCCCATGCCGCCAATCCAATGGGTGAGACTGCGCCAAAGCAAAATCCCTTTGGGCGTTCCTTCAATATCAGCAATAACCGTAGCGCCTGTGGTGGTCAACCCCGAAGCCGTTTCAAAGAACGCATCCGCAATATCCGGCAACACGCCGCTGAAAATAAAGGGCAGCATCCCGAAAAGCGTCATGGCCAACCAGCCCAGCGCCACAATAAGGTAGCCCTCGCGTTTGTTGACGCCTTTCCCATTCACCGATTTGAAAAAAAACAGCAGCGACGCTCCGAAAACTATGCAAATGAGTGCAGAAAGTGCAATCGAGCCTTCATCTCCGCCGTGATAGTAGTAGCAGGCGGGCAAACAGGCCAACATCAGTCCGCCAAGTAGCAGCAGGGTGACACCAATGACACGGGCTATAGGATGAAAACTGATCAACTTTCCTGAGCTTAGGTGATTTATCGAAAGAGGTTTTCTACTTTGGCAATGGCCTCCGGTAATGCGAATACAATGACTTTGTCATCCACCTGAAACCGGAAATTGCCGTCGGGGATCAAGCTTTCCTTCCCCCGGATAACACCTCCAACCAGCGCCGACTTGGGAAAATGCAGATCTTTGAGCGCTTTTCGGGTGAGCTGATTTTCTTTATGAACGACAAACTCGATTACCTCGGCATCCACTCCATTAATGCTGGTGACTGCCGCAACCTGACCCTTGCGGACGTAGCGGAAAATGTTGTTGGCTGCAATCAGCTTTTTATTGATGAGCGTATCTACCCCGATGTTTTGGGAAATGTGGGTATATTCTTTATTCTCAACCTGGGCAATCGTTTTGTAGACGCCGTGATTTTTCGCCGTAAGGCTGGCAATGATGTTGGCTTCAGAATTGTTGGTCAGGGCAATGACTGCGTCCATATTGTCTAATCCTTCTTCAACCAGCAGGTCAAAATTACTGGGCTCGCCGTTGATGACCAGGGTATGGTTCAAGATTTCGCTTAGGTATTTGCAATGATCCTTGTCGCGTTCGACCAGTGTGACATTGAAGTTGTTTTCCAGCAACTTGGCCGTTGCAACGGCAAGGTCGGTTCCGCCAAGGATCATGATGTTTTTAACTTTCACCTTCTTTTTACCCACCATATTTACCAGCGTATCAATGTCTTCCTTGTCGGTAATGAAGTAGATGTGGTCATTTCGGAGCAATATGGTTTCTCCGTTGGGAATAATGGTTTGATGCCCCCGGAGAATCGCAATCGGACGCACAGTTGCCTCGGGATCAATCCGATGCAACTCGCTTAGTTTCACATTGATCAATAGCGATGTTTCTCCCAGCGTAAGCCCAATAAGACTAATCCTGCCTTCCTCAAACTCGTAAATATCCGTAAAGGAACACTGCCCGATCAACCGCTGGATTTCTTCAGCCGCCAGTTGGCTTGGCGCAATCAGGGCATCCACGCCTAACTCTTCAAACATTTTCCGTTGCTCGTCCTCCAGATAATCCATCGTTTTCACCCGGGCAATGGTTTGCCGGGCACCCATCTTTTTGGCTAAAATAGCCGTGAGCAGGTTGGTTTTTTCAGAAGTTGTCACAGCCAATACCAGCTCAGCACGCGATACCTGCGCCTGTTCTAGTATCTCTATGGAAGAAGCGTCGCCCCGAAGGGTCATTACATCGAGGTGGGTTGCCGCATAATCCAGCACATCCTGGTTGGAATCTATCAGCACGATGTCGCGTTGTTCAAAGGCAAGTAACTCGGCGAGGTGAAAGCCGACGTCTCCCGCGCCAGCAATAACTATTTTCATTTTTTATGTAGCTTGTACGGCACACGATGAAAAGCTTGTGCGCTATTCCGGTGCAAATATAGCTGTCTCTCAGTTGGTTTTGTAAAAAAAATGGCAATTCCGCGTTCGTTACTCCGCCAATTCAATGATTATTGCAGAATTGCCCGATGCAAGGCTTCCAGGTTTTTCCTGTTTTCGGGCAACCACATGGCATTCAGCACATCGTCTTTTTCCAATTTGGTGATGTGAAAGGAAATCGCCGCCTTCAGTTTTTTGCGGTCACGGGGGCGGTAGACAAAACGGATCACCTCCATCCGGTCTTTTCCAAGCAAATTGTACATCAACCCCAAGCTGTTGTCGTATTGAAACTCCTGTAGGGTAAACACCTTACCGGCAATGCCCACGGGGTTAAACAGGCTTTCGATGACCCCGATATTGTTGCTTGCGGAAATCTCTTTCGTGCGCTCAGACGTATTGATTTGCACCAAAACCACGCCGGAAGTATTTTTTTCAATCCAGTCGCGGAAAACCTGCACAAAACGAATGGCAGAAAACAGGCCGTAATTGTCCAAAGCGCCGGCATCCATGACCTCTATGCTTGGAATGCTGGGCAAATGCACATTGGGCAAAATGTAGGGATAGGTGGCATTCATGCGCAAAGCGGTCAGGAAGCGCAGGCTGTCAGCACTTTGGGCACCAAACATCCAACCGTAATCCACTGCGTCCACTTCCAGCGTTTGACGATGCGCTGCGCTAACCGGAGGAATCATCATAAAAGAGGCACCGTGCGGAGACACCACCAGCCGCCTGCCATCATTTACAATGGTTGGCGTGAGGTACAACAGGGGGATCAGTGCGCGGCGCTCGGGATCGCGGTAGTCCGACAGGCTTTTGTCGAGCAGGCCATGCGTATTTTCGTTCAACTGCCGTTCAAAAATATACCCCCGGTCTTTGTTGTAGGTATGGCCGCTTTGCTGAAATCTCGCCCAGGGCAGAAAAATATCATTTGTGACAATCGTGAACGCGATTGAATTGAGTAAATCTTTGGAAATCTGGTCAATATGGCTATGATCGTAAACATTCAGCGCTTTCCCGTTTTGCTTTTGCAAATACAGTTCGCGCAAATACGACGCGCCGATCATACCCCCGGAAGCCCCCGTGATGAGGACGGAGTGAGGCATTAATTGCCCGTCCATCAAGCTGTCTGCGGTTTGAATTACCTTCATAGTCCAGATGGCCGAACGCAAACCTCCGCCACTGACGCAAAACAGAACCATCTTGGGTTTTCCCGGCCGCTCTCGTTGAGCGCTGACTTTTGATAACCAGGTATTTAAGATGTCTGTAGTGTTTTTTTTATCGAGTTCAATCTGCCCCGACTCGCAGACCTCCTGCATGCGGGCAAGGGAATATTCGGCAGGCTCACAGCCATAGTCCATGCCGTAAGCTTTGTTGCGCTGGTGTAGCTCGTCGAAGCTGGTGACATAATTTGCTACAAAAAGAAGGCCCAAAAATACGGTGAACCACCAATGGCTGAACCAGTAAATAATGGCGCCAATGATGGCTGTAAAAATGCTGAGTAGGATAAAAATACTGGCAGCAGCGGGAATCCGGAAGGCAGCAGCGTCAATCAGATAACCCAGCGCGAGCAACAAGCCCATCGTCAGCAACTGGAGCAGCAACACGTTGAGGTGGTTTTGCCGGAAGATATTGAGCAACAAGCGCACATCATAGTGAGCCACACTCCGCACCAACTTTGGTCGGAAGGACTCATTCAGATACGTCATCACTTTCCATCGGTTTTCATCCTGTTTGATGTAATCCATATCCACATCCCGGCGCCCCGGCACAAAAAGCCGCTCTGTTTCCTGCGGGGTCGTCGGTTCTATTTCGTAGTAGGAAATGTCCTTGTTGGTGAGATGAAAATACGCGCTGTAAAATATCAGGATGGCCAATCCGCCCGAACAAAGACCCAGCCAGCGCAGGAATGCCCCCCAAATGGGGACTGATTCATAAACCAATTGAAAATGAAAGATATACCCGCTGTACAAAATGAAAAAAACCAGAGGGAGCAAACTGTTGTTTATACAAAACTTGGTGAATGGCCGCGACAGGGAAGCCAAGAAGGGAAAATGATGGGAATTGAGTAGGTAGGTGGTCAGGTTCCAGCTCATCACGAAGCCCCCATAGGCCAATCCCACTAAAAAAAAGCTAAAAAAATCAATCGAACCCTGGTATTCAGGATCCAGAAAAAGGTAGGGAATGCCCAGCTTATTGCCGATTTTGCCGGTAATGAGCAACGCGACCAAGAGCCACATGCCAATGAGTAGCACATTGCTGCGCACATGCGACAGCAACAATTGCAACGGAAATGAATAAAAGAGTTGTTCGAAGTACTGCTTCATCTCTTTCAGGATTTAGAGCTTGTTTGGGAATTCAAAACAAGCACTTATTTCTGCGTAAAATAATAAATTTGCGCTTTCTTATTAAAAAACGCAATCCTTTATGAATATTGCTGTAGTTGGAACCGGATATGTCGGGCTGGTAAC
Organism: Chitinophagales bacterium; assembly: GCA_038246345.1. Taxonomy (GTDB): domain Bacteria; phylum Bacteroidota; class Bacteroidia; order Chitinophagales; family Saprospiraceae; genus M3007. The sequence goes on from JBBRWA010000319.1 coordinate 5,434, forward strand.
TGGCGCTTGTTTTGCCGAAACCGGCAACCACGTCGTTTGTGTGGACATTGATGAGCAAAAGGTAGCCCGGATGCGCCGTGGAGAAGTCCCGATTTTCGAGCCTGGCTTAGAACTAATTTTTGAGCGAAATACAAAACAAGGGCGTCTTTCTTTCACCACCAACCTCGCTGAGGCTATCGCCCCCGCCCAAATCATCATTTTAGCGTTGCCAACCCCGCCCGGGGAAGACGGTTCCGCCGACCTTTCTTACATTACCGGGGTGGCTGCCCAATTGTCGCACCTGCTGAAGACCGATTACAAAGTTATTGTTGACAAAAGCACCGTACCGGTCGGGACCTCCGAAATCGTACACGCCATTATTGCCCAGCATGCTGATGAAGCCCTTTTTGACGTCGTTTCCAATCCCGAATTCCTGCGGGAAGGGGTGGCGGTTGAAGATTTCCTGAAGCCGGATCGGGTGGTGATTGGCACGCAATCAGAACGAGCCAAAAAAATTATGCGCCTGCTTTACGAACCGTTTGTGCGCCAGGGAAATCCCATTATTTTTATGGACGAGCGCTCGGCAGAATTGACGAAATACGCAGCGAATGCCTATCTGGCTACGCGCATCTCCTTCATGAACGAAATTGCCAACCTTTGCGAACGCATTGGTGCCAATGTGGATATGGTACGGGTCGGTATCGGCAGCGATACCCGCATTGGCAAACGCTTCCTGTTCCCGGGGGTGGGTTATGGCGGCAGTTGTTTCCCAAAAGACGTTCGGGCGTTGGCCAAAACAGCCAGCGATCACGCC
>JBBRWA010000320.1:0-6214 GCA_038246345.1 Chitinophagales bacterium
ACGTCATTCACTGGACGCGGCACTAGAACGCCGCAAAGATATTTTTAATTCCCCAATTCTTTCAAAACACGTGCAGCAAATTCTTTGCACCATGTTTTTATCAGGTCGCGGGCGCTGCGAAACTGCGCGCGGATTTCCGCCTCCGTGCCGCTGCCCTTGGCTGGATCGACAAAATTCTGGTGCAGGCGCTCTGCTTTTCCGTGGATATAGGGGCAGCGTTCGTTGGCGTGGTCGCATACCGTGATGATGTAGTCGAAGGGGATGTCCAGGTATTCGTCCACGTTGTTGCTGGTATGGTGGGCGATGTAGATGCCGTCTTCCATCATCGTGGCGATGGCGCGTGGGTTGAGGCCGTGGGTTTCCACGCCGGCGCTGTACACGCGGGCGCGATCGCCGAGAAAGTGTTCGAGGTAGCCGTGGGCCATTTGAGAGCGGCAGCTGTTTCCGGTGCAGAGGACGAGGATGTTCATTGTTGCTGTTGGCTGTTGGCTATTAGGCTGTTGGCTGTTGGCAGGGTTATCTATTTTAGGCAGAGGGGTGAAAATGGCTATTGAAGGGTCTACGCTTGGGCAAAGGAAGGGGTTTTAACGCAACGCCTCATTATCACCTTATCAAATTACCTCATTATCACATTAATTCACTGCGTTTTTCCAGCAGCAGCGTATCCCGCCACACCCCATGCATCTGCCCAATGCGCTCGCGGCGGCCGACCAAACGAAAGCCGCATTTTTCATGGATGCGCAGGCTGCCGATATTTTCCGGGAAAATACCCGCTTGCAGGGTCCAAAGGCCGTTTGATTCACTTGCTGAAATTAATTCCTGTAGCAAATCCCGTCCGGTACCTTGCCCACGAAATGCCTCTCCGACATACACACTTACTTCTGCTACCCCCGCGTACACGCATCGGCCTGAAACGGGCGTAAGGGCAGCCCAGCCCGCGATGGTGCCTTCTACCAGGGCAACGAGGCGGCAATTTTTTATATGTGCTGCATCCCATTCTTCCCAGCCTGGCACTTCATTTTGAAAGGTCGCATTGCCCGTTCGCAGGCCTTCGGCGTAAATTTCCATGACGGAAGGCCAGTCGCCTGCCATCATGCCCCTGATTTGTATGTCCATGGTATGTGCTGATATTTTTCAGGTTACTTTGAAGTTAATCGCAACAGCCAGGCGCGCAACAAGCTGCCTTTTCGCCCAGTTTTACCATTGGCTTGCTCACATCGATGAATCGCTTTTGGGTGCCAGCCTTTTGCGCAAATACCGTGATGCTGAAAATGCCCACTGTGGCTGTCCGAAAATCGTTCAGTCCTTCCGGCGTGAGGTATTGCAACAGGATATGATCGGGGATCAGGATCGGCTTTTGTTTTTGAATGCCGATGTTTTCAAAACCGGACTGGCGGATGATGTCCATGTATTCCTCCATTTGAATGGCACCCGACACACAACCCGCGTACAGTTCAGCCGATTGAAGCAGCGCATCCGGCAATGCGCCCACCAGCACAACATCCGATATGCTAAAATGGCCACCTGGGCGCAGTGTACGCATGATTTCGGCAAAAACCTTGGGCTTATCGGGCACCAGGTTCAGCACACAATTACTCACGATGACATCAACGCTGTTGTCGTTCAGGGGCAGTGCTTCAATGTCGCCTTGGCGGAATTCCACGTTATTGAAGCGCAGCTTTTCTGCGTTGTTGCGGGCAAGGTCAATCATCGCAGGCGTAAAATCTACGCCGATGACTTTGCCTGTTTCGCCCGTTTCGGCGCGGGCCACAAAGCAGTCGTTTCCCGCCCCGGAACCGAGGTCGACAACGGTATCACCGGGCTGTATTTTCGCAAATTCAGTGGGCAAGCCGCAACCGAGGCCAAGATCAGCATCGGCGTTGTATCCGGGCAGGGTGGCGTAAGATTCCGACATAATGGTGTAGGTGCCTGTGGCATCCATGGGATCGCAGCCGCCTACGCCGCAGCAGGAGGTTTCGTTGGTGGTTTTGTCTTGGGTCGCGATGATGGAGTATTTCTCGCGGACGAGGGATTTGATGGATTCGTTCATGATTTCGTTGATAGTTGTTTGTTGTTCGTTGTTTGTTGTTCGTTCGCGTTGCGCTTGGGCTGGTGAACCGGTAGCGCGGCCTTCAGGCCGCCAGTCCAAGGCCATTTATGGCCGTTTATCACCTTATTGCGGCCATAAATGGCCTTGGACTGGCGGCTTAAAAGCCGCGCTACCACTCGCAACACATAGGAGACTACATCGCTTCGCGCTTGTTTTTTGGAAGGCTTAGCAGCAGCGTTGTTCATTTGCTTTGACGAAAAACGCCTGAAACAGGGCCTCAAACTGCCCAAAAGTCTCCCAATTGATGCAGTAACAGGACTTTGCGCCGTCGACCGTTCCTTGAATCAGGCCCGCCTTGAGCAATTCTTTCAAATGCTGCGAAACGGTGCTCTGCGCCAGCGGCAACACTTCCACGATTTCGCCGCAAATGCAGGTTTTGCGTTGGGCCAGCACTTTCAATATCGCCACCCGCGCCGGATGGCCCATGGATTTGGCAAAATCGGCGAGCGTTAATTCCGCTTCGGCAAACTCTTGTTTTTTGTTGATGGCCATGGTTGATTAATTTTATATCGCAAATATACGATGAACATTTTGAAAGGTGCAAATTTATTTTTTCTAAAAATCAAAAACACTTATGGAAATAGCGCTGACAATGCACAAGAGTTCCGTCTACTTTGATATTTGGCGTTCCGAGTTAGATAGAATCAATTGGCAAAGCGATTGTTCCTCATTAATTTCCTCAATAAATACTAAACCAGTGTGTCATTCCGAGCGAAGCGAGGAACCTGAGGTGCGATATATTATCAGGTTCCTCGCTTCGCTCGGAATGACACATCTGTTTGGTATTCAATAAAATTCAAAGTTGATGCACCCCAAATGCGAAGCGAATGTACATACGCTAAGTCAACGACATTGGCGTGAACGCGGTGCTACCGGAATCGCGCTGCTTAAGCCACTCGATGATACTTCCTCGTTTTTTAGGGGCAACTGTTCACTTATTCGCCAACTGCCCACAGGCCGCATCAATATCCTTCCCCCTGCTCCGCCGTACGGTCACCGTAACGCCTTCCTTGGCCAGGTATGCAGCAAATGTATTCAGCCGATTTTCGTCCGATTTTTCAAAAGACAGCCCTTCAATGGGATTGTATTCGATGATATTGACCCGCACCGGGAATTTCCGACGACAGAGCTGCACGAGCCGGGCGGCATCTTCGAGGGAGTCGTTGAAGCCGTCGAAGGTGATGTATTCGTAAGAGATGCGGTTTTTGGTTTTCATGTAGAAGTACTCCAGGGCTTCCATGAGGGCAGCGAGGTTGTTGCTCTCGTTGATCGGCATGATCTCGTTGCGCTTGGTATCGTCGGCAGCGTGGAGGCTGACTGCCAGGTTGGAGCGGTAGCCATCGTCGGCGAGTTTGCGGATCATTTTGGCGATGCCGGCGGTGCTGACGGTGATGCGGCGTGCGCCCATGCCCAAGCCCGTGGGCGCTGGCGCGGTGATGCGCGCAATGCTTTCCATAGTGTTTTTATAGGTTAGCAGGGGTTCGCCCATGCCCATGTACACAATGTTGGTGAGCGGTTTACCGAAACTTTCGAGGCTTTGGCGGTTGACACCCACCACCTGATCGAAGATTTCGCCGGCTTCGAGGTTGCGCTTGCGGCCCATTCGGCCAGTGGCGCAAAAAGCACAGGTAAGGCTGCAACCCACCTGGGTACTGACGCAAACGGTGAAACGCTCGTCGTCGGGCACGGGAATGAGCACGCTTTCGATGCGGTGGCCGTCGTGGGTGAGCCAGCGCGATTTGATGGTGCCATCGCCGCTGTGTTGGGTTTTGTCTTCGTACAGGGTGTTAAACGCAAACTGCTCCTTCAGTCGGCCACGCAGGTCTTTCGACAGGTTGCTCATCGCGTCAAAATCGGGCGCGCATTTGCTCCAAAGCCACTCGTAGAGCTGTTTGGCGCGAAAGCGCGGCTCATTCCAAGCAGCGAAAAGGGTTTCGATGTCGGTGAGGGAAAGGGAGCGTATGTCTTGTTTTTCAGTCATGCAGGCGCCGAACGAGGGCGTGTTTGAGGGGCAAAGGTAGGGAAAGGATGCTTATGGGGTTCAATTAAACACCCCACTCCCCTGTATAATCCCGCCGCCAATCACATCATCGCCTTCAAAGAAAACGGCGCTTTGGCCTGGGGCAATGCCTTTTACATTGGCGTGGAAGGTGACTTCTATGTCGTTGCCCACATTGCCAAGGGTGCTTAGGGTACCAGCATCGCGGTAGCGAATTTTGGAGACGGCTTCGAGGCCATTTGCAGGAATTTCAGGATATTTCATCAGGTTCACCTTGCCCACCATCATGTGGTTGCGGATGAGCTCGGATTCGCGGCCCAGTACTACAGTATTGGTGTCGGGCTGAATTTCGGTGACGAACATGGGTTGGCCCAAGGCAATACCGAGGCCCTTGCGCTGGCCAACGGTATAGAAGGGGTACCCCTCGTGGGTACCCAGCACTTTTCCAGCCGCATCTATAAATTGTCCGCCCGCCACTTGTTCGTCAAGCCCGTCGATGCGGCGGCGCAGGAAGCCGCGGTAGTCGTTGTCGGGCACGAAACAAATTTCGTAACTCTCGGCTTTTTTGCTGAGTTCGTCCCAGCCGCGTTCGGCGGCCATGGCACGTACTTCCGGTTTGGTGAATACGCCCAAGGGCATGCGGGTGCGGTTCAAACAATCTTGGCTCAAGCCCCACAGCACGTAGCTCTGGTCTTTTTGCCGATCTTTGGCACGGGTGATGTATTTGCGACCGTCCAGTTCATTGATGATGCCGTAGTGGCCTGTTGCGATAAATTCACAATCGAGCATATCAGCCCGGCGCAAAAGAGAGTTCCACTTGATGTGCGTATTACAGAGCACACATGGGTTGGGCGTGCGGCCAGCCATGTATTCGTCCACAAAATTATCGATCACGTAATCCCCGAATTCTTCCCGGATATCGACGATAAAATGGTGGAAACCAAGCTTCACGGCTACGGCCCGGGCGTCGTTGATGGAATCAAGGGAGCAGCAGCCGGTTTCTTTTTTGGAGCCGCCGGAAGTGGCGTAGTCCCAGGTTTTCATGGTCACACCCACGACCTCCCAGCCTTCTTCGTGTAAAAGAACGGCGGTGATGGTGCTGTCAATTCCGCCTGACATGGCGACGAGTGCTCTACCGTGTTTGGACATTGTATGTTTTTGTTCCCAGTACCGCAGATGCGTTAGCTAGGTAAAATCTGTTGCGTTTTATCTCCAGGTGGGGGTCATTGAACAGTTTTTCTGGTGAGATGGTTCGCAAAGGTCGGTTTTTTTGCGGTTATGAAAAACAAAGGTATGGTTCGCCTACAAATACGAACAAACATGGAGGCCCTATCTATTTAACTCCTTTAAGCAGAAAAGCATCCAAATAACTGATGATCGATCGATTGGACACGTTCTTCTCCCAAGCTTCTTCTTCGTGGCTGATCCGGATTATGTCTTGGCTCTTGGCATTTTCAAACCGTTCAAAGACTGCTTGCAGCGCTTCTTTTTCTGAATCGTAAAGGCCAGATAAACTACCCTGAGCTTCCCCTGGGAAAAATCGGGTACCAATGCTCCCATTTGGATACTCCGTGTGTTCCATCCGCACAAATCCTTCATTTTCACCATACTGAAACAGACCGTCGAAATTGTTGGGCACAGGCCCCATTTCAATTGCTCTGTACTTTGCTCCGCTGATAGACCGTCCATTTTTCTTGAAATGCAGAAAGTCTGCGTAAAAAAGCAGCTTGTTTAGTTGGGTCTTGTATGGGGTCGTTTTTTGGGCAAAAAAGTGCATCATTGCCCCAAATCGGTTCAAATCAGGTCGTTTAAAACCTCTTTCGACGGTTGGAGCATCGTCTCCCATCAGCAAGTGGGTAGAATATTCTGCCTCACGCCAATTAGGGTGGCTTTCCAGGATGTCATCTGCCTTTTGCGTTGACCTTACCTTTTCTTCAAGATCAAGACCACTCAATTCTACCAATTGACAAAAACCTTTTGGATGCCTTGCCAAAAAAATCAAACTGGCATTTGATTCACTCGGTAATTCACCGTTTTCGTACTGCTTGTATTGGTTTATGCCAAAGCGCAACACTTCAGACATTTTAGCCGCAGAAACATCATAC
>JBBRWA010000321.1:0-6129 GCA_038246345.1 Chitinophagales bacterium
TCGTATTCGTCGTTTTTAAAGAACAGCTCCGGCTGGCCGCGGCGCATTTGGATATAACCTTTGCCGTTGGTAAGTTCCTCTTTGTAGAAATTGAACTGCCCGTCCAGGGGGTAACTGCCCGCCACGTTGCTTGCCGGGATATGGCTAAAGCCTGGCCCCGTAATGAAAGTAACGATGCGCTCTTCATTGTCGATCGTGACCCCACTGCTGTCCACGTGCAACTTAACGATCAAGGTAAAGGTGTCTTTTCCGGGCAGGAAATAACCAGTGCTGAGCACAAGCGAACGGCGGTCTGTTGCCCACTGTTTTTGCAGCGGGATTTGCAACTGGTTGCGCCACAGTAGCTTGATGGAATCCAGTGTGATGTTGTACACAATATTTCCACCATTTAAGGACTCAAACTCGAATGGAACGCCGACGGGGAAATTGAACCTAACATTCGGGCTGACAAGGACGGGTACACCTTTGGCATTATTGGTTGGGTTTGTGGAAAGGATGATCGGCACTTCCTTGAAAGGATCGTCCACGCCTTCGATGGCGCATTGTTGACCGATCTCGAATTCAAAATTCCCACTTCCTTTGACAAGGCCATTCAGGATGTCGTATTGGATGGCAGCGGCACCCCTGGCCCAAAAGGGATTGGGGAGTTTGGCCTCCAGCGCTGTGGCCACTTTCAGGTACAGCAAATTGAATTCTTTTCTCTTGCCAAACACCTTGACCTTTATACCCATCTGCCCTTCTATGGCGGCATATACCTGCCCTTCGGCGTACCAGCCGTTAATTCCAATGGGGGAGCTTTGACCGGAGCAAACGGCACCAGTGCCGTAATCCAACACGGATACGTCAAATCCAAGGTGCACTTTAAAGCCGCCATAAAATATCAGGAATTTAAAGTCTTTTTTTCCTAAATTCACATCAACACCGAAACAGAACCCTTTACCAGTGGATACTTCCGATTTTCTAGGTTCTTGCAACCCGGTAAAGGCAGCAATGTCAGCCGGAAGGGCCGGAATACCTTCTACCTTATTCCCGATCTGAAGGTAAGCCTGTGATCGCGCAATCTCCCCAAAGCCTGGCACGGTGAGTATCATGCCGCCTTTGGGCCCGTTTGGCGAACCCACTTTGATAAACCAATCCTTGCCTGGGGCAAAATGGAGCAAGGCTGCGCAAACTCTGCCGCTGTCTGCACCGACGAGCACCCCGGCAACGTTGGCATAAACGTCGAAGGTGCCATCGAATACGCGTTTACCATTTGTGAAATTTATCGTGATGCTCAAATTGGCACTGATGGCAGCGTTGTTGTTGGGAAGGCCATTCTGAACAAAAGTGGGCAACCCTCCAATATCCAGGTCATCCATGAACTTTGCATTGCCATACAGCCAAATTTTAGACAGCCCTCCGCCATCATTAAACAGTATTTCAAAAGTGGCGTTGGCGTTGAAGGCGCGCTCTGAGGAGGCCAGCGAAATAGCCACCGTGATTTTAAGGCCGAGGCCCGCCGTGTCGCTTGGCGTGTACACAATGCCGGATAGCGATGCCCCTAATTGCGATGGGATACCATTCCCGGCACATGCAGGCAATGCCTGGCTGCTGTTGTCCGGTCGGTTCATGTGATAATAGACTCCTCCGCCCAAACCCCTAAGGTCAACCGGGCCCATTGGCACAACCGTACAGACCAGGGCATCGAGGAAGAAGTATTTAAAGCCGTTGACCCTGCCGAATTGGCCGACTACTTGAACAGCGGCATCTATACAATCAAATCGAGCGTCCAAACCTCCTCGGAATCCAGTGCCGTAAACAGCGTCGCCTTCAAAAAAATGGGCAAAGCCTCTTATATAAGGCACGCCGGCAAAGCCTCCTGTTATATCAATGCTCTTGACTTTGAAGGATTTATATTTCCAGCGCTGCCTTCCGCCACTGGTGACAAGCTCTCCGGTCACCCGGAAGCCACCTTCTGCTTTTATTTTCGACGTATCATCCGTTATCCCGACAAAGGCATTGAAATCAAGGGCAGGGTCGCCGTCTTCCGTTTCTACCATACCGACATTTTTGAACGACAGCTCGAAACCGGCGAGTTTGGTGCCAATGGAAGTAGGAAAGCCCCAATGCCCAGGGCTGAAATATGGCGCCTCGTTGGAAACTTCTACCCCTTGGAAGGGAATGGTCGGTATGTTTATGGGAATGTTTGCTGAAAGGTTGCCTGTAACAGTCGCGCTGCCATTTAGCTGCGCAACAGCATGAAAAGCTCCATCGTACGACAATAGGATCGAAGAACTTTCAATGGTGACTGTTGCTGCTTTCCATATATCGACGGCATACACTTGGTTGCCGGGCTGTGCAATGGAAAACTGGAAGCCATTGTCCGGCTGGATAATGGCGGAATAATTGAAACAATCAGCTTCATCCAAATCACCGCTGTTATTGCTTTGGTTCCTGAAAATTGGCACGTGAACTTTACCTGAAAATTCAGCCTTGCTGATGTTGTTCATCAAGACAGTCAGCTCAAAATTTTCGATGGAGATGGCCCAGCCACCGGCATTGCCTTTGTTGATGCTCAGGATGTTTTGTGCGCTCACAGAGCAACTGACCCCCATATCGTCTATCAGCAAATCATGAACACCAATGGTGACTGAACTGCTGTCATTGGCAAATTTCTTGGGAAAGGTTACCTGAATATCTTGTGCATAAAAACCTTTCCACAAAGGTTTAAAACCATTCGAATTGGCAAATGGTGTGTTGTAACCTGTAGGCGGGGTGCCAACAGGCGATACAGTTTCACTCATATCCAGGGTGATGCCCGATATCAGCCACTTCACATCCTCTGCCCCCGTGACCACAAAAGGATCTATAGAAAACGAGATCATTATTTCACTGAAATTGGGCGCGTAGGTCACAAAATGACCGTTTACACGGGCAGGTTCGGGCAGTACCTGCTCCGTTGCCGGGTCGTAAGGCTTTACCACGCTTCGACAGATTTCGACATCTGCTGCCACGCCAAGCCCGGCATAGCCATCGCAGTTCATCGTCACAAAGGTTTGTGGGCCAGCCAACAGCTTTAACCGCGCTGTGTTGTTCAGCCTGACGTTGACATCGGTCGCCAATTGGATTTTTAAGGAGTCGAATTCCAGTCCAAATGGCGTGAAATTTACATCTTGTGCTTCAAAAACAAGGCGTTGGCCTGTGCTAGGGAGTTCAAGAACCACATAAGCATCCATCGTCGCGGGCTGGCCAACCAGAAACTGTATATTGTCCAGGAAAACCCGGTACGTTCGCCCGTCGGTGCCAATATTGGCCACCTCAATCGGCATCAAGGTAGGATTGGCTGGTGTAAGGTTTTGCCGCCGGGCTTTACTGATGGCATCCATGTAATAAGCCCTGTGTACCCCTTTTACCATTCTAAACCCTTGCAGGTATTCAAAAGCGATGTCTTTTGGTCGGACATTCATGGATTGGGCGAGCAAAAGCCTGCCAATTTCACCACTGAAATCACTGGCAGCCAAAAGGTTGCCGGGCTGCTGAGATGTTGCAAACGCCTCTTTGGCATAAATAGGATTTCTATCGGCAACATCAATGTATCGCCCCTTGTCCATCTCCAATGCCCCTACCCCATTGCCGTACTGGCCAACGTACTCCAATTGAACCGCAATTTTTACCTGATCTTTGAGCCAAGTAAGGAAATACCCCGGCTCATTGATGAACCTGTCAATCTGGGCTTGCGGCTGCTGACCTATTCTGCCTAAAATCAATTGCTTAAGGTCTGGAAACCCGGCACCCAGGAACTCAGCGATGATGGCTTTTATGTGGACAAATACGTATTCTTTTTGATCGCATACGTACAAGTCTATATGCTTGCCTTCCAACAGCTTCATATCGGGCTTGCGCTGGTCTGCAGTATAATGGACAGCCAAGGGCTCTGGTTTTTGGGTAAAATTGAGGTGCATTCCCTCCGCGAAATATTCATTGTTGGCACCGAATAAAAAACTTGGGTCAATATTTAGTGTCGAGGCCAATCCTGTCATTTGAGTCCTAATGCCGTCACAAATACCTTTCTGGGTGTCAATACTGTCCTGTGCCTGATTGCTCAGGTTGTTCAATATCCCTTGTAGCAGGCCAACGATGGAATCCTGGATGCTTTGCACAAACTCTAGCCCTGCCTGCGTGGATGAATTGTTGTTGGTAGGATCCATCCAGGAATAGGGATTAGTGTTTGGGTTGCAAGTGTTGCCGAGCGAATCAACGCCGTTCGCGCCACATCCTTGCGGATTGAACATGGTTCCTGTAAGCGCGTGAACACCGTTGACATCAAATCCATTTGGGTCGTATTGGCCTGTGCTATCATACGGAAACCCGGGTTGGTATCCAGGGTATGGCGGCTGTTTGACATAAGTGTCATCTGGCCCAAATCCATTTTCATCCCAGGGCAGACCGGTCACATTGTGGATACCGTTTGCGTCAAATCCGGGGGTAGATGGCGGCGGTACACATATTTCACCGCCAAAGGCAATGGGGCCGGGATCGAGGTAGTTGACCGGGTTGTCAGAAGTACCTGTAATTATTCCCTGACAGACTTGAAAACTGGAATTGATCCTTAGATTTGTCCATTCGACGCTGACGAGTGTCCCGTCGCCAAATGGCAAAGGAGCAAGCCCGGTTCCAGACCAGGTGCCTTCCACTGAAAAAAGCGTGATTACTTCAATAGGGAATCCACCCATGTAAATGGTCGTCACATTGTTTGCACTTGGCAAATATGGGGAACAGGACACAGAAGGGTATGAATAGGCTGCGCCACAGGTGAACGGCGGCAGGGTTGGCGAATCAGCGATTGGAAAAAACCCCTTCACCCATTCAGACTTGATTTCGCTGCCATCCAGCCAAAAACAGACTTTGCAGACCTCTATTTCTAATAAAGCGTTGGCCGCTTGAAGTCCATCAATCTTTATGGTATTCCCCTGTTGCACGCTTATTTCATGCCAATTTTCTTTAGCAGCACTTGAGCGGTATCTGACGATGTATTGGATATCGTTGGTGGAAGCTGGCCTGCCCTCCCAATTAACAAAGATATTGTTGTCGCCTTTGTCGATGACTTGAACGTTTTTGGGAGGACTGCAATCAGGTTCAATAAGAAGGCTTTGCAGGTAATGTTTTGGCGTAACATTTTGGTCAAAATCAACTGGCGTAATTCCCGACAAGCCAGCTGTAAGTTGTTGACTGGTGCCAAATAATGGCAATAAAATAGCTATAATTGATATGTAGAAAGCTTTTTGCATTGGAATGGGCGTTGAAACGTTGCGAAGTAGTATTGTAGATTTAGACAGGCTATTGTTTGATAAATTGAATAGCCTTGTTCCCGGAAGGGAACCGAAACAATAAATAATAGATACCCGGCCGAAGATCTTTTGTCGGCAGCGTGAGGATATTGTTTCCTATCTGAAAATTGAAGTTTCGTTCAGCGGCAACTTTGCCATCCGAGTTTATAATTTGCACGCTCCCAGAATGTTGTTGGGTAGTGTTGATTTGGATGCTCACAGTATTACTCACCGGGTTTGGAAAAGGCAAGGAAAAGGCTATGTCATCAGCAAGCGTCGATGGAGGGTCGCTTGTGGCACTTGAATTGGGGATACACTGCCCAGGAATTTGCTGAAAAGTGCCTGTTCCGCCCCATTCAATCATAATCCCGCCAGTGGATCGGAAATTATTGATGTATAAGGTGTAGTAGTCTCCCGCTTTCATGTCAATGGAGCTTAGGAAGTTTTCAATGTCGTTTGGGCAGCCGCTGGACTGATTGGTCGTTAATGCACTTTCGCGCAAACCAGTCGCACCCATGCAATTTTGGAGTTTTGAGCTTTCATTGCCCAGCGTTGGCCCCGCACCCATGCAACGAAGCACTTCATAATTGCTGAAATCATTTAAGCTGTTGGTGCGGCAAAGCACAAAATCAATGTCATTGTTTTCGTCATTCGGCAGAATAGAGAAGGTCAATGTGCCGGATGTCGCGGCCTGCCATTTCAGCCAGACTGAGTTTGTTTCCAATGCTCCAGTTCGAAAGCATGAACCTGGGCTTGGCTCTAATAGGTTGCCATAGCTGCTCAATTCCTGGAAGTTAAGTGGCGATTTGTCGCACAAAATGAA
>JBBRWA010000322.1:0-6115 GCA_038246345.1 Chitinophagales bacterium
AATGGGCACCCCAACGCCGGCGTTCAAAAAAGTGAACCGATTCCAGTTGTTGAAATAGCGTTCTTCAGCATTTACTATTTGGTAGCCGACGATGCTTTGGTTGTTCAAACCAAGGCTGATCTCAGGCAGCAAGCGGGCTTTTTCCAGGTTCTGCTGACCTTGGGCCGCGGCCAGTCGGTGTTGCTGCATTTGTAAGAAGGGCAAACCCAAAACACCTGCAGAGTCGAGCGTTGCAAGGCTATTCGGCAAGGATACAAGTTCCAGTTTTGGCACATGGGCTACCCCATCCTGGAGTACGAAATTGAATTTTTGCAAGGCAAGCTCCACATCCTTCTCCAGCAATTTCAACTGATGGGTGATTTGTCGCCGCTGCAATTTTGTGCTGTTTTTCTCCAGTAAATTGCTGGCGCCCTTGCTAAAACGCAGTTCCGACTTTTCCTCAAAAATCCTGAAAATGCTGTCGGTTTCCCGCAACAAGCGCAATTTTTCTTGTAAAAAAAGGCACTCGTAATACAGCGATCCAATTTCCTGTCGCAGGCGTACCCTTGTGTCATTCAGCCCGGCCGATGCTTCCAGGTGGTTTTCTACCAGCACTGTTTGTTGGCTCCGATAAACTTTTGGCAGCGAAAACCGCTGTGAAACACTGATTTTATCGTCGAACTTTCTGCTGTTGAATTGTCCCAGTTCCAGCCCGAATTCGGTCTTTTCCAAGTCGCGCCAACTGCCTTTCAACTGTTCATAAAATTGCGCGTTGAGCGCAGCTGAACGGACATCAGGGTTGTGCGCCCAGGCCACTTCTACGGCATCGTCCAGGCTAATGGGCGTTTGCGCCGTGACACCAAAGCTCGTCATCAGCAGCACTAAAACCAATCCAGCCGCCATTTTTGAAGGCGGTTTCGGGCTCTTTTTATCAAAATACACAAACAACACCGGCAACACAAACAGTGTGAGCAAGGTGGCCGAAATGATGCCGCCAATCACCACGGTTGCCAATGGCCGCTGCACTTCTGCGCCTGCACCCATGCTCACCGCCATTGGAATAAAACCCAGCGAAGGCGCCAAAGCCGTTAGCAATATGGAGCGCAAGCGGATTTTTGTACCCATCAGCACGATCCGGCGCTGATCGTCCCAACCTTCTGCTTTGAGCCTGTTAAATTCAGAAACCAACACGATGCCATTCAGCACTGCTACCCCAAACAAGGCAATAAACCCAACGCCAGCGGAAATGCTAAAAGGCATATCGCGCAGCCACAGCGCCAGAATACCGCCGATGGCAGAAAGCGGAATCGCAGAATAAATAAGTATGCCCTGGCGCACCGAGCCAAAAGCAAAATAGAGCATCAAAAATATGAGCAAGAGGGCTACCGGAACGGCTATCGTCAAGCGCTCTTTGGCTGCCTGGAGGTTCTCAAATGCCCCGCCATACGTGACATAATAACCCACTGGAAACTTGATCTGGGACTCTACTTTTTGCTGTAGCTCCTGCACAATGGTCTGTACATCGCGCCCGCGCACATTGAAACCTACCACGATACGGCGTTTGGCATCTTCCCGCTGGATCTGGTTGGGACCTTCGATTTCTTCGATATTGGCCACCTGATTCAGGGGTATCTGCATGCCGCTGGGGGTGGCGATGGGCATGTTTTGTACATCTTCAATGGATTGCCGACCGGCACCTGCAACCCTTACCACGAGGTCGAAACGCCTTTCGCCCTCAAATACTTGTCCGGCTACGGCGCCAGCAAAAGCTGCATTTACAGTCCTGTTGATGTCGGAAATATTCAGGCCGTATTTGGCGATCATGTCCCGGTTGTATTGAATCACGATTTGCGGCATGCCGTTAACCGCTTCCACGTAGAACTCCGTGCTGCCTTCCACGGTTCGACTGATTTGGCCCAGTTTTTCGGCATAATAGGCCAAGGTATCCAGGTTTTCGCCAAAAATCTTGCACACGACATCTTGCCTGGCCCCGGTCATCAATTCGTTGAACCGCATTTGAACCGGGAACTGGAAACCAGCGGTTACCCCCGGGATTTCAGCAATTTTTTGGCTCATTTTATCGGCCAATTCATCAAAGGTCTTGGCGGAAGTCCAGTCCTTTTTTGGCTTTAAAATAACCATCATATCGCTGGCTTCAATGGGCATGGGGTCTGTGGGAATTTCGCCACTGCCAATCTTGGTGACCACCTTTTCTACTTCTGGAAAATTCCTAAGCAGAATGCCAGCCGTTTGCTGGGTAGCTTCAATGGTGGTACTGAGGCTGCTGCCCGTGAGCACCCGGGTATCTACCGCAAAATCGCCTTCTTCGAGTTCCGGAATAAATTCACCCCCCAGGGTGGTCATAATCATAATCGAGCCTGCCAACAATATCAACGAGGTGGCAAAAATGGTTTTAGGAATGCGCAGCACCCGCTCCAGCAAGTGCTGGTACCAACGTTCGAGCCGCTCCATCATGTGGTCGCTGAACGTTTTTTTATGGCTCAGTTTTCGGTTGAGGAACAAGGAGCACATCATCGGCACATACGTGAGCGACAACAAAAAGGCTCCGAGTACGGCAAACGACACAGTTTGTGCCATGGGTTTGAACATTTTTCCTTCGATGCCTTCCAGGGAAAGGATGGGCAAATAAACGATCAGGATTATGATCTGGCCAAAAATCGCCGCATTCATGATTTTAGAGGAAGCATGATGCACTTCCTCGTCTAGTTGCGCTTTCGAGAGTATATTGATCTCTTTGAAGTGTTTACTATGCGTTATTTGGTGCATAATGGCCTCCACGACAATCACCGTCCCGTCGACGATCAAGCCAAAGTCTATGGCGCCTAGGCTCATCAAATTGCCGCCAACGCCAAAATAATTCATCAGGATAATGGCAAAAAGCATCGAAAGCGGGATCACCGAAGCGACAATAAGCCCCGCCCGCATATTTCCCAGAAAAATAACCAGGATAAAAACAACGATGAGCGCCCCTTCTAGCAAATTGGTTTCAACGGTTGAAATGGCGTTGTTCACCATTTTAGTACGATCCAAAAAAGGCTCAATAACCACACCTTCCGGCAGCATTTTTTGAATGGCCGCGATTTTGGTTTTTACATCTCGAATAACGGAGGAAGAATTTTCGCCTTTCAGCATCATGACGACCGCACCGACCACCTCTCCTTCGTCGTTGTAACAAACAGCGCCATACCGGGTGGCAGCACCGGTTTGAACGGTAGCGATATCGCGTATCCTGATTGGCAAGTTTCGGTTGGTGCTTTTGACCACGATGTTCTCGATGTCGTCGCGACTGCCGACCAGGCCCTCACTGCGGATGTACAACACTCGCGGCCCTTTTTCAATATAGGCGCCGCCGGTATTCTGGTTGTTGCTTTCCAGGGCATCAAAAACATCGTTGATGCTGAGCCCGAAAGCTCTAAGTTTTTCAGGCATTACAGCGACTTCGTATTGTTTGAGTTCGCCGCCAAAAGTGGATACATCCGCCACACCGGGCGTGCCCAGCAGTTGGCGCCGCACAATCCAATCTTGCATGGTGCGCAACTCTTGCAGGGAGTACTTGTCCTGGTAGCCCGGTTTTGCCCGTATAATGTATTGGTATATTTCACCCAACCCGGTGGTGACGGGTGCCAGGGAGGGTTGCCCGATGCCAGCCGGGATTTCGGATTGTGCTTGTTGCAGCCTTTCCCCTATTTGCTGGCGTGCCCAATAAATGTCAATATCGTCATGAAAAACAATGGTGACCAGGGAGAGGCCAAAACGGCTAAAACTGCGTATTTCCTTTAGCCCGGGAATATTGGCATTGGCTTGTTCTATGGGAAACGTGATGAGGCGCTCCACATCTGGCGCGCCAAGCGAGGGCGATATGGTGATCACCTGTACTTGATTGTTCGTGATATCGGGCACCGCGTCGATGGGCAGCCGAAAAGTCTGAAACAATCCATAAGCGATCAGCATCAGCGTAAAAAGGCCGACGATGAGCTTGTTCTTTATGGAGAAAAGTATGATTTTGTTGAGCATAATGCTGGGAAAGGTTCGCTAACATGCGTCGTACCTTGTTCGGGGATCCTTGGTATTTTTAGCAGAGGGGCTAGGTGAAATGACGGCATTTGTTTTTACTTATCCGTCGAGACCACGAAAAGTGGTCGGACGAGGGGCATTTTGTCCGACGATTTTTCATCGCCTGACCAATAAGTATATACAAACACCTGAATTCACACCCGTTTTACCGCTAACAAAAATTAGGGATGACGCATGTTTAAAAGTTAAAAACAGCAATAGAATGATGGAAAGGAAGTGCTCAGGCGAATGGGCCGCTTCTCGTCAGGGTAGACTCTATTGAGCCACAGTTGACAAAGGAAATGCAATGCAATATAAATTGATTGCAGGGCAATGCCAAGGCATTACCAGCGTAACTCATTCAAGCCAGCACATCGCTGCTCAACAGTATTTGGGCGGCTGCCAAATATCAGAAAGATGGGAGAAGGGTAATAATGATTGATCGCAGGGTGCGATTTGTTTTTTTACAGAAATGGGTGCTGTCGTCAAAACCAGCGGGGCTGTCGGTGGTATGGTAAAAACAATTCCCGACACTGAAAAATCAAGTACTTTAAATGGCAATTGCATGTCGCGGGCATAATCTTCGTCCTGAACATTGCCACTAAAATAATGAATTTGGAGAAATTCTAGCAGGGTGATATTGGCATCAATTGCACGATGCTCCTGGAAATGTTCGATAAACGCGCCTATTTTCACCAACTCATGCACGGGAGTGTTGGAGAAAAGAAAAACTGAGAGCAACAAAATGGCGGTCAATCTGCGCATAAAAGATCAGAACAGTCTGCGATGCATAAAGGTTCAAAATAAAGCTGTCTCAAAAGCCAGGGCAAAAAATATGCTGAAGGCAATTGAACCGAACAAGATATTGAGAACAGCGCGACGTGCTCTTATTGGGTTTTGAACAGCAAAGGTAGCTAAAATCGCCGGTTGATAAACCTCGCAGGTTTAAGCGTATATTTGACCCATAACGCTGCAAACTAATTAAATGCACCCACACTACTACATTCCCCTGCTCTTGGCCGCGCTCAGCCTTGCCAACGCCGCCCAGGCCCAACTCGACTCCATCCACTGGATACCGCCCATGCACGGCCGCGCCGAACTTGGGCCACAATACCTGTATATGTCCACCCCAGAAACCACCCCATTTGACGTGACCATCCGGGATGGCGGCGGCACCTTGTTGGGTACGGTGACCATTTCCAATGCCCAACCTGCACGCTGGAGCATAGGCAGCTCGGGCAATACTGTGGTGATGGTGTCGGTTTCAGACCTTCAAAAGCCTATAAAAAACAAAGGTTTGGTGCTGCTCGGAAACAAAAAATTCTACGTCAACCTGCGCTTTCACAGCGACTCCCAGTACCAGGCAGCCGACCTGACCTGCAAAGGGATTTCGGCACTGGGCACTGTCTTCCGCATTGGCCATGTGTACCAGGGAGGCTCTACCAGCCAGCGCTCCAACTTCATCGGGGTAATGGCCACGGAAGACAGCACCGTGGTGACGCTCTCCGATTTTGCCCTTGGTACCAGGCTCGTGATCGGCGGCAACAGCACCCTTGTCAGCACCCCACAAGCAGTCACCTTGCAAGCAGGTGAATGCGTTGTGTACAGCCTGTACGTTACAACCGTTTCCAACGAGCCGCCCAATGGTCTTATCGGCTCAAAACTTGAATCCAACAAGCCCATTGTGGTCAACTGTGGCTCCTGGACTGGCTCTCCGGTAGACAATTCCAACGATGTGGGCATCGACCAAATCGCGCCTTTCGAGCAAGTGGGCGAAGAGTATATCCTCTGCAAAGGCAATGGCTCTGCCGATTTGGAGACACCGCTCGTGATCGCGCACCTCGACAATACTGCCGTGTGGCTCAATGGGTCTACTACCCCATCCGCCGTGCTAAATGCCGGGCAATACCTGCGCATCCCCACCAGCAGCTATTCCCCCGTGGGCAATTTGTACATCCTCACCTCCAAACCCGCTTTCGTCTACCAAATCATGGGCGGCGTACCCAGCGGGGACGATGCCAAGCGCACCGCGGGATTGATCTTCGTCCCACCGATTTCCTGC
>JBBRWA010000323.1:0-6108 GCA_038246345.1 Chitinophagales bacterium
AGCTGGAAATTGGCCAGGAAGGCTTTAAGGAGGAACACTGGAAGGCGCTTGCGGTGTACAATGAAAAGCATGGAGGCCGCTTTTTTGATCTATTGCACAACGGGGTAAAATTCAAGCAATTCGTCGGCGTCATCCAGGTCAACAACCTCACCATAGAAATATTGCCCAAAATAGACCGGCAAGGCACTGACAATGCCGATTGGCAGGGCGTATTGCTCGATATGTTGAAGGAGTGCCATTGGATGCAGGTGTTTGCTCATGAGAAAGCCTCGCTTCGGCACAAACAGCACTCCATTCTGGATGCTTATTTGGAGATCTATCTGGACGCCTGCGAAAGGTTGTTACACGAAGGTCTGGTCAAAAAATACCGCAGGGAAGCAAAGAACCTCAAGGTTTGGAAGGGCAAACTGAACTTGACGCAAAACATCCGGCAAAACCTGGTGCACGCGGAGCGTTTCTTCACGGAACATTCAGTGTACGACCGGGACAATATTTTCAACCAAATACTGCTAAAAGCCCTAAAAATCATCCCGAACCTGACCGTAAGCGCCGTAATTCGGGACAAGTTGTCGCGCTTGCTGCTCGATTTTCCTGAGTTGAAAGACCTGAACGTTGAGGCGAGCACCTTTCAAAACCTCGTTTTCGATCGTAAAACGGAGCGCTACAAAGAGCCTATTGAAATTGCGGCCATGTTATTGCTGAATTATCGGCCGGATGTACGGGGCGGCCGCAACAACGTGCTGGCCATCCTGTTCGACATGAACCAATTGTGGGAGGAATATTTCTATCGAAGGCTACGGGTAGCGTTGCCGGAGGGCTGGAGTATTCAGTCCCAAGCCAGAAAAGTATTTTGGGAATTGAAGGAAACCGGCCAGGAAAAATTGATTAAGCCCGATATTGTGCTCACCAAGCCCAGTGGCGAAAACATCGTGCTTGACACCAAATGGAAAACGCCGGAGGGGTTTGTACCGTCGGATGCGGATTTAAAGCAAATGTTTGTGTACAATGAGTATTGGGCCTCGGATTATGGCATATTGTTATATCCGCTGAACGACAAGGAAAACACCTTTTTCCCAATGCCCGGAAAATACCCTACCGAACAATCTGGGGAATCCCGAAGTCACTGTATCATTGCAAAAGTGGATATATTGAAATCAGAAGCAGCAACACGGATATTGGACAAAGATTTCACCCGATCGATTATTAAATATTTGAAGCACCCTGATTTCCCGGGAAAACCCTCGTAAAAGCCCGTTTTAAAAAAAATAACCTCATAACCTATTCTCTTTTGCCATTTAATCGGATATATGAAAGCCTCACTTTGTGATAAATTGACTGAAAATCTTACCAAGGCTTCTCAACACAACAGCCAAATCATGGTAAAGCCGGAGGTAATCCTCTGGCCCGATCCGGAGCGGCAATGGGAGGCCGTGATTCCAGTGCTACATGGCGCGTTTCCGTCGTTGTTGACCTTGGGTGCCTATCAGCCTGCAACGCGGCAAGGTCCTGCCATTTGGCTGAAAAGCATGGTGGCCCGCTCGTTGCCGGAAGCTGACTGGGTTCTCAGTGCAACCCCAATTATCTATCTGCCGGGAATTTCAAAAAATGATGTGAAGAATATGGCAACGGCTGGCTTGTACCTCCAGCCCTTGGCGGAATACCAGTATACGGGCACCATTTTCAACCAGCCAAATGGGCGTGAGTGGACAATTTTGGCGCTGCTGGAAAACCAGCAACTTGGATTGGGCATTAAGGTGGCCCAGGACCAAGCCACCAAAGAGGCGCTGCTAAAAGTCTTGTCGCTAATTTTTGAGGATACAGACATCCACTATCCGCAAACAGGGGTGGATTCCGGATTCTTGCATGGATTGCTTTTCCCCAATATGGTACCCAACATTTTAAACTGGATTTGCCAGGGGGGGGGATTCATAAAAACGATATCAAAGGCGCAAGCAGAGGTTTTTTCAGGAATTTGTCAATCACGGTATGGGTTTGCACCCGATGTGAAAAACATAAAGGCAATTGTTGCGCAATTGGGCAGCCAGCGCAATCACTGGAAGCAGGTCTGGCAATACTTTACGAATGCCCCACAGAAATACCCTGAGTTGGTTGAATTGCTGCGGTTGGCGAAGCCGGACGATTTGGGCAGCGGTATGTTTGCCTATCCGGAAGGTGCGTGGCCACAAGTGAATGAAGCTGCCGAGGACGCACTTCGGGCAAGCCTGCTGGAGGTGACCCAACTGCAACCCGCAGCAAGTGTAAGCAAATTGGAGGCACTGGAAAACCAACACGGCAAGCGCCGAAATTGGGTTTGGGCGGAATTAGGGTTTGCGCCATTGGCCCTTTCGGTGCGCCAGCTGCTTGACATGGCGCGAATTGCCACTACGGCATTCCCGGCTTCCTCCATTTCAGAACTACAGGAGTATTACTTAAAAACGGGCTATAAGGCGGATCAGGCCATGCGTTGGGCTTTGGCATCGGTAAAAACAGACAAAGATAAGGAGGCGGTCATCGCCATCATCCGCCATCTCTACCAGCCTTGGCTTCAGAACATCACCCAAAAGTTTCAGGCATTGGTGACGGATGATCCATCCATATTCGAGGATCAATCAGCCATGCAAGGACAGGAGGAATTTGTTTTGTTTGTGGATGCCCTGCGCTATGAACTGGCCCTGGAATTATTGGAGCTTTTAGCCGGACCAGGATATACTGTAAGTGTTACACCAGGCTGGTCGGCGATACCGTCCCTAACACCTACCGCTAAGCCCGCCATTTCGCCGATAGCCGATTTGGTTTCAAGGGGCAGTGTTTTCAACGAATTCCGTCCGGACCTGGCAGACGGCCAGGACCTCAGTACTTCCAGGTTTCGGAACGCTTTATCGGGCAAGGAAGTGGTATTTGTAGCAAGCCCAAAGGACATAAAGCCAGGACAGCGGCACTGGCAGGAAATTGGGGACATTGACACTAAAGGCCATTCAGAGCAGGCAGGTATCGTAAAGCGGACAGCTGAACTTTTTGAACAGGTACAAGAGGCGCTCTCCACCGCTTTTGAAAAAGGCATCAAAAAGGTTCGGATTGTCACCGATCACGGCTGGCTGCTGTTGCCCGGCGGATTGCCCAAAGCAGCTTTGAGCAAAGACCTGGTAGAGACCCGGTGGGGACGTTGCGCCCTCATAAAAGAAGGTGCAACAACCAACCTCTTGCATCTTCCTTGGCGTTGGAACCCGGGCATTTTCATCGCGTATGCACCAGACATTTCCTTTTTCAAAATCAACGAAGAATACGCGCATGGCGGTATTTCTTTGCATGAATGCCTTGTTCCAACGATGGTTGTTGAAAGTAGTCGGCCATCCGTCAATACGGGCAAACTGAAGGAGGCGAAATGGATCAACCTTGCGTGCAAAATAGAAACAATAGATGCTCCAGACGGGTATCAGGTTGACATCCGTACGAAATACAATGAGGCGGGAACTTCCATTGTCCTGGGTTCTCGAAAAGTCCTTCAAGACAATAAAATAACCTTAATGGCTGATGATGACGCCGAAGCTAAATCAGCCACGATCGTCTTGCTAAATGAGCAGGGCGTTATTCTTGACAAGAAGCCCACAGTAGTCGGTGGATAACAAAAAATGTATGGAACTTGACAAAATTGACCAATTAGCCGCCAAAGCCTTTGAAGGCTATATTGTTCGGAAAGACTTGCTGGAGCAGTTTCGCAAAACCTTTCCTGTACCCACGTATGTTATTGAGTTTTTGTTGGGTCGTTACTGCGCTACCACGAATGAGCAGGAGATTCAAGAGGGATTGGAAATTGTCAAACGGCAACTCCAAGATCGGACCGTACGCCCAGGCGAGGAGGAGTATTTTAAGTCCAAAGCGAGAGAAAAAGGCTCCATAAAATTGATTGACATCATTACGGCCAAGCTGGATACAGGTTCGGACAGCTACGTAGCCACTTTGCCGAGTTTACAATTAAACAAGGTTCGTATTGAGGCAGAAATAGTCAATGCGAATGACAGGATGCTTACCGGTGGTTTTTATGCTGAAATAGAACTGGAATACGATGCCGCGATAGCCCAGGAAAATAACGGCAGGCCATTCGGTATAGGCAACATCCGGCCTATCCAGTTATCGCAGCGCAATGTTTTGGAAACACTCTACAAAGGCCGGGAGCATTTCACCTTGGAAGAATGGCAGGATTTGCTGATTCGAAGTGTCGGAATGGAACCATCCAGCTTGTCGCAAAAAGCAAAGAATTTGCTTTTTGTCCGGATGATTCCATTTGTAGAGCGCAATTACAACTTGATTGAGTTAGGGCCGAGGGGCACGGGGAAATCACATTTGTATCAGCAAATATCGCCGTATTCTCATCTAGTCTCCGGCGGCAAAGCAACCGTCGCCAAGATGTTTGTGAATATGGGCAGTGGGGAAAGAGGTCTGGTATGTAAGTACGATGTCGTTTGTTTTGATGAAGTTTCAGGTGTCTCCTTCGACCAGAAAGATGGTGTCAACATCATGAAAGGGTACATGGAAAGCGGAGAATTCAGCCGGGGCAAAGAGCCCATTCGCGCAGATGGCGGCATTGTCATGGTGGGTAATTTTGACGTAGACGTCGAACATCAACAACGGATAAGCCATTTATTTGGGCCCTTACCCAAAGAGATGCGGGACGACACCGCTTTTATGGATCGTATCCATGCCTTTGCGCCAGGGTGGGATTTCCCAAAACTCAATAAAACCTATTTCACAAACCATTTTGGGCTCGTAAGTGATTTTTTAGCGGAATGCTGGACAAGGCTCAGAGACATAAGCCGGATATCTTCCGTTTTGCCCCGGATTGACTATGGCGGCGCTTTAAGCGGTAGAGATGCCACCGCTGTCAATAAAACGCTCAACGGCCTTTTGAAATTGATGCAGCCAAATCCGGACGCGCCCATTTCAGATGCGCTATTGGAATGGGCTATAAAAATATCACTGGAGTATCGCAGGAGGGTGAAAGAACAGCAAAAGCGCATAGGTTCCGCGGAATTTCGCAACACACATTTCAGTTACAGAATTGGCGAAGATGGGATTGAAACCTTTGTTACAACACCTGAAATTCACAGCGAAAATACGATCGGCGATGACCCGTTGCCACCGGGCCAAATCTGGACTTTGAATGCAGGTGGTCAGGAGGAAACGACCGGGCTCTACAAAGTTGAAATCAATGTCGGCCCTGGATCAGGCGTCAAAATATTGAATAAACCTGCACCGCCACAATTCCAGGAAAGTGTACGGTATGCGGAACAAAACTTATACAGTAAAAGCAAGGAGTTGATTGGCGACAGAGACCCGCGTGCGCATGAGTTCTCCATTCAACTCAGGGCATTTGATGCCTCCAAAAGCGGCAATGGAATGGGTATGGCAGTATTGATAGGTTTGTGCAGCGCGATACTGGAGAAAAACACCAAAGGCGGGCTTGTAATCGTCGGGCAGCTCAACCTTGGCGGCTCCCTGGATATGGCCTATAATGCGGTAAACCTAGCCGAATTGGCAGTAGAAAAGGGCGCGACAACCTTATTGGTGCCCTTAAATGCCAGAAAACAATTGAACGATCTTTCTGACGATATGGTTACGAAGGTTAATATCCAGTATTATACGGATCTGAAGGATTGTTTGGTGAAGGCGTTGATGGAGTGAGGAACTCGTTTAACCCGATGCCGCCATTGCATTGCTCAGGTATCCTGCCTATTTTCAAATTTCTAACCAGAAGAACAATGCGCATAACCCTAATTATCAAAAGGCACTGGTTTGATGAAATCAAATCAGGTAAAAAGAAGAAAGAATACCGCAACCTGACCGAAAGATTGGCGAAGCAAATTTGCACCTTTGACGAAAGCAAAAAGATGACAGGGTTCAAACCCATCACCGAAATAATGCTGTACAACGGCTACCATAAAAACCGGCCTTCTATGCTGGTGGAATGTGTCGGCATTGAAATTGAGCAAGACCTATTCGAACCTGAATTTGAAGTTTTCGTGTTTTTGCTGGGGAAGGTATTGCAAAGTTCACCGTAAGTACTTCCCCGCCGCGCGCGGTGTTCCCGCCCTCGCTTTAGTTCCCCAACCG
>JBBRWA010000324.1:0-6092 GCA_038246345.1 Chitinophagales bacterium
CCTTTTGGCGGGTTGCTTTGATATGGATTTTTTCCAGCACCTGGGGCGTTTGGAGCAGTGTGTTGCACAATACAATCCCTTGGTTGAGCAATCTGGTCTTTTCATTGCGTGCCAAAGAACTGAGACAGGTAATAGGGTGCAATCCAGCTTTGTCGATGATCTCGCGCAGGCTTTTGCCTGCTGGATAGTCCCAGGCAACAAGGTCGAGCCCGGCACAGCGGCCATAAGTCATCGCATCATCTGAAAAACGGGTGTTCGTGGCAATTTTACATTGTAGGGTTCTACCGTTCAAATCGCGCTGCACATCAGGGCTGCGCTGCAAATCGTGGAAACGTGCATGAATATAAAGGGGCACTTTTACGTCGGTAATAGTCCCCGGTTGGGCATGGTATTTACACTCCACAAATACGACGTCAGTACCGTTTTCAGCGACTACGTCCATTTCATGCTTAATACATTTCCCCATCAACAATTGCCCCGTTTGGGCGGAATAACCTTGTACGCGGAGGATTTCAGCAAAAAAGTGTTCAAACGGATAGCCAGAGGGGCCAAGTTTTAGCATGGCTTGCTTGAGCGAATACCGGGCAGCAATGGGTTTGTTGAGCCGTTTGAGCATTTTGTATGCTATTTTATATAAGGCTTTGGTGGGGATGTTTTCATATACCTGACCTTGTATTTCCTGTAATACCTGATTTATCAAGTTGTCATCGGCACCGGAGCGATGTAAGGAACGTCGGAGTTTGACCTCGTCAAAAAGCGCCGAATCCCCGGATGCTTTCCGAACAGAGAAGCTTGCAGGTTCTTGCTTTTTTTTCATAAATAGATTGTCTTTGGGCTTGCAAGTCTATGTTCATTGGCTTGAAGCGATAAGGAGTTAAAACATGGTGTCACAGCGGCAGATATTCGTGGCTGTTTGTTGCAGAAAGCCTGCGCCAGCAAGGGCCACAACGGCAGTTTTGCCTTTCTTTCGAAGCCGATAAATATCGTCAAAATACAAGGTGTCGCCGCTCGGGTTGATGGTTTGTACAGCATAACGAATAACGACCTTGGTGCCCAAAGGTGCAAAATAATATACTCGCCAACCATCGGCCTCGCCGACACCGATGCAGCCGTTCGAGGCTGCTCGGCCAAGTGTCCGTGGGTTGGTTGTCGGGTGTATCATTTGTCCATAGCGCATGCCGTTGATCGATGGTTCAAGCCAAGGGATGAGGGGCATATAAGTGGTTTGGTGGTCGTCGCGCTTGGTAAAACGAAACCTTTTTCCCGTGACAGGATCCAAAAACAGTGGATTCCTGTTGACCCGAATGATTTCACCGACACCTGTTCGGGTGCGCAAATCAACAGTACCGCCGGCCAGTTCCAAGTGTTTCTTTTGGTTCTTCCCTACGCGGACAGGAAAGGTAAACAAAACGCTGTCGCCTTCCAATATTCGCATTTCAAAAGCGGGGATATTGAGATCCAGGCTCGTTTTTGCCATTTTTTCGAGCAGCATGGCTGCCGTAGCGGGGCCAGGAATTAAAATGGTGTCGCTGGGTTTTAGAACAATCAATTTGGGTTGCCGAAACACAAAATTGCCCAGTGACATCTGGTAATAATAATCTGTATTGACCAGTGTGTCCAGTATCCAGGGGTTGGCGCGCAACACCAGGTTTTCGCTCAATTTGTAGCTGCTGATGGTGTCGTTTTGTCGAACAATGCCGTCCATAAAGGAGAAGAAGCCATCCAGTGTAATGTTTTTGGTGACCGGGATTTTGGCAAGTGGAGGTTCTTGCACGGGTTGAATGGCAACTATTTCAGCCGCCTCTTTTGCCGAAGGTTCGGTTTTGTTATTGCTCTTGCAGGCACTGGGGACGGCAAATAGCCACATTGCCAGCAACACGGGGAGTAGCATGGCGGGTTGACCCGAGAAGCTGACCAAAATTTTCTTTGAAAAGTGGTATTTAGTTTGTATATTCGTATGCATTTTACAAAGATGCTGTGTTTTGCCCTTCACGCTGATGATATATATCAATGGTATGCATGACGCTCATCTAATCCACGTGCTTTAAGTTGAAAAAAGCGTACATTAGAATTTTAAATCAAGGTCATCAAATAAACTTATTCTAAGCAATGGACGAAGAAACCAAAGACGAACAACTGTTACAGCGGTTTATGGAACAAATCACTCGGCATGTCGAAACAAGATGGGCCTATTTTTCGCTGACGGCCACCGAAAAATCATCTGGAATCGCCGCTGAGATGGCCAGAGTTGCCACCATATTTGTATTTGCACTGCTTGTGCTGTTCTTTGTTACCTTCGGACTGGCCTGGTGGCTGGGTGATTTGATCGGTAATCGGGGTGGTGGTTTTGCGCTTACCGGACTTATTTTTATTCCCATAGGCTATGGCCTTTCCGGCTGGATTCGGCCAGCAGTTCGCATCAAAATAATTGATGCGTTTATGGAAGAAGAACAGCCTAAAAATGAGCCCAATCATGAATAACTTAACTAAACTCACACAACGAAAGGCTGAATTAAAGGCCCAAATTGATCAACAACTTATCGAACTGAAAAGCACCTTTCTCGAGGTGCGCGAGGAAATTGAGCCTACCTTTCTCCTGAAAAAAGCCATTCAAGGGCTGTTTCGCCCCCCCAAAGAAAAAGGGGCGAATGCTTCAAACAGTTTTTTTGAGCGCTTTCCATTGCCAATTTCGTTTTTAATAGACCTGTTTGTCAAAAACAGTTCCTTCGCGGCATTGCTGAAAACGGTTGCGCCGGCTGCGCTCAAAACAATACCGAACCTCATTAAAAAGTATACTGGAACTGAACCAGATGAACCAGGTACTAGCACCTCTACCAAAGCAAAGGTATATGGCAGCCTCAGGAAGGCGGTCCACTCCTTGCGAAACCAGATGAAACAATCTGATCAAACACCTGTCACAACACCCGAACCTAGTGAAAACTAATATACCATGGAAAAAAGAACAACTGCTGAAATTTTACTCGCCGCCACCGTACTCGCTGGTGCTGCTTATTTCCTTTTCTACACAGACAATGGCCGTCAATGGCTGGATCGACTCAAAAACACGGCCACAGATCAAATGGAAAAATGGCTCGCTGATTTGGAGGAACACCTATCGGATTTGGAAAGCGCCGCTTCAACAGCCTTAACTGACCTCGCAGAAAACGAAGCCTAACCGAAAACCACCCAACAACAACCACCATTCCCCACGCAACGCCAAAAATTATCACATTGCCTCATTATCAAATTATCACATTAAACCCTTATGAACACCAATCACTTCATTTCAGGCGTACACAACTACTGCGATCGCTGGTGCGAACGCTGCGTATTCATCGACCGGTGCAGCGTCGGGCATATCGAGCTCCAACGTTGGGCCAAAGGCGACGACTGGAGCCCGGAAGATTTCTTCGATGAGTTCGAAAAAATGTATCCCGATTCCGACGAAACCATGCAGCAATGGCTCAATGAAAACGACATCAACTTCAGCGACCTTGAGCCAGAAGAACTGCCCAAACCTAATCTGAAAGTCAAAGCATTGGAAGAAGAAATGCGCAAACGCGGGTCTGACTATTACGTTCCGTTCACAAAATTTCTAAAAGCCAATGCCGATGCCCTAAAAGCGCGGGGCATCGACCTGTTCGGCGAGCATGAGCGCCCTGAAGGCCGCGATACGCAGGAGCGCAGCGCCCTGGCCGAAGCCATCGAAGTACTACTGTGGTACCAACATTTTATGTTCGTAAAAGCCAGTCGTGCCGTTGGCGGTATTGAAGACATGCACGACGATTGTTGGAAAAAGCACCAAAGCGATGCCAACGGGAGCGCAAAAGTTGCCATGATTGGAGCCGAACGTAGCCTCGGTGCCTGGGAAATGCTGCGCCGGCATTGGCCCGAGAAACAAGCTGAAATATTGGGCTTTATGCGCCAAATCAACGGCTTCCGCCACCGCATGGAGCAAGTTTTTCCCGACTGGCGAAAGTTTGTGCGCCCAGGATTTGATACAGAAAAACCGCATCGGCTGCCATTTGGGGAGAATTGAGAACACTTTCTGTTTTGAGGGGTTTACCATAATGGTTTTTACCACGTAGTTTTTTTACCACATAGTTCACATAGGACACATAGAACAAACAAAAACATTTTTTACGTTAGTCGGCTGTGTGTTCTATGTGAACTATGTGGTAGTATTTTTTTGGTGGTAAAAAAGTGGTATATTTATCTTTTTGGTACCACTACCATCACCCATTTCAGCACAACATCCAATTTATATGTCCTTTCTAAAAGATTCAACCCTGCTCCAGCGCCAAGCGTACATCAACGGTGCCTGGATCAGCGCCGTATCCGGCAAAACATTCCCTGTCACCAATCCTGCCAACGGCGATGAACTCGCCCGAGTGGCCGATTGTGGTGCCGCAGAAACCACCCAAGCCATCGCCGCAGCTGAAGCAGCTTTGCCAGAGTGGCGCGCAAAAACTGCCGCCGCCCGCGCTGGCATCCTGCGCCGCTGGCACGACCTTATACTCGAAAATGTCGACGACCTGGCCATGATGATGACCCTCGAACAGGGCAAACCCGTTCCAGAAGCGAAAGGTGAGGTGCGCTACGGCGCTTCTTTCATAGAATGGTTTGCCGAAGAAGGCAAACGCGCTTATGGCGACATCATCCCGCCGCACATGCCGGGCGTGCGGCTCTTGGTCACCAAACAGGCTATCGGTGTCATTGCGGCCATCACCCCCTGGAACTTTCCCAATGCCATGATAACCCGAAAAGTAGCACCGGCTTTGGCGGCAGGTTGTACTGTGGTGATTAAACCTTCGGAAGAAACGCCATTGTCAGCCCTGGCTTTAGGTGAGTTGGCCACCCGCGCTGGATTTCCCGCCGGCGTAATAAACATTGTAACTGGCACCGATGCATCGACCATCGGCAAAACCATGACCGATAGCCCTATTGTACGCAAACTTTCGTTCACCGGAAGTACGCCTGTGGGCAAACAACTGATGCGCCAAAGCGCCGATACCGTTAAAAAGATATCTTTGGAATTGGGCGGTAATGCTCCATTTATCGTATTCGACGATGCGGATATTGATGCAGCCATAGAAGGTGCCATCATTTCCAAATACCGCAATGCCGGCCAAACCTGCGTGTGCGCCAATCGCCTTTTTGTACAAGATGGCGTGTATGAACAGTTTTTAGAAAAATTCACCACTGCCGTGCAAAAGCAAAAAGTAGGCTCCGGCATCGAGCAAGGGGTGAGCATCGGCCCACTCATCAATGCCAAAGCACTCGAGAAAGTAAAACGGCTCGTCGGAAATGCTACTGATAAAGGCGCACGGGTACTCACCGGCGGCCAGGCCATGGAAGGCACCTTTTACCAGCCGACAGTTTTGGCCGATGTGGTACCGGGCATGGATATTATGAATGAAGAGATTTTTGGCCCCGTGGCCCCTGTCACCCGTTTTTCTACCGATGATGAAGTGATCAAAATGGCCAACGACACGCCTTATGGTTTGGCCGCCTATTTCTATGGCCGCGATATAGGCAGGGTGTTCCGCGTAGCGGAGGCACTGGAATACGGTATGGTAGGCGTGAATACAGGCTTGATAGCGACCACCGTGGCACCATTTGGTGGCATGAAGGAAAGTGGTATTGGGCGGGAGGGTTCTAAGTACGGACTTGAGGACTTTCTGGAGGTGAAGTACATCTGTTTGGGGGGGATTTAGGAGTGCGGAATGCGGAATGCGGATTTGGGAATGCGGAGTGCGGAATGCGGAGTGCGGATTTGGGAATGCGGAGTGCGGAATAAGCACAACTTTTCACGCTGCTTATGGGCATCCTTCCCTGGCACTATTAGCAATATAGCACTCGAGAGTGGTTGACAAAAACTGCCAGATTGCCAGAACGCACATAAATAATGATGGGCGGCCGCTATTATATCAGCGACCGCCCATTTTATTTTTTAAAATATTATGAAAATGCCTCGATACCGAATTTTTTCCGCATTCCGCATTCCGCATTCAGCATTCAGCATTCCGCATTCCGCATTCCGCATTCCGCATTCCGCATTCAGATAGGAAGAGAGAGGAGTAGGGAAAGAG
>JBBRWA010000325.1:0-6084 GCA_038246345.1 Chitinophagales bacterium
ACATACGCCAAACAGCGGTTTGGCAAAATTGGCGGTTCAGTGCTCCGCAGATCCCGAAGTTTCGGGATGGTTAATCAAACATTGGTTCTCTGCATCAATCCCGATAGCTATCGGGATGGTAAAATCCGCCACATCGCCAAGCCTCAAAACGTGTGTGACTTGAATCAAGGTAACCGCAAGGTAATCAAGAATGCTGTAAAACAGATGGAAGACACCAAGAGCAGCCCAATATTGTGCGGAGTTCGAGCGAACAGAATGGCCGACAAATTAGGTGAATCAAAGTGAACTGGACTTCCGGAGACGACTTTCAGGAGTAGTTTTCAAAGGGTATGGCTCCAATTTGATGTAAATTTACGGCAAAAAGCGACTTATTATGGCAGCACTATACAAAATTGAATCAGACGGGAGCATAAGCATCACGTTAAATATCAAGCCGGAGGGCAGTTTTTTAGAGCAGGAAGAACAGATCGCAGCGGCGGTATCGGAGGTTGGTCGTTTAGCCAGTCAATTAACGATGAAATCTTATGATACGGACTGTAGTGCGATTGTAGTGGACAATGTAAAGCACACGAGCCGTGGACTGGAAAAAAAAACTTCCAAACGCCGTGGGGAGAAATAAGAGTTGACCGGCACACTTACCAGCCTTCACGTGGAGGTGCCATGGGTATGGCTCCAATTTGATGTAAGTTTACGGCAAAAAAGCGACTTATTATGGCAGCACAATACAAAATTGAATCAGACGGGAGCATAAGCATCAGGTTGCACACCATTTCCACCGGATTGCCGTCGTAGGTGCTGATGTGGCTGTAACGGTAATCGCCCCGGTCGTCGTTCGGGGCGTTGTGGATGGGAGTGTCGTACACGTAGTCGTCGCCGCAGGGCGTCAGTTCGCTCCACAGTTCGTACAGGTTCAGGTAGCTGCCCATGAGGTGGGTGAGTGTGCGGCCGAGCATGTAGGGGTGGCCGTTTGCCGCTCCGCCGCCCGGAATGTTGCGGGCGAAATACCGGTAATCGATCACGATGCCGTCGAAGCCTGCGGGACCGCCGGGCATTTGTGAGAAGCCTGCAACACCGCGTTCCAGGGCCGCTACCCATACGTTGCAATAGGCCTGGGGTCTCCACGGTGTGCTGCCTCCCGTTGGGGTACGAAACAAAGAATCGCTCATGCCCCACGTGCGCGCGGGCACGGCCGGGTACACGAGGCCCGTGGCGGGCTGACCGTCGGGGTCGTACGTCGGCAGACAAAAACGAACGGCCGGTACGCCTGCTCGCTCGGCGAAACCTTCCACCGAATCCGTGGGATGCAAGAAAGGTGCGTTGCCGTTGACTATGCCGATGACCTGTCCTTGTGGACCGTACACCACCTCCGGATTTTGGAAGCCGCTGCCGAGGTACGGGTGCGCCGACGTGAAAAAGTCGCTGTTGAGCCGGTCGAGCTGCGCCTGCACATCTTCAGCAGAGGGTTGCTGAGCGCCCGGCGGCAAAGGCAGGAAATGGAATATCAATGCCACGGTAACCGTATCGTGGCTGCCCGAAAGCCGGTGCTGCGCCGTGAACCGCTCCACCGAAGCCATGGAATCGGCTACTCCTGAATGGAGCATCAATTGCTTGAGCCGCAGTTGGGTGGCGTAATGGCGCTGGGTGAAGGTCGGCTGGGCAACTATGTTGGAGCCAAGAGCAATTGAAATCGCAAACAAAACAATAAATTTCATTTTTTTTAATTGTTTGAATCAATTTTGTTGACCGGGACTTGGTTCAGAAATAAATTTATATGTAAAAAAATCATACTCAATTTTCTTATTTTGTACTTTTTGAGCTAACAATCCAACTATCTTTAGTTTTCCTGATTTTTGAATGATGATTTTAGTATTGGCTTTATTATTTATTATTGGAATTTTTATCAACCAACTTGGATCAATATAAGTTTTTTCTTCCTGCTTGTCAATATCCGGCAAGGTTGTAAAATAAACATCAAAATTTTTCAAGTTAAAACTGTCATTCGGCAACGGAACTTCAAAATGTACATCAACTGTATCATCCACGAAAACTGGGTTTTTTGACAATGAAACAATGGGAAAATAATTTTCAGTATAAATTTTTTTATTATTAATGCTGTCTTGCCTTATGCGTTTTTCATAAACAAGATAGTCATCAACTTTAAAAAATTTTGTTCTTATGTTACCATTGGGGTGATAAAATATCTGGTATCCATTCACCATATTTCGCTTCAAATTGGTAATGGCCTCAATTTCTCCAGTTTTATGATAATCATATTGTATACCATTTACCAACCCATTTGATAATTGAGATTTCGTTTTTAAATTGCCATTTTCATGGTACGCACGGAAACTCCCTTCTATTTTATCTTTACTATTAACAAAAAAATTCATAGCTAATCTTCCGTTTTCAAAATATTCTCTCCTATTTCTAAGCTTCAGCACATTATTATAACACTCAATTGCTTTAAGATTACCTGTTGGGTAATATTCAGTTTGGTAACAATCTTCTACTTCACTTTGACATGAAAAAATTACGGATATAAATATAAATATATTTATTCTTTTCATTTTAGCTTTTAATTATTGGGTTTTAATGAGCGCGCGGAAGTTACTTCAATTTTATTTGTCTGTCTAGTTTTTTGAATTTCATATTGTTTCCCATTTGAAGATTGTACTGTATCTATCCCTCCAAACGGTAACTTCTTTGAAGCAATATGTATATCTTTAGGAGTTGCATCATACTCCTTCTTAGCATCTACTGCACGTGAAACAGCCTGGCCTAAGTTATCCATGGCATTTGAAACAATTGTTGCTTTGGCAGCTGCACCTGCAACGCCACCACCAGTAGCAAGAAACCCTAAATCTTCCAC
Organism: Chitinophagales bacterium; assembly: GCA_038246345.1. Lineage (GTDB taxonomy): Bacteria > Bacteroidota > Bacteroidia > Chitinophagales > Saprospiraceae > M3007. Next base: position 2,870 of record JBBRWA010000325.1, read on the forward strand.
AGTATAAATTTTATCAGCACCCCCTTTAACATTCAAAGTAGGATTTGCGCCCCCTTGTTTTAATTCTGGATTTCCAGTTAACATCTCGTTTCCTTTTCCTGGCAGATTTGAATCAATTTCATTTTTTCCAACAGGGACATTATTCCCTTGATCCGGCAGCATTTTTACCAATGTAAATGCTATATAAAGCAACTCCGTACCAACAGTCTTTACTCCTTCATACAAGTTAACAGCCATTTTTGAACTAGCTAAATCACTAGGCTTTTCTATGGATAGCATTTTCGGTTTATATTTCTGCAACCCATGTAAATCAATATTTGCCACAGGCTCATTTTCGGCGTAATTGTATGAATTCACCCACGGAAATTGCTCTATTATGGGATCAACGCCTGTAAAACGTCCTACCTGCGCGTCGTACCACCTCGCACCGTAAGCATACCACCCCAAACCAAAATCCGTATGCAGCTCCTTCCCATTGTACTTATACCCATTGTCCAGCGCCGCATCGTTCATCCATGGTCCGCTGAGGTCCATCCCAAATGGGTAGTAATTGTTTTCTTGCAGTATCTCATTGCCCGCGGTGTTGTTCACATCCACCACGCCGTTGTTGTTCTTGTCGGTAAAGGTAAGGCGAATGTTGCCAAGGTGGCCTTTCAGGTTGAGCATTAGCGAAATCCCGCAGGGATCCAACGCCATGCGCCTGTGTTGTAACACGCCCGCCCGTCTCCAAAATACGCCGCTTCGGGTTGCAGGCCGTTTGCGGTGGTGAAGCGGTACTCGAGGCTGCCGTTGTAATCCTGCCGGTACAGCAGGGCGCCGTTGTCGGTCACCGTTTTGCGCAGTTTGCGGCCTTTGGCATCGTAAAGGATGTCGATGATTTTTTCTGCGCCGGTGCCGGCGTCGCTCCAGAGCATTTGTTTGGGCAGGTTGAGGAAGTTGTAGGCGACAGACATGCCTTTGTAGGGGTCGCTTACGAGGTTACCGACAATCAATTTACCCATCAGAATAAGATTAATAAAATAATACTATTCAGATAATTCATTTGCTACGTTTTAAAAATCTCCCTAAAAAAGGAAAATATTCTTGAATTTTACCTAAAATCAAATCATTTGATTCATAATACCTAGATGAGTCTTCATTCAATATCATTTCTCCGAATTCATTTAATGAAATTGTAAATACAACTATTTCATCTTTTGAGAAATCAAATACCAGTCTACTTGTAAATTGTTCCTGGACAGGTTTTGAATTTTGTTTACAAACAATTAAAAAAGTTTTCATAAGTTCATTAATTAAATTAATCTCCTTTATTCTAATTGAATAAATAGATTTTGCTCTAACATGATTAACATTTAAATCACACTCATTTAAATGTATTGGCAAACTATAAAAATTTACCGCATATATGTCAAGGCGCTTCGCTTCTACATTTTCCTGGCCAAAAAGTAGTGAACTTAAGAAAATAAGAAATAGAAGACCAGAATTTTTAATTTTATTTTTCATTCTTTAATTGAATTAGATGTTGAATTATTAGTTGTTATGGTTCGCAATTCCCCACACCCATAGCAAGTTCTTTCAAGTTCACAAAAATACCTAGCTAATGGGATTTCCCATTTTTCAATAGTGAATCGCTCTTCAGCATTTCCCCAATTTTCAACTTTTGTACGTCTTCGGTTGATAAAATCGGAAGGATTATCAACTGCATTCTTTACATGCCCAATTTCGTGAAAAAGTGCGATAGCTGGCGAAAAGCTTTGACCGGATGTTGAATTCAAGATGCCTAATGTCGATTTAAATGAAATATCATGAACTTTGCCTACTATTATTTGGCCATTTGCTTGAGGTGATACTGTCGGGTATGCTTCAGTATTATATCCTTGATTTATCAAAATATTATAACGATCGGAATTCAAAAAAAAATCCAATACTTGACTAGATTCATAATGCTCAGATATTTTATTCAGTGCAGCAAATGTTTGCTGAACGAATTCTGATTCTCCCTCACCAGTAGCACCTTTTGTCCATTTGATGCCACCAACAATTATATCTTTGGGCTCATCTTTTTTTACCAAATTCCTTTCAACCTTTTTTCTGCTTTCCTCTTTCATCTCCTCAAACCCAGGATTAGCTGAAGTCGACATCCCCGTGCCATTGGAATTGTTTGATCCAGCCATTGGATACATTCCAAAAAAATCAATATTACTAATTGGATTCAGGGCGCCGTATGCGTACGGACTAAAAGCTCCTAAAGCCCCCACCATGGGATCTATACTCCACCACCGTCCCAAAGCCCCATCATACCACCGTGCCCCATAATCCATCCACTGCAAACCGAAGTCGGTATTGAGCTCCTTCCCATTGTACTTGTACCCATTATCCAACGCCGCGTCGTTCATCCATGGGCCGCTGAGGTCCATGCCGAATGGGTAGTAATGATTCTCTTGTAATATTTCATTGGTCGCGGTGTTGTTCACATCCACCACGCCGTTGTTGTTCTTGTCGGTAAAGGTAAGACGAATGTTGCCAAGGTGGTCTTTCAGGTAGTATTCGTATCTCCGGTAATTTTCAATAAACGCTACCCGACCGTCTGCAAAATACACCGCTTCGGGCTGCAGGCCGTTCATAGTGGTGAATCGGTACTCCAGGCTGCCGTTGTAATCCTGCCGGTATTGAAGAGCGCCGTTGTTGGTCACTGTTTTGCGCAGCTTGCGGCCTTTGGCATCGTAGAGGATGTCGATTGTTTTTTCTGCGCCGGTGCCGTCGCTCCAGAGCATTTGTTTGGGCAGGTTGAGGAAATTGTAGGCCACCGACATGCCTTTGTAGGGGTCGCTTATGAGGTTACCGTTGGCGTCGTAAAGGTACGAGGCGGTGGAAAGCGCCCCGGCGGTGTTGTGCCAGCCGTAGGGTTTGGAGGCGGTGGGAGCGGCATCGGCTACTTTTTGCAGCCATTTTTTTCTTGTTAAATTTTAAAAATTTAACATTTGAAGAGTTTACATTGTGTTAACCTACTTGCTTTGAAGCCGAATAAATTACTTTCAACCTTTCGCATGTCTCTAAGCGGCCCTTAGAGGTAACACAAAGAATCCGTGTTTATCTGTGTTGCTTGCATCTGTGTCCCATTGAACATCGTATTGGCACACAGATCTTCAAACACAGATTAAAACAGATTTTAGACCTATCTTTGCGGGCTATTTTTGAAAAAACATGCTCAACAA
>JBBRWA010000326.1:0-6075 GCA_038246345.1 Chitinophagales bacterium
CCCTATGTATCTATGTGTTGAAAAAAAGGTGTTAAAAACTACAGCCGCGACTCCTTCCGATCCTGCTCCACATCATCACGCTCGCTCGGCAATTAGGAGTGAGTACGTAAAGCTATGTTTTCTATGTCCCTATGTATCTATGTGTTGAAAAAAAGGTGTTAAAAACTACAGCCGCGACTCCTTCCGATCCTGCTCCACATCATCACGCTCGCTCGGCAAATCAGAAGCTTCCGAGTCTTCCGTTGTCTCCGATAAAGGTGTTTCAACATCGTCCATCCAAGTCTCTGGTTCAGCATCATCTGCTGTACTTGGCGGCACGGCGGCAGGTTCCTCGGCAAAGCCTTCATTGAAAAACTTGCGTTGAAACAACAGGATGCTCAATATGCCAGAAGTAATCGCGGCATCGGCGACATTAAAAATAGGGCTGAAAAAGAGCCAGCTACCGCCGCCAAGCCATTCGGGCATCTCGAAGTAATGCATGGGGAAATAGAGCATGTCCACCACTTTGCCGTGCAGGAATTTGCCATAGCCTTCGCCATAAGGCACCAACTCCGCCAAACCACCGTGGTAATGCGATTCGCTGAAAATCAGGCCGTAAAAAGCGCTGTCGATGATATTGCCCAAAGCACCGGCGGTGATCAGGCCAACGCTCATGACAAATCCTGTGGGCACTTTAGCCGCAATCAATGCCCGGATGTAGAAAATAAGGCCGGCGACCATCAGGATACGGAAAAGGCTGAGCAGCAGTTTCCCGTAGGTCCAGTCGAAGGTAATGCCGAAGGCCATGCCTTCATTTTCAACAAAATGCAGTCGCGCCCAGTTTTGGCCAAACATCATCAGGTCTTCGTTGTACTCAAAATTTGTTTTGATGTAGTACTTCGAGGCCTGGTCTATGAGCAGCACGACCAAAACGAGCAGTGCTACTAGGTATCCTTTCTTCAAGGTGATTTTTGTTTTGGTGTGATAAAGGGTGCAAAGAAACGATGAAATTTGCAAAGGCTCACTCAATCTGCTTCAACAACCATTCCCGTTCAGCCAATGGATGGGTTTTCAGCACCGTTTCCTGGAATTTTTCCCGTTGTACTTTAGAGAAGATATTGAGGTGCAGTAGCTTTTTCATCAAGCTGATCATGTTTTTGTAAGCGGCTTTACGGGCCGGATCTAAAGCTTCTTTGCGCTGTAAGTAAGTGCGCATGCTTTCGAGCAGGGATTCAAAAGCGTCGAATTCCTCTTTTTCATGGTAAATTTTCAGGAGCATGGTTTTGGCGATGATGTTTTGGTACATATCATCATATTCAAATTGTGTAAGCATAATTTGTGCTTTATCATAATCGCCTTTTTCAAAATATACCCTTGATAGATTAAAATTAACGATGCTATTTTGTTCTTTTTCATCGAGGTGATGCTTAAAACGCTCAATAAATTGTTCTGCCCATGCAAATTCTCCAATCTTGATGGCAAACGCAACGGGATTACCAAAAGTATAGCGTTTGATTTTGTTATTTTCGAGCAAAAACTCTTTTTCAATTCCAAGTTCGTAGAATTTTAATGCCTTCCTACAATATTCTAATTCGCCTTGATTAACTTTGGCAGCGCAATAATTCAACGCTGTAAGATACAACGCTGTGGTTTCCGAAGGGGTAAATATTTCAGCAATCTTTCCATGAATTAATGCTTCAAGTTGATCAAAATAGTGCTTTTCGGTAGCATTGGTGATGGCCATGTAGGCATAATAATGCGATGCTATCGCAGGAACATCCAGCATTTTTTGTTTATCAACAAAGTCCAACACGCCATTTAAAAGACCCGTGTCATAATTAGCCTTTTGGTAAACTTTATGGTGGGCCAGCATAGCATTTCCGATGAATAACTTAGTTAGAACAAACCATTGCTCTAGAGCATCAGCCATTTCTTGTAAATTAACTGGAGCATTTTGGGTTATACTCAAACGTTGTTCATATTCTTCTTGCTCAATAAAATATTTGTTTAGGAAATAATATGTATTTCTAAGAGGTTGTTTCTCAAGATTTCCTGTGCTCAACCGATGGGCTTGTTTATAGGATTTTTCTAACTTTCTTTTTCGGTAAATACGCGTCAAAGAAATTTGATATTGAACTTTATCCTGCGAAAAATCATTAAAAACCAAATATTCTTCAATCGCTTTCAAAAGGAAATACATTACCTGGCGCATAAATGCATCATCATAGGGCTGATTTGGAAAGACCGCTTTCCAAGCCAAAATTTTTTCAAATGCTGGTTCATTACGCTCCATATTCTGAGCCAAATAGTCAAAAAGCAGTACGACATCTTCCCGTTGATTGTGTGACGGCGACTGCAACCATTTGTTCAGGTCGCGCACCTCTTTCTTACTCAACGAAAGCATAATTTCTGTGAGAACGCTTTTTTGCATTTTTTATAATTATTATTTGTTCAACAAAAAGTGGGTATAATTGATTCAATAAAAAGCGTATTTTTGAGCGCTTCTTTTAATTAAGGAGCAAATATCAACGAATAATCCAACTCTCATCTGAATTTTTTTTAACCATGAACACTAAAACTGCTCAACAAACGCGAAATTTTGTCTTTAACAGGCAAGCTATTGTGTCGCACTTTTGTATCGTCGAAGAAAACATTCGACTCCACCTAATCCTTTCACCCATGCAAAAGTACCTGTATATCCTCCTGTTCGCACTCTTATCATTTGTCCAGGCAACCGGACAAGGATGGGAACGTATTTATGGCGGCAGCGGACAAGATGTGGCGAAGGCGCTTACTGCGACTCCGGATGGAGGGTATGTCCTGACAGGATATTACAACGGCAACACCCGGCTTTACTTGGTTAAAGTTGATGCTGATGGCAAGTTGCAATGGAGCAAGACCTTTACGGGTACTTTTGGCGCTTCCCGCATGGAAGGGTTTGCGGTGGTCAATACACCAGATAACGGATTTGCCATTGCAGGCTATGTCGATCAAGACGGGTCTGGCCCGTTGAGCAGGGATATTTACCTGCTTAAAACGGACGCTTTTGGCAATAAAATGTGGGATAAAACCTACGGTGGCAGTTTGATCGATGAAGCCCGGGCCATGATTGCGCTCTCCGATGGCTGTTTTGTCCTAACAGGTTTTCAAACTTATGCTAATAGTAAGGAAAACGTTTTTATCCTGAAAACGGATCCCCAGGGCAACACCTTGTGGTTCAACAACTTTGGCACAACAGGTAATCGAAAAAAAGGCCTGTCTATGGCCTTGGCATTAAATGGTGATTTCGTTGTTGCAGGCGAACTACAACCAACCATTACCAACAGCAAAGATGCTTATATGCTGCGTGTTGGCGCAAGTGGCAACCTCATAAAAGAACAAACTTATGAAGCCATTGGCCCACTTGGTGCTACTGGCGATGATGAAGCCCGCGCAGTAGTTGCTACCAATGATGGCAATTTTGTTTATGCAGGCTATTCTAATATTGGCCCTGGCGGGGTTGGCACCCTTATAAAAGTCGACGGCACCTTGAGCGCTGCGCCAATATGGCAGCGATTGTACACGAACACAGATTTTTATGGCCTGACCAAAGAAGCCGTTACAGGCAACCTATTTGGCACCGGTAAAAGGACTTCTGGTATCTTAGAAGACTTAAATATTATTAAGTTTTCACCCACTGGAGAAATCACTTGGGAGGCCGTTGTAGGGCGCCCGGGCTTGGATATTGGCTACGCCGTTTTGCCAACCAAAGGCGGTGCCCTCGCAGCAGGTTTTAGCGAGCCGAGCATTAGCCCAACGGGCGAATCGAATGTATATCTTGTACGGACAGATGCGGCGGGCAAAGTATTCACCAGCTATATTCAGGCCAATATATTCCGGGATTTTAACAACAATTGTCAACCAGATGTTGATGAGCTAGGACTAAGAAACTGGATCGTTCGGTTTGAAAGCCAGTACGATAAACGGTATGCCATCAGCAATGGCAATGGAGATTTGAGCATAGAGGTGGATACCGGGGAGTATAAAATGGTGCTTTTTCCCCCAAATACTTACTGGAAAGCATGTGACTCCATTGTTTCCATTACAGTTCCGGATTTTTACGATACTGTTTCTGTTGCAGTGCCCGTACGGTCTGTGTTTGACTGTGCCCGCAATGAAGTAGACATTGTTACACCCATATTGCGCCGTTGCAGTGACAATATCTATAAAGTAAGATACTGCAATTCCGGCACCGTGCCCTCCATTAACACCAAGGTTAGGGTGGTGCTCGACCCCATGATGTCGTACCAAAGCAGTTCGATATCGGTGAACAACATTCTGGGCGATACTTTGGTGTTCAACATCGGTACCGTGCCGAATGGCGAATGCAAAGATTTTACCGTAACGGCATTTTTGGAGTGCTTGGGTACGGTTGCAGGTCAAGCACACTGTGTTTCTGCTTATATCACGCCAAATGATTTCTGCGATGTCAGCAGTGCCTGGGATAGTGCTATTATTGTAGCCAGAGCTTATTGTGAGAATGATACCGTCAAAATGCTCTTGCAAAACGTGGGGCCTGGCGGCATGAACGGCTCTTTGGGTTATATAATTGCTGAGGATATTGTGATGCTCACCGCACCCAACGACCCAAATTTCCAATTCAGATTAGATGCCGGCCAAGACTCTGTTTATTGGACACACCCAGCCAATGGAAGCACTTTCCGCATCATTGCCCAACAAAGCCCAGGCTACCCGGGCACCAGTTACCCTACTGCTGCCGTAGAAGGCTGCATCAGCGATACCAGCACCATCGAGCCCTCACTGGGTTTCTATACCATGTTCCCGGAAGGCGATGCTGATGCATTTTATGAAACCGATTGCCAAGAAAGTCAAGAAACCGATTACAATCCTGACCGACTGAAAAGAGGCCATCCCAAGGGTTACGACGTAGCCCACCATTACGTCAGTCCAGAAACCGATTTGGACTATTTAATCCAGTTCCGGAACACCAGTGCCGATACAGTGCGGCAGGTTATCATCCGTGATACCCTCTCCGCCTCACTTGATCCGGCTACGGTGTACCCTGGTGCCTCCAGTCATCCATATCTCTTTGAGATGTATGGCAACGGCATCGTACAATTTACCCTTGAAAACGCCAATCTACCACCAGGTGGCGGCGCGAGTGAAGGCTTTGTGAAGTTTCGTGTGGCTCAGAAACCAAATCTACCCTGCGAAACAATCATCTTCAACAGCGCCGCCATCTACTTTGATTTCAAAGCGCCGATCATGTCGACCACGACCTTCCACACGGTTTGCGAATTTGATTCTTTCATAATCATCACCAAAACCAAGGAAATTTACTTTCCGAATGTCCAGGTGAAGACTTACCCTAATCCAGCATCCGAGTATGTGAATTTTGAAATCACAGGAGTTGACGCGAAACAGTATACGCTGCAGCTTTACGACATACAAGGCCGATTGATTGCTAATCTTTTTTACGATAATCCAATGTTCCAATTGTACCGTCACCAACTTCCGGCTGGCACTGTTATTTATCGACTTGCCGCAGATGGCAAGCCGCTTGCCGCAGGAAAGCTAATCGTTCGTTGACGGTGTTAGAGGCCATTCCAGACCGACTTACTCACATTCTTACCTGAAATTTAAAAGCGCCGCGTTGCAAATGTGCATCGCGGCGTTTTTTTATGGTGCGCTTTATTCCTGCTCCACCTTCCCCAATGCTGCAGGAAGGTTCATCTCTGCTTCTGGTCCCAGCGAGAGCAACTATTTCCCCATAGTATCTGCCGATACTTCCGGGACGCCGTTATATATGCTGCGCAACTCACTGCGACAACAAAAATGGTCGCTTTACAACCAGCAGGTTTTACTATATTTGTTGTTCCTGCTAACATTTGCATTGCCTACAGCCCTACCCCAGCCCCAATAAAACCATAAACCATACTGACTCACTCACCACACAATTTAATTGAAATACATGCTCATTCAAATCAATACAGACCATAACATCACCGTCCATGATGCTTACAACGACAAACTAACCGACCTGCTTATCGACGAACTGAAGCGATTCAGCACCCATATCACCCGACTGGAACTACA
>JBBRWA010000327.1:0-6069 GCA_038246345.1 Chitinophagales bacterium
CCGGAATTTCCTGGCCGTCGATGTTCAGGCGCGTGAGTTTGCCGTCCTTGTACTCGGCTTCTACCCGTTGGTCATCATCTTCGCGGGTGATTTTCCGCGTCGATTTTGGCTTGGGCACCGTATCGCCTAACATTTCAGCGTCTTCGATTTGCTCGCCAAAAAGCGCCGTAGGAATATCATAAATTTGGGAAAATACTGCTTCAAAGGTGGGCACGGAATTGGCTTTCAGGCCAACGAGCGCCAGCAGGGCGAGCAGTATGACGGTTGCTGTGATTTTTTCCATAACTTGTTGTTGTCTTTGTTGTGGTTGATTTAAGATGCGCCGCACCCGATCGAGGAGCGGGCGGCGGCGGTTGGTTCCGCTCAAGGCAAGCGCCAGTACGGGCGCAGGAATGGCCAACTCCTGTACCTGTACCAATGCCTTCGCAAATGCGAGCGGGTTGCCGGTGGCGGCCAGGGCAGCGTCGTCGCAACAGTTCTCCCGTTCGCGACGCACCACATCCGACATCCACCACACGGCGGGGTGATGGTAAAAAAGGCTTTCGATAAAGGCTTGTATGAGGTTAAAAATCCAGTCGCGGCGGGCAATATGCGCCAATTCATGCGCCAAAACTGCCTCTACCTCCGCCGCAGAAAGGCGGTTGACAAGGCCGATGGGCAGCAACACAAAAGGCTTCAACCAACCGATCGCCACGGGTGTTTGCACCTGGGTAGATTCGAGCAAGGCAACGACCCTGTTATAACCCAAACGCCGCCGCAGCAACTGAAAACTTTCCTGCCACTGCGGTTCAGGCGCCCGAACGCCGCGCGTCCGCAGGCGATGCATTTGCCATAACCCGCCGCCCAGGCGCAGCAGAAAAAAAACGAAGCCCAACAGCCAAATCGCAACAATCAAGGTGTGATTGCTTTCCAACCAAACCGAAAACGATTGCCAAAAACTGCTGCCAATAGCCTGATTTTTAATAACAAAAAAGGCTGTACCAGCATTTTCAAGAACCGCCCCCGCTGTTGAGGCTGTTATTTGCTGCGCAGGTTCATAGACCCAAAAAAAGGTAGTAACCGCAGCGACGAGCACCGCCAACATCCCCGAATACGCCACCCAATATTTCTGCTGTGCCGATTTTATTCGGGGCAGCAATATCAGGAGCAACAAGGCTACTGCAGTAGCCTGCCAAAGGGAGTGGGCCAATACCCAGCCGATTGCGCGCAGGAGAGCATCGTTTGTCATAGGTCTGTTTTCTTTTCAATTTGAGCAATAAGCGCTTTGATTTCATCCAGTTCGTCGGCGCTGGCCTGCTGGTTGCCCAGTGCCTGCATGACCAAGCGGGCGGTACTGCCGCGGAAGGTGTTGTTCACAAACTGCTGCAAAAGCTGGGATTGCGCTTCCGTTTCTTGCACCGCAGCGGTATAAATATGCGTGCGCCCTTCTTCGGTGCGGGTCACCAGTCCCTTTTCCAGCATGATTTGCATCAGCTTTAAGGTGGTGGTGTACCCAGCCGAGTCTTTCGGGCCGGTTTTTCTGTCCTCATTGAGCAGGTCGTTCACGGTGCGCACCGTGCTGGGGCCTTGCTGCCAGAGGAAGAGGAGAATTTCGAGTTCGGAATCGGTAGGCTTCATTTTCGTTGTTTGTTGATAGTTGTTCGTTGATCTTTCACATTCGCTCGATGGATTTTTGGGCACCCGGTTTCAATATTGTTGATAGTTGCTCGTTGTTGGTTGTTCGTAATTTCGTTGATAGTTGCTCGTTGATAGTTGTTCGTTTCCGAGCCTAGTGGCATAAATACCGCCATCACCGCCGCCGAGCATGCCGAATCCGATGTTGTCGGCGCGCGGGCCGGGTTGGTTGGACAGGTAGCCCACGGCTTTGCCCGGCAGGTTTTGCATCTTGAAAAGAAAGCCCGTGTTTTCCATACCGATTTTGTCTAAAATTCTTGATTTCAGGACTTCGGTATAATTTTTCCCCGTCACTTTTTCAATGATCGCGCCTAGGATCACGTAGCCTGAATTGGAGTATTCCGCCTGTGTGCCAGGTTCAAATGCAAGCCTGGTGAACAGCTTGGTGATGGAGCCAATGGAGAAGCGTGTTTCGGGGCCATTGGGCAGCTGGTTCGCATAATCGGCCATGCCGATGGACTTCTCATACAGCAATTTGCCGTTTTGCTGGATCAGTACATTGCCGGAAAACACGTTTTTCTCGGCGGCTTCTTGTAGCAGTGCGTCGAGCTTTGGGGAGAGGTCGGTTTGGGCTTGGGTTCTGCTGGTTAACAGGATCAGCAATAAGGTTAAAAGGAGGGGATGTTTCATAGCTTAATCTGAATTGAGCCACAAACATCTACGAATTTTTTCGTAGTTGCAAATTTTTCTACGAAATTTTTCGTAGATAGTTTAAAAAAGGGGTTAAAAGTTGTGTTGTAGCGTAAGAAACGCATCAATTGCCCCGAGCCTTTGAAAACCTGCGCAGAATCCTTTGTTTCGAAATTGCTTGAAAAAGCCTTGTTCCCTTACCTTGTGTTGTCCCGCTTTAGGCATCTGTCCACGTATAGTGCGCTGAAAGCTCGAATGGCATCGGCATCGCACTGTTCTTTTCCCGCACGTCGTGGACGGATGCCTACAACAGGACAACTCAGGGTACGGGAACAATGGTCTGAAAAACTGGTGTAATTGTGCCTAAATACTTCACACATTCGAAAAACCACTTTGGCATATTTAGCCAAATACTTACCTTAACCTCCATTCTTATCTTAATCAAACAAACATCCATGAAAAACAAAACTACTGCCCTCCTCGCCGCCCTCACCCTTACCCTCTCCGCCCAAACCTACCCCACCAAAATCGGCGTAGGCCTCGACGGCATCGGCGGCAAAGCCCTTGAATTCCCCAATGCGACCCTCACCGCCACCAATTGGCAGAGCGTCGCCAACAACGGCAACATCGCCACCACAGATGCCGCTGGCTGGCCCACCGAGGATTTCCGGGTCGTGTTCTTCGACCACCGCCCCTTCAATGCCTGGAACAACGCGCCCGACGATCCGCAGCGCTATGTGGTGGACCAAAGCGGTACCTACACCCTTTCCTTCAAGGGCCAGGCCAACCTGACATCCTGGAGCGACGCGCCCATTCAGTTTCAAAACAAGGTGTACGATGCGGCCAGCAATACCACCACGGCAGACATTGTATTTCCACCCGGCGGCGGCCCCAATGCTGGCACCATTGGGAATTACGGCTTTTTAATGGTCAATTTCCTGCAAACCAACTTCGGCAACGGTGTGCAAGGCGTAAAAGACATCCAGCTGATGCGGCCCGGTTACCCGCACAATTCGCCGCAGTTGTTCCGAACGGCCTACCTCAACGCTTTCAGCCCTTTCAGCGCCATGCGGTTCATGGATTTCACCGAAACAAATAACAGCAACGTGGGCTATCCTGACAAACAGACCTGGGCGCAGCGGCAACAACCCGATGCCTTCCGCTATACCAAAGGAGCCCCCTGGGAGCTGGTCATCGCCCTGGTCAACTACACGGGCCGCGATGTCTGGATCAATATCCCGGTGGATGCCGATAGCATGTACATCGTGGAACTCGCCCAACTGATGCACAACACGCTCCGCCCCGACGTGAACATTTACCTGGAGTACAGCAACGAGGTGTGGAATGGCAGTTTTCGTCAATACACGTACAATTATGATGCGGTTTTGCAATCCCCGGAGGATGCCGACATTCGGGCTAGTACGCCCTGGGACGACCGCCGCCGGGCGCGTCGGGTAGCCAAGCAGATCATCAAAATTGGCAAAATATTCGAGACCGTGATGGGTGTTCCGGTGGCTTCCCGCACAAAAATCCGCCCTGTTTTTGCCTGGCAGATCGGCGGCTGGCTGCCCTGGTACGACGATGTATTGCTATGGATGAACGCCACGTACGGCCCGCCGAAAAACTTTATTTACGGCATCGCTTCGGCCCCGTATTTCAATGATCAGGGTGCAGCGGCCAATGCTACGCCCCAGCAAGTGGTGGCCGCCATGAGCGCCAACAGCGACGGAAACGTTGCCAGCATTCAAGCCCTGGCACAATTTGCCGATCAATGGGGCATAAAACACTTGCAATACGAGGGCGGGCCCGACAATGGCGGCGGCAGCACCACCAATATCGCCAACCGCATCAGCGCCAACCGCTTGCCGGACATGAAAGCGGCGGTGCTGCACAATTTCCGCGACAACTGGTTTTCCGCCAATGCCAACGGCACGGCAGCGCCCGGCACCAACGACCTGATCAACTATTTCGTCATGAGTGGCGGGGCGAGCCGCCACGGCTGCTGGGGCGCTACGGAAGATTTGAAATACATACCAAACCTGGTAAATGCGCCGAAATACGATGCGCTTTGTGTGCTAACGGGTAAGTGCGGCAATGAACCCAACGTCAACCTTACCGCACCGGGCAACAATATCCTGATAGACTTGAATATGCCTGTGACCATTACAGCTGATGCCAGCGACCCAGATGGCAGCGTGGCCAAAGTGGAGTTTTTCGTGGGATCGACTTTAATTGGTTCGGACAACACAGCGCCTTATTCCGTGACCTGGACACCCACCCAACTTGGACGGGTGGTAGTACTGGCCAAAGCCATTGACAATGACGGGAAGTACCGCTTTGATGATCCGCGGGTGTTGGAAGTGGCGATAAATGTTAGTGCCGTCACGGAACTGGAAACGGGCGTTGGGTTGCGTATTTTTCCGGTGCCAGCGCAGGATATGCTGGAACTGGAATTGCTCCATGTAGGTAATGCGGCTGGGGTTATTGAAATGCGGGATTTACTGGGGAAGCTTGTATTGAGCAAAACCTTCAACGGTACATTGGAGCGCTTGGATGTGCGTGGATTGCCCGCTGGGGTGTATTTGGTTTCGCTTCGCCTGGAGACTGGGGCGGTGTTGGTGAAAAAGGTGGTGGTGGTCAGGTAAGGGCTGCGGTTTAGCGGCTCACGTTGCCTTGTTGGAACACGGATTGAACGGATTTGACGGATAAAAAAACGGATTTTTAAAACAAAAAACAAAGACCGTACCTTTGAAAAAGTTGGAGGCCAAAATAATTGCTAGTTTATAAGGAGAACCCTTAGCCTGAGCTCATTCAAATTATTTTAGATGACCGACACCCCAGCACATATTTACCAAAAGCAATACGAAATCATCGCCTCGAAACCTATGGCTGAACGCGTTCGCCTTGCTTTTGAAACCATTGACAACACCCGCCAATGGGTTGAAAACAGTATCAAACAAAGCAAGCCTGATATTAGCCCGGTTGATCTGGCGGTTGCCGTTTTTTTGCGGTATTATGGCGATGATTTTTCTGAGATTGAATTGGGGAAGATTGTACAAAGTATGCGGGCGTATCACCAGAAAGGTTGACCCCGTGTTCAATTGGAGTATGGTGCAGTCAGAAAAAATCCCCCATACACAAACAGTGCATGGAGGATTCTTAAGTGGGCCCGGCAGGAATTGAACCCGCGACCGTCTGATTATGAGTCAGCTGCTCTAACCAACTGAGCTACGGGCCCTTTTTTACTAGTGCCGCGTCCAGTGAATGACGTGGAGTTTGGCGAGGCATATATTTTGCTCAATTAGGCATGAGGAGGGCGAAATGCGGGACATTTTAACCGACGAATAACGAAATTGAGCGAAATATAGGGCCGCGAAACTGTACGTCATTCACTGGACGCGGCACTAGAACGCCGCAAAGATATTTTTAATTCCCCAATTCTTTCAAAACACGTGCAGCAAATTCTTTGCACCATGTTTTTATCAGGTCACGGGCGCTGCGAAACTGCGCGCGGATTTCCGCCTCCGTGCCGCTGCCCTTGGCTGGATCGACAAAATTCTGGTGCAGGCGCTCTGCTTTTCCGTGTATATAGGGGCAGCGTTCGTTGGCGTGGTCGCATACCGTGATGGTGTAGTCGAAGGGGATGTCCAGGTATTCGTCCACGTTGTTGCTGGTATGGTGGGCGATGTAGATGCCGTCTTCCATCATCGTGGCGATGGCGCGTGGGTTGAGGCCGTGGGTTTCCACGCCGGCGCTGTACACGCG
>JBBRWA010000328.1:0-6039 GCA_038246345.1 Chitinophagales bacterium
AATTGTAACCGAAGGGAACAAAACAATCGCCGTTTTCATCTTTAAAGGCACCATTTTCAATGTGGATTTTGGGTTGTTGTGCCGCAATTGGAGTAGCAAAAAGCAGCGAAAGACCAGATAAGAGTAGTTTTTTAATCAACTAAGACCCAAGATAGCCATAAAATGATGGAGACACGCGATGGTTTTTTCATACCGGTTTACAGGAGGCGAATGGGCTGTTGGCAGGGTAGAAATTTTTAACCCGATCGGGCAGTGTATCCAGGTGCAGGATATCCGGGCTTCACGCGGTTCCGCAGTCATTTTACGCATCGATAATTTTCCGCAGAGCAATTATTTCTTGATTTTTAGACGAGCGGATGGGATGATTGCGGGGAAGCGGTTTGTTATTTTGCGGGGGTATTAAAGGGTGAAATTCAAATCGCCGCCGCGCGGAAAGCGTGATTTCGTTTGCCGGAACAGCCGGATTGAATAGTAGGTCACGACGCTAAAGCGTCGCGCCAGCGTTCTTTGGGCTTGGGATTTGAGGGTAGCCTGGCGTGAGCGGGGGTCGGCTTAGGAAAAAACAAGTAATCAAGCAAATGAGAAGCCAAGACATAAAACTGCAAAATGGGGTCAAACGGTTACCATTTCACTACAGTAAATCTTTGCCGCTTTTCGGCTTGCATCGCCTCAATCCAATATACCCCAACTGGTAAGGCTGACAGATCGAGTGATTGTGGCGTAGGAGCCGGCACCGCGTATATTTTGCCCTGCACATCAAGCACCTGCAATACCTGTACCGGCGTTCCAGCATCGGTCCACTGCACCAATCCGTGGGTCGGATTGGGGAATAAAACGGTGGTTGTTTCGATTAAATCGGTCGTGAACGAAGTCAAACAAGCCATTTCAACGGCTGATTTGCTGCTGCAATTCGTGCCATTATTAGAAAAAGCACTAAAAGAAGGCGGGTTTTCCAGGTAATCGCAGACTGCTTGCACGGCGCAATCGTCCAGCAGCGGGTTCCCGGTTAGCACCAAGCCCCCTTGAATATTGATAGCATGATTTAAGCCGGAAATTTGTGTCAGACGAGCACAATCTTCTATGGCAAAATCGCCATCCACTCGATTCAGGCTTTCAAGCCCGTCCACCTGTTCCAAACTATCCATCCGGAAAATATTAAATCGTTCTCCGACATATTTCAACTGCTCCATCCCATGCAAGGTTTTCAAACGAGGATTTTCGTACAGATGAAAAATACCCGCAATGGTATCGAGGTTTGATAGGCCTTCTAGGTTGAGTAGTTCGGTATTATCGCTGAGATAAAAGAAGTCGCCCCGCACGGCAGAAAGATTGCTCAGTCCGCCAATTTGGGTGAGTTGAACGTTGCCCTGCAGTCGAAAATAACCTTCAATGGTGTGTAAATTGGATAGTCCATCCAGATTGAGCAGATTATCGCATCCCGAAATAATCAATTCAGCACCCATACTTTCTATTTGTGATAAGCCATCCAAATTGGTAATTGGATCCGCAACCATGCCTAGCATATAGACGTAGCCTTCAATGTGTTTGCAGCCCGGATAATTTATTGAAAAATTATCAACTGAGGTCTGTGAAAATAAATTGAGGCCGTTGGATAGGCAAGATTGGGCTGAAATAGAAGCCGCCCAAAGGCACAAAATGACTATTAGTGTGTGTTTTTTCATTTTTTTAAATCCTTGATAATGAAGTTGTTTTGACTGTTACTAGTGCCGCGTCCAGTGAATGACGTGCAGTTTGGCGAGCGACCTAAAAGTTAAACCACCCACCCCCCGAGGTCTCATATTCGAGTATACGCTCAGAGGTGTCGAAGATAATGAATGATCCACAGCCACACGAACCTTGACAGGAGAAAATTAAAGTATTATCCAATATTCTTGGCCTGATTTTGCAATCATCGGCTGCTTGATCACACAAACAAAACATCGTTCCTCCAGGAACCTCTGCGATGTCAAAACCAGGTGCAGCGGGAGCGGGGCTTCCTAATTTCATATCTTTAGGCAGAATGGCTATTTTCTTTTCTTTAGAAAAATAAGTAATTTTATACCCTTTTGCAGGGCGTAGTATGTTATTTTTATCTACCTTAAATGCTTCAAGACTTATTTTATTGAAGTACTGTTCACCGACAGCGGCCGTTAATTTAACGGCTGTAATCTTATCGCCTTCCTTGGGTTGGCCAAAACCAGATGTGCTCAAAGCCATGCACAATAGGTAGAGGAAAAAATTCAGATTCGTATTCATTTTGAATTCAAGTTTTGGCTCAGTAAGAAATCCTCTTCCAGGCACTTACTGAAAGTTTGTTAAAAAATCAAAAATTAAACCAACCCCCTCCGGCTGTTTCGTATTGAAATGGAGGTCTTGCAAAATCAAAAGCGACTCCGATAAAACACCTGCAACTACCCGTACAGACAAATTCTTCATCCTTTTTACTATTATCAAAGTGGCAATTATCTGCACCACCATCGCACATACATCCAATGAGCACTCCACCCGGCAATGCTATCTCTTCATATCCATCTAGTTGCTTATAATTAGTATAAGATGTTGTATTAGGGAGGATTACCAATGCCTTTTCGGCTTTTATGTAAATCATTTGATACGCTTTAGTGGGCCGAAGCACCCCTTTTTTATCAATGGTAAAGGCTGGTTGTTTGGGTGTTTTTCTCAAGACCTCAGTTCTATCTTTATCGAATCGAAGTCCTGTGAGGATGATTTCTTCATTATTCTGTTTTTCATTAGAAAAACTGCTGAATAACAGGAATGAAAAGCATAACATAAAGAAGCTTAGTCTCATGATTTGGAAATTTTTAAGTAAAAATGTGAAAAAACAAACTTTAAGAACGAGATGAGAACTTGTTTGGGATTATTACTTAGCGGCTTGGAGCGCATCCAAACGGGCAGATAAATCAGTTACAAGATACTTTAAGGCTTGATAATCAGCACTTAATGCTTGGTTTTTAGCGCTTAATACTTCATTTTTAGCACTTAACTCCTGCACTGCTTTTACCAAGGGCACTGTAAATTCCGCGTAGCGGAGGCCATAAAAATCTTGTTCATTTTGTGGAGTATCCACGCCACTAAATTCAAAGCCTTCGGCTTTGGCGGCGGCTGCTACTTCTTGCGCTAAGAACCCAGTGGTACGACTTTCGTCTGAATCTTCTACGGCTTTTTGTCCTACACGTTGGCGAATTTTATCGCGGTCGAGTATGTATGTCACCGGGCGCAGCCGATTAATAAAAGTCAAGCCCGGCACATCATTTTGCACCGATTTTTTGAATCGAGCATCCGAGATATTGGTCCAATTTTGATACCCCCCGATGCTGGAAACACTGGCATTACCAACCCGTACTTGGTTGCTGGCGGTGAGGGTGGTTTCGTGTCCTAATGCAGTGCTATTGGTGTATCCGTCGGCATTTGTTTGGGTATAGGCACCTACAAAAGTATTGTAATCGCCATGTTGGTAGTTCATGGCAGATTGTGATCCTACAGCCGTATTGTACGATGAGGTTAGAATATAATGCAAAGACTGAACACCAACACTTACATTGTTCTCCCCCGATATATTGCGTGCCATCGCAACCGCTCCCAAAGCGGTATTTGAGTTCCCAGTTGTATTTAACATTAAGGCGCCTCCTCCACAAGCAAGATTACCATTGCCTTCTGTATTGAACTTCAATGCATTGCCTCCAATCGCATTATTGTAGTCGCCGCTTGTGTTACTCTGTAATGCAGAACAGCCAATGGCTGAATTGCGCAGTCCCGTGCTGTTTTGTAATAAAGCAAAGTGGCCAAAGCCAGTGTTCTCATCCGCGGCAGTGACGGAGGAACCTACACCATTTCCAAAAAATGTATTTTTTGCATTGTCAATGATTTCTAATCGAGGAATGCCGGAAGCGTTTTTGGTCAGCACTAAACATTCTGTGCCTGCAATGTCAAATCGAATAACGTCTTCATCGGGCGTTTCTTCCACCTGAATTTTGGTATCACCATCGGCATCCGACATAGAAAGGGCGACATTGACCGCCGTCCAAGTAGTGCTATTGCGAATAAAATAGGTATTCAAATTGGTATCAAACACCAAAAGTCCCGCTGCCGGAGCAGCAATTGCATTCCGCTGAGTAGTGGTCATTCGGGGGGCTAAAAGGCCTTTTGTGGTGCTTTTTACGTCCAAAATGGCACTTGCATGCGGTGCAGAGCCATCTGTATTAATCGCAATCGCTTGGGCTTGAACGCCAGCAGCCAAGAAGCAAAGCAAGAAAGTGAATAGGGATTGTCTCATTGTGATAAAGTTGTGTAATTGGTTAAATGTGCACTACAAAGGTGAAAGACTGCCGAGCCGTTTCTCTTACATTTTAATCAATGAAATAGGCAAATAAGGCTGTCCAATAATTCGAGCGAAATAAGTGCCAGCCGGTAGCGACGGGACTTGAATGGAGTAAGTGTGCGCGCCTACTTGGGCTTCTACAACCTTACGCTGTACAACTTTCCCATCAACGCCTACGATTTCTATCGTCAAAGCCTCTGCTGTTTCGGCGGTAATTTGAATATTGGCCGCGGTAGTCACCGGATTGGGGTAAATATGCCATTCCAATGTTTGAGGAGTAGTTTTTGTCTCTGCCAAACGCTCCTCAACCGGCCCTTGAAGGGGAGTGCCAACCGACAAAGTCCACCAACCCGATATATCAGTCAACCCGTTTTGCATCACAACGTTTGTAGAGGTATTATTCGAATAACGCCCCATATCGGTCCAAGTAGCTCCATTGTTCGTGCTGCGCCAAATGGTCAAATCGACTTCGTTGAGTCCGTTTAATTCTCCATCAAAATATTCAAGTGCTAGACTTGCTGATTGCAATGCCGGGCTGGACGAGGTTGACAATCGCCAATGCTTGAAGATGCTCTTACCATTGGGCAGGTTAAAACTAGCATGTCGCCGTTCAATCGTGCCGTTTCCATAATTCCCTGCTGCGGTTAATATAATACCCATTTGTCCGAAATCAAACTTATCTGGATTGTTTATTGGCCAAGTTTTTAACACACGAGAGGCCGTATTTTTGCCGTATGTCCTACGGGTATTTTGTTCATCTTCCAGTACGGCATCTTCTGTTAAGGAGCCAAGTGTGAGTGTTTTGCCATTCAAATCCAGATATTGACTGGTAAATCGCACTTCACCCATTACGGTAGTATTCGTAGCCAACAGCCTCAAATCGTTTTGAGATTTGGCAATTTCAATGTTGTAAAAAGTGGTATTGGAGCCTTCAATAACTGACTTGGCTATTGTCGCATTTCCCGTAAATTTCAGGGTGCTAGCACCCCGAGTGAAGGTGCTGCTGGTATTCTTGAATTTGCCATTTTCCACCACCACAGTTACGCCTCCGTTGCACACCATCTTTACGCCTCCAGTCAGCAGTAATCCGCCTTGTGCGGCGATTTGACCAGCCAAACTCAGCATCATTAGCGCGAGTAAATTTCGTACATTTTTCATATTAAATTGGATAAGAGGGTTAGGGGTTATTTAGTGGCTTCGAGGGCCTCTAAGCGGTTTGACAAATCGGAGATCAGACGCTTTAATGCTTGATTTTCAGCACTTAAATTTTGATTTTCAGCGCTTAACTCTTGTACTGCTTTTACCAAAGGCACGGTAAACTCCGCGTAGCGGAGGCCATAAAAATCCTGTTCATTTTGCGGGGTATCCACGCCACTAAATTCAAACCCTTCGGCTTTGGCGGCGGCTGCTACTTCTTGCGCCAAAAAACCGGTCGTGCGGCTTTCGTCCGAGTCTGCTACGGCCTTTTGCCCTACTTGTTGGCGAATTTTATCGCGGTCAAGTACATACGTTACCGGGCGCAGCCGATTGATAAAAGTCAAGCCCGGCACATCATTTTTCACCGATTTTTTGAATCGAGCATCTGAAATGTTGGTCCAATTCACATACCCGCCGATGCTGGAAACACTGGCATTACCCACCCGTACCTGATTGCTGGCGGTGAGGGTGGTTTCGTGTCCCAAAGCCGTGCTATTGGTATA
>JBBRWA010000329.1:0-6025 GCA_038246345.1 Chitinophagales bacterium
CCTGCTTAAACCACGGCTGATGCAATTGTTTATCGACAAAAAACCGAACAGCATACTCAAAGAACTGAAAAACCTTTTTTTGAACCATGTGGAGCTTGTGCGACCCGGAAGGATGTACCCTAGAACGAAAAGAGTCCAAGGCCATTCATGGCCACATTAACCGGGGTAGACCGCCACCGACTAAAGCAGGCAAAATGCAACATTGGGATAAAACCTAAGATTTGGCTTAACTTTGTTTTTTCAGGAAAATCCTGAAAACGTATTGTCGCTATTCATTTACTGAAATGCATGTTTAACAAACACCTCCTTTTTCTTGGGCTGCTGCTGCCAATTGTTTTGTCGGCACAGCGCATCCCGCATACCGATATTTTGCTGTTCAATGGCAGCAAAAACAGCGAGGGCATTTGGCAGGCAAGCACGCCGCGTTTTTTGACGGCCTTTAATCCAAAAGGCTACAACAATCAACCTAAGTTTTTCGCAGACAACGAATTATGGTTGACGGTTCAGACACCTGACGACACCACGCAAACTGAAATTTACGCGCTGGACTTATTGTTGAAAAAAGTGAACCGCATGACTGCCACGCCGCTGACAGCGGAATATTCCCCGACCCCCGTGCCGGGCGGCCAGCGCTTTTCTGCCGTTCGTGTGGAAGCGGACGGACACCAGCGCCTATGGTCTTTCCCCCTCGATCGCTCCGACAACGGCAGGCCAGAATTCCCAGACTTGCTCAACGTTGGCTACCATTGTTGGCTCCGCGATACCTTGGTGGCATTTTTTATTGTTGGTGAAAATGGCGCGCCGCATACCTTGCAATGTGCTGGCACCAGGGCACAAAAACCAGTCCGCCTTGCGTCCAACATCGGGCGTTGCCTGCTAAAAACTTCCGACAACAAATTAGCGTTTGTTCAAAAACCCACGGAGCAAACCTGGTTTATAAAAATCTGGGATCCGGTGACCAATGTGCAGGAAATCGTCATAAAAACATGCACCGAGAGCGAAGACTTTGCCCTGATGCACGATGGAACCTATCTGATGGGTGAAGGCTCGAGACTTTATTTTTTCAAACCCGGCCGCGACACAGATTGGAGGGTGATGGCCGACTTTAGTAAATACGGCGTGAAAAAAATTACCCGCCTGGCAGCTGGAAAAGATGGCAAACTGGCCGTGGTGGTAGAATGATCCAACTGCCGGGCGCGGCACTAGATATAAAAGACAATAATCCAAATTCATTCAGCGTACATGCCATTCGGAATTTTTTGGAACATTGACACCAAATAAATTCAATATGATATTAAATACACGATTCAGCATCCTTACCCTATTCCTGTTCTTTTTAGCACAGCCCATTTTTAGTCAAAACAAGTGGTACGATTGTTCCCGGCTTTTTGTCTCTCCCGACCAAAATTACGGCATAAGATGCTCCACAGAAGCCGGTAATGCAGGATGTTCCGTCACCGTACTCAGCCTAATGGGAAAAGGCATCACAGATTCCATTATTGTCAGCCGAACTTCTGCCAAACAATGCGCACAGCCCCGCTTCTTTTGGTCAAAATCGGCACCACTCCTGATCGTTGAAACCAGCAAAGGAGTTTTTGGCTGCGATGGCGCCCGCACCACTCAAATTTTCGACCTGGAGACGAAAGAATTGCTTTCCTCCACCGACGGCCAATTGTTCCTGTATGATGAAAAACGAGACTTGGTGATTCTCTACAATGGCCATGAAGAGCGTGATCTTCTGAGCGGAACCAAAAAGTTTTGGTTCAACCTGGATGCCTACTTCGTGAACACCAATGCCAAATATCCGATTTGTTCCCTGGAAACTTACCCTGTTGATTGCAGCGACGATTTTGAGCTTAAATTTGACCGGAATACGGCAAACATGATCAACATCAAGTTTCTGGACAACCAGAATCGGATGAAGAGTTCGGAGTTTAAGATTCGGTATTAGTAGTTCAGGCTGATAAAGCTTTTAAAACGAGTACGTTTCTATAAAATTTGGGTACAAACACCACCAGCACCCCAAGCGAAAGCCGTACTTTTGCCGACAATTTTTTTTAGAAATGTCGACAGCGCTCAGCACTTTCCAACAAGCCATCACCACTGGTATTCCCCCCGAACTCCCGTCCCCCCAACCCCTCGACCCCTCAGTCAGCCATGCGCCACGCCGTGTGATCGAGGGCGTATTGTCCCAAAAAGACAAGGAACTTGCCCTGGCCAATGCCCTGCGCTACTTCCCCACGGAATGGCACCAGGAGCTGGCGGCGGAGTTTGCCGACGAGTTGCAGCGCTACGGCCGTATTTACATGTACCGTTTCCGACCGGAGTATGGCATGTATTCCCGGCCTGTGAACGAATATCCTGCTCGTTGCCGCCAGGCTGCCGCCATTATGTTGATGATCCAGAACAACCTGGACCGGAAAGTGGCCAAACACCCGCACGAACTCATCACGTATGGTGGTAATGGTGCCGTGTTCCAAAACTGGGCGCAATACCTGCTCACCATGCAATACCTCTCGGAAATGACGGAAAATCAGACACTCGTGCTGTATTCCGGCCACCCGATGGGCTTGTTCCCCAGTCACCCCGATGCCCCGCGCGTGGTGGTAACCAACGGCATGATGATCCCCAATTATTCTTCCAAAGACGACTGGAACCGCTACAACGCCCTCGGGGTGACGCAGTACGGGCAAATGACCGCAGGCTCTTTTATGTACATCGGGCCGCAAGGTATTGTGCACGGCACCACCATTACGTTGCTGAATGCCGGGCGAAGGCTTGGCCTGGGTGATGACCTGGGCGGTCGCATATTCGTTACTTCTGGGCTCGGCGGCATGAGCGGCGCACAAGCAATTGCAGCTGTCATCACCGGTTGTGTGGGCATCATCGCCGAGGTGGATGGCGAGATGGTGCAGCAGCGCCTTACAGATGGCTACGTCAAAAAAGAAAACGTTTTTAAGGATTTGGATGCGCTGATTGTGGCACTGGAACAGGCGCGTAACAACAAAACCGCCGTTACCCTGGTCTATTACGGCAACATTGTGGACTTGTGGGAGCGCTTCGTACGCGACAACGTTACGATAGAAATGGGTTCCGACCAAACCTCCTGCCACAACATCAATGACATGGGCTATTGCCCCGTTGGCTACACATTTGAAGAAGCTAAAAAGCTGTTAATCATTGATAAAGCAAAATTTATCGAAGAAATCCGCAAAACCTTGTGTCGCCACGTTGATGCCATTAATATTATGGCTGACCGGGGTATGTACTTCTGGGATTACGGCAATGCCTTTCTAAAAGAGGCTGGTGACGCTGGTGCAAATGTTTTTGCCACAGAAACGGCACCAACCGAACAACAAACAACGAACAACGAACAACCTTTCAGGTACGCTTCCTACGTAGAAGACATCATGGGCCCCATGTGTTTCGACTACGGTTTTGGCCCTTTCCGCTGGGTTTGTTGCTCTGGCGACATCGCCGATTTGAAAAAAACCGACCAGATCGCAGGCGATGTTTTGGCACAAATGCTGGAAGAAGCGCCCGACGAAATCAAGGGCCAAATACGCGACAACCTGAACTGGATTCGTACGGCTGAGGTCAATTTGCCCATCGTGGGTTCCTTTTCCCGCATTTTGTACGCCGATTCAGAGGGCAGGATGCGCATCAGCAAGGCGTTCAACGATGCCATTGCCAGTGGGGTGTTGAAAGGCCCGGTCGTGCTTGGCCGCGACCACCATGATGTGAGCGGCACCGATTCCCCTTTCCGGGAGACGGCCAATATTTACGATGGCTCGCGTTTTACAGCAGATATGGCCGTGCACAACGTAATCGGTGATTCCTTTCGAGGGGCTACCTGGGTGAGTTTGCACAATGGCGGTGGCGTAGGTTGGGGCGAAGTCATAAACGGCGGCTTTGGCATGGTGCTTGACGGCTCGCCAGATGCTGATAGACGCTTGCACAGCATGTTGTTTTGGGATGTGAACAACGGTATCTCACGCCGCGCCTGGGCACGCAACCCGCACGCGATCAGCACGTTGAAGAGGACAATGGAGCAGTATCCTGAGTTGAAAGTGACGGTACCGTTTTTGGCAGATGAGGCAATAATAAAAAAGGCTTTCCTGTAGCTTTCATCTCGGCTTTAATTTAACTACTTGCCCTGAAGGGGCAAAATCATTAAATTTGGGCAACGCCCAAATAGTATCCAGATATAATGACAAAAATAAAAATAGGCACATCCATCAACAAGCAGGCCTTATGGCAGGCCGAATACACCCAGGCTGCCCTCGCCCGCATTGGCCAGGAAAGCGAAATAGTGCAGATAAATACACCGAACCCCTCGGTAGTAGGCAGCGTTCATAAAGCCATTGCCGATGCCCTGTTGCGCGGCGAGGTTGATGTGGCTGTTTATGCCCTGGACGAAGTTTCCATTCAGCAGCCAGAAGGCTTGGTCATTACCGCCGTCTCTCAACGAGAAGACCCAGTGGATTGGCTGGTTTTACGCAAGGAGGCCTTTGTGTCAACTGAAATTTTTAAAGTAAAAAAAGGGGGCGTACTGGGGGCTGCTTCCAAGGCACAAAAAGCACAAATGCTTGACTATCGGCCAGATGTACAGATAACAGACCTTTTAGAAGACTCCTTTTTACGGCTCGAAAAACTGCACGCAGGAAACTATGACGCAATTTTCCTGGCAGCAGTGGATGTAAAGCGCCTGAGTTTAGACCTTTCAGACTTCGAAATTGTGGTGCTAAACCCGAGGGAGTTTGTTCCTGGTATAGGTCAGGGTGTTCTAGCCTGGCAATGCAACCGCGATGACCTGGCAACACGGCGGATATTTAAGCAAATCCACCATTCGGAGGTTTCGGCTTGCACCAATATTGA
The DNA here is from genome assembly GCA_038246345.1 of Chitinophagales bacterium. Classification (GTDB taxonomy): domain Bacteria; phylum Bacteroidota; class Bacteroidia; order Chitinophagales; family Saprospiraceae; genus M3007. Next base: position 4,879 of record JBBRWA010000329.1, read on the forward strand.
ACGAAAGGTGCGGCAACTCATGGAAAGCGATTCCCTTGCGGTGCATTGCGCCCGTGATGCAGGCGGGAATTTCCATATCAATGCTGCTTACGAGATCAATGGTGAAATGCGGCGCAAGCATCTTTCTTCTAGCACGAGTATTGGGGTGGCGGAGAAAATTGTTGCTGGCTTGAAAAGCTAAACACGTTTTTTTAACACATAGACACATAGGGACATAGAAAACATAGGTTTTGAGTACGTATAACTATGTTTTCTATGTCCCTATGTGTCTATGTGTTGAAAAAAACTATGTGTTGAAAAAATACTACGTGATGAAACCCGCAATCGCCGCCGCCAGCCGCGCATTATTCAACACCAACTGCACATTCGTCTCCAAGCTCTTTCCCCCGCTTAGGTTTTCAATCCGCGACAACAGAAACGGCGTGAGTTTTTTCCCGCTGACACCTTGTTGCGCCGCTTCTTTAACTGCCTCAGCGATGGTTTTTTCGATAACATCCGCATCTATTTGGTATTGCTCCGGCACCGGGTTAGCTATGAGCACCCCGCCCTGAAGCCCCAATTCCCACTTAATTGTCAACAAACGCCCAATTTCAGCAGGCGAGTCAAGTCGATAATCCACGCCAAAACCGGAGCGACGGGTAAAAAAAGCTGGAAATTCATCCGTTTGGTAGCCCAACACCGGCACTCCCTGTGTTTCAAGGTATTCCAGGGTGAGCCCAAGGTCGAGGATGCTTTTTGCGCCTGCACTGACCACGGCCACAGGTGTTTGGGCCAGCTCCTGCAAATCAGCGGAAATATCCATCGTCGTGGCAGCACCGCGATGTACGCCACCGATACCGCCCGTGGCAAAGATGCGAATGCCCGCCAGGTGTGCAATAATCATGGTGGAAGCCACGGTAGTAGCGCCATGCTGGCCTTTGCTGACCAGGTATGGCAAGTCGCGGCGACTGGCTTTGATCACCCCTACCCCTTCTTTCCCCAATAATTCAATCTCCGCTTCAGACAGCCCAGCCTTTAGTTTTCCGTTTAGAATGGCACAAGTAGCAGGTACAGCACCGCCTTCGCGCACCGTTTTTTCAACCAAATAAGCCGTTTCCACATTCTGCGGGTAAGGCATTCCATGCGCAATGATGGTGCTTTCGAGGGC
>JBBRWA010000330.1:0-5946 GCA_038246345.1 Chitinophagales bacterium
AACGTGCAAAGTGAGTGTTGCTGATTGGAGAAGGAATGCGGAATTCGGATTGCGGATTGCGGAATGTAACGTGCAAAGTGAGTGTTGCTGATTGGAGAAGGAATTCGGAATGCGGAATTCGGAATGCGGAATTCGGATTGCGGAATGTAACGTGCAAAGTGAGTGTTGTTGATTGGAGAAGGAGTGATTTAGGATTCATGCCTGCTTTTACCAAGGGTATTTCTATATTTGCCTCAATTTAGCCTCCAACACAAACTCCTTTAAAAAAAACTAACACCAAGCCCAATACGAATTCCGCACTCCCAATTCCGCACTCCTAAATTCCGCACTCCGCACTCCCAATTCCGCACTCCTAAATTCCGCACTCCCAATTCCGCACTCCTAAATTCCGCACTCCGCACTCCGCACTCCCAATTCCGCACTCCGCACTCCCAATTCCGCACTCCGCACTCCCAATTCCGCACTCCTAAATTCCGCATTCGACATGACTTTGGAACGATTTTCCCGCATTGCTGACGACCCAGACTTGCTTCGTACAATTACCTATGAGGAATTGAAAACGCTGGCACTGGCTTATCCGTATGCGCACAATTTGCGGTATTTATTGGCCATAAAAGCCCAGCAGACCGATCATCAGGATGCAGTGAAAAATATTTCAACGGCGGCGGCTTACAGCCTAAATCGCACCCAATTGTTTCGGCTTGTCGCCCCTCAAATGCTCGCACCACAGGAGGTTTGGGTAGAGGAAGAAATGTTGGAGCTGAAACCAATTGAAACCCTCAAACGGAAATTAGAAGACGAGTTGTCTGCTGTTAATCGGGAGGAGAAACAAGCGGAATTACCACAAGAAGCGGCCGCCGCTCCAACGCCTGAAATGGAATTGACACAGGCACCAAAAAATATTCCAGTCCCGGCACCAGAATTTTTAGAAGAAATAGAAGACGCGCCGCTGCCGCAAATACCATATCAAACCTTTGGTGCCTGGATCGAAAAATTCAAACCCCTGGCACTGGAACTAGCATCAATAGAAACCTTAACAACCATTGCGGTCAGCACCACAACTCCAGTGGTTATAGAGGCAGTTAAGACCGTTCAAACGCCTGATTATCAGGAGATAGAACTTGATGAGGAAGAAGCGGAAAAAAGTTCGGAATCAACTAAAAAAGGCAGCATCGCGCATATCCTGGCGGAGAAAAGTGTTGCCGAAAACAAGGATGTTATTTCTGAAACCCTTGCCAAACTTTACGCCAAACAAGGATACCGTGAAAAAGCAATTGCCATGTATGATAGGCTATGTTTGGTGTTTCCCGAAAAAAGCGCGTACTTTGCCGCCGAAATTGACAAACTAAAAAAATAGAACAATATGTTATCCACCATTACAATCTTGATTGCTTTGGTAAGCGCCATGCTGATCCTGGTAATTTTGATGCAGAATTCAAAGGGCGGCGGCATTGACCCGAACTTCGGCGGCCAGGCTCAAACACTTTTTGGCGCAGCTCGCTCCACTGATTTTATTGAAAAAGCTACCTGGGTGCTCGCGGGCTTGCTGATTGTTTTGTGCGTTTTCGCAGTTTTGACTGTAGGCGGCGGCGCTACAGCAACGGAAGTTCCATTGCAGTCGCAGTAATTTTCAGCAAAACTATTATTTAAAAAGCCCTTTCTGGATTCCAGAAAGGGCTTTTTAAATTTAATGTCGAACCAGTTTATTTAAACTTGATTGATAATTTTTCAAAATTCGGCAAGTGGCGGTGATGGTACATATCCACTACCTGACCATCTTTCCAAACAACCACACCAGGGTTGGCGCGAATGATGGTTTTAAGCAACTTGTCGTCAGCGCGGTAGAAAGGGTATTTTGCATCTACCTTTTTGGCAAAGTCAGCTGAATGCTCGCTGTCGCCATAAGTGGTGATGGCATACACTTTCCAGCCTGCTTTTTCTGCCGCTTCGGCCAAGGGGTTGATGCCTTTTGTATAGAAATCAGCATATTCAGGTGTTGGAATAAAAACCTGTTTTGAAATTTGTTTTGGCTGCAAGGAAACGACGCGCTGCTGGTAGCGCATGGAGTCTTTAGTCACCGCAATGGTATCTGTAGCCCAGATGGTATCTTGAACGGTGATGGTTTCTGTCTGTTCACTGCCGTATAATTTGTAGGCAACGATCATCAAGCTATAGCCCTTCTCGTCTAACAAGTCCTCGGTTACTTCCCCGTTTTCAACACTTTCTACAGCGAATTCGCTCACTTTTGTCTTGGTGATAGGCGTCTGGACACTGTCCACAAGTACATACCAATCCGTCTTGATCTGATCCTTTACCTTCCAGCCTTGTTCTTTGGTGTACTCCTTGTAGTAGGTTATTTTGCCCGGAACAGGTTCTATGAATTTCATTTTTTCACCGGTATTGGTGTTCTCCAGAACCCAGCCAAGGATATCCACTTTGGCGCTGGCTTCCAAGGCTTTTTGCTCGCGTACATGGTTTCCCACCTTAAACGGACGGAAATCGACCATTGGCAAGTCCATGTAAGTGTTGCGCAGGCAGAGCACCAAGATGGCAGCCGTTGAAATACCGATAACCAGGTCGCGGGTGCGCTTGCTCCATAATTCATGGCTTTTGCGCGACCAGAAGAGTAGCAGTATGGAAGGTATCATCAAACCGAGATCCTTGAAAAAGGATATTTTCGGATCCAGTTTGATGAAATCACCAAAGCAGCCACAATCAGTAACACGCATCTGTTCTTTCACGTAGGGGCCCCATTGGGCAAAATCAAAGAAATTGGCATCGGTGGGTACAAAGCCCGTCAGGTAAGTAAAACCCGTCAGGAAGGTGAATACCACCATCAACAGGAAGAGTAGCCAAGCCGTAAGCTTATTGCGCCAACCGACAACCAAGGCGATACCCAGTACGATTTCAAGGACAATCATGCCAATGGAAAAGCTCGTGCTGTGCGTGGCCAACCAAGGGAACAAGGGGGCTATTCCTTTAAACATATTCGTTAGGCCAGAAAAGGTAACCTCAAAGGCGCCGAAGTAATCTTCCATTTTGTAGGCAGTCCCAATGGGATCTACGGCTTTTACCAAGCCGGAAAAAATGAACCAAACACCAACAAAATGCTGGAGAAATGTCCAGAAAATATTTTTGTGGAGCTTTAGCCATACGGTGATAGCCGTCAACACGGCACCCACAAGGGCAAACTGAATGATAAGTGAGGAAAGTGAAGTCATTTATTAATTTGATAATTTGATAATGAGATAATTTGATAATAGGGAATGTGATAATTTGACAATGTGATAATGTGATAATGAACACATTGTTTTCGGCAACGGTGATTATTGTCAACCTTTTGAACACCAGCCAAGCCCGAAGCCTATTATCGCATTATCGAATTATCACATTGTCCTAATGAGTGCAAACACTGCGTAATTAATGATGTCCCGGTAATTCGCTTCGAGGCCTTCTGAAACGAGGGTGTTGCCGGAATTGTCTTCTATTTGTTTGATTCTCAGTAGTTTTTGTAAAATAAGGTCGGTCATGCTGCGCACGCGCATGACGCGCCAGGCTTCGTCATAATCATGGTTTTTAGCCTGTAACAACCGAATGTTTTCTTCGATGTGGAAATCGTAGAGCTCGGCCACGCGTTCGGGGGAGAGCTCGAAGGGGGTAGGGGGTAGGCTGCATTGAATCAAAGCCAGCACGCTGTAATTGACCAGGCCAATAAACTCTGCACTTACGGGTTCATCCACCTTCTGGGTGCCTTTCTCTTCGATGCTGCGTATCCGTAATGCCTTGATATACAATTGATCGGTGATACTCGACGGACGCAAGATGCGCCATGCAGTGCCATAATCGGCTGTCTTTTTCAGAAACAAATCGCGGCAGTGGCCTACAACCGCACGAAACTGGTCAAGTGTTTTCTCCATAATTGCGCTGCAAATATAGAATCTTGCCCCGTTTACTAGTGCCTATTGGGTTGTTGTTGACAGTTTTTTTGGAAAATTAGCAAAAAAAAGTGGCTGTCTCATATTTCCCATGGGACTTTGGAGACAGCCACTTTGCCACCGCATACAGTTCAAAATTTATTGACGAAACGTTCCAACGGCCTTGTCTTTTGGGTATTTCACCGTGTAGGTAAACTTTACGCGCTTGCTGATATTGGCTGGTATCTCCAAATGCCATTTCAGTTTACCATAATCCTCATTGAATATGGCGCCGTCTTTTTCCAACAATTCCACCGTGATGTCTTTTTGTTTTGAAACTGGAATTTGGTCCAAAATTTCGATGTTGATTGGAATGGACTTGTTGTTTTTTACGGCGATTTCATAGGAATAGGTCTCCTTTACCGTATTGCTGAAAGTCTTTTTTCTCCCGGTAAAATCCTTTGGTTGCATGCGTTTGATGGTGATTTGTTCATCCCGACCGAGGGAAAGCAACATGGTATCGCTGACCGTATTGGGGTTCACCTGTGTTTGACCGATGTAGGTGTCCTGGTAAAAAATATTGGCCGTTCCGGGTAGCAGGTTGTATTTCCCGTAATCACTGAGCTTTGCGAGCAAGAACACCGCAGGGTCTAGCTTTGGTACTGCGTGGTATTCGTATTCGGCAGGCATCTCCTGTTCGTCTACAGTGACGATGTTGTCAAGGCCATTCGCCAGAATATCTTGCGGCTTTGGCAGATCGAAATTAGTGATCATATCCTCTGCGTTGTTTGGTGCGGTAATATCCAAGATATCTGGGGCAGTGGCAATTTCTGACAATACCGGTGCAGCACCTTCTGCGCGAGAGAAGTCCCTCGTTTGTGCCATATTGGGCGCAGGGGCCATTTGGTACAGCTGGTCTTGACTGCGCTTGGCATCGTCATAGTAGGTGTACACAGGTCTGAAATCGACAAAAATGGGCGTAAGAATCGGCCTGTCGTTGTTCACCAAAGGGTTGGCGGTCGAAAGGTGTAGCGTCACCGCTTTCCAGTCGAACCCTGAAAGGTTGCGTACGTTGGCTTTGTATAGCAATTGCAAGGGTTTGCCAAACCCCTCAGATCGGAGGTCGTATAAAGGTGTCCAGCCAGCTTGGGTGACGAGATAGGTACAGGTGATTTCCAGGTTTTGGTTGCTGCTTGATTCAATTTTTAAGGCAATTTGCCCCGTTGCATTGGCGGTGTTAGGCTGCAATTTTTGAAGGTCTGCTTGTAACATTCGATAAACTTCATTGACTTTTCGCTCCCGGATGCTCAGGGTAAGCAGCATGTTTTTTATTTCCAGTAATCGTTGGCGGAAAAACGTCGTTAATTCTTTTAGCTCTGCCACGCTTAGGGTCGTGGTATTTTGGGGAGGACTTGTTATGCCGATTTGTGCCATTTTTTGGGAAATGAGCTGGTTCTCGCTGTTCAGCACATCGCGTTCATCGCGAATGCGGGTAAATTCATCGCCCATCAAAACAAGGGAATCGCGCAGGACAGGCGCATGGGGGCTTTCAGGGCCAGGGCCTGGTGTATTCATGCTAAAAACGGCAGCATTCAGGGTTGCCCCGCCTTTTATGCGCACTTGTAAACTATTGGCATTGAAATAAGGCGACAGGTTTTCGAAAACAACTTCAGAGCTGCCAGCGGGTACTTTTACGGTGGCGACGCTGCTCACTTTCGCGCCACTGCGGTACACGGTGACCTCAGTAATGACAGGTGTGACGCGGTTTTCAGCGAAAATGTTTTGATGGGAAAGGGTGATGAAGAGGAGGATTGTTGCTAGTCGCATGGGTGGAGATGATTTTATGAAAAGAAAGTGCTAGTTATCGGAGCATGGATGCAGGAGTGGCGCTGGATTGCATAGGTGTTGCCAACTTTTAGTAAAAACCTCGCAGGTCTAAAACCTCAGAACCCACCCCAAAAAACCGTGGTTTTTTGGGGAGGGGTCTGAGGTTTTAGACCTGCGAGGTTTTTACTAAAAGTTGACGGCCCAT
>JBBRWA010000331.1:0-5934 GCA_038246345.1 Chitinophagales bacterium
AGCGCAGCTCAACAAAGTTCATACACGAATAAAAAAAGTATAGCTGGTGATAGATTTAAAACACCCTCTGTTTCATTCATGCATTCGTGGTTAAAAACAGCAGCGTTCCGCCTTTTAAAGTATTCTCACCACCTATGGCTACAAAGTATTTTCAGATGATAAGTATAGCCCAAACATCTGCCATTGATTAAGTGCCTTTGATGTCCATATTCGCATTCATCAGATTGGTTGAACTTGTGGCGTTCAAGTGCATTGATTTAAAAGAACGAAGATCAGTATGAAAACCACGATGGTGCCAAAACATCCGCCACCCAACTTTTTGGCACCGTAACCTGCGATCAATCCTTTGAAAATATTATTCATTTTTTAGATTTTGCTATTTCTAAATCAATCCTAAAACCATGTCCTTAAACGCACTGACGGACAGATTAATAAATGCAACGAAAAACAATTGACGTGAGAAGATTTGTCCACACATTGGGATTCATAAATGTAGAATCCAGGATGAAAAGTGGTATTGGAAATTTGAATTTTTGCAAAGACACGCGTATGGGTGATATTACAACATTAGCCATTTCTAAGATGCTTGGAAAAATGGAATGGAAAGCAATTAGATAGCACTACTTCTTGGAAAGAATTAAATACAATACCAATCGGTTGAATAAGATTGCATAAAAAATTAATTTCCAGGGCGATATTCATGCGAATATTCCTACATGCAAGTTACAGATGCTTTTTTCAATCAAAGTTGATGACATAGAAGATGCAGAGAATTTATGGAGGCTCGGGAATACCATTGAGATTGTGCCTAAAGATTTATGGATTAACATAAGTCGATTGCGGGCTTATAACTTGTCGGGTTACACAAAAGTAGACGGAGATTTTTACGACTGTTTCATCCCGGATTTTTATTCAGTATTATACATTCCATATTTACATGGTCTGATTATTATACAGTAATAACCACATTCCCTTTTTTGTGTCCTTTGTCAACATACCTGTGAGCTTCTACGATTTCTGTCAAAGGATAGCATTTGTCTATTACTGATCTGAGCTTTCCTGCTTCGCAGAGTTGTTTAAGAAAAATCAGGTCTTCAACCTTTAGCTTAGAATTACCTGACAAAGCAAGAACATTCGTATTTACTTCAATCTATTATATTTTTTCATAATATCTATAACCCTTTCAGAAGGCAGTCCAAAACATTTGTTCCCATGAATACCTTCCATATCCTCTGCTGCCAATAAGGTATTAATAATTGCTTCTTCCGTAGCTTCAACAGTTGCCCTAAAGATAGGATCGAGCAACCATTTTGGAATAACTTCCCAGGTTACTTTTGTTCCTTCTGAATTATATCGGGGTTTTGCTGTGCTGATGGCCAAAAATATTTCTCCTGAACTATTATGCGAAATAGTGCCAGTTCTTGCAATGCCATGTGTAACACGTTTTGCCACTAATTTAAGTTGATTTGGCAATAAAGGAGCATCGGTGATAACAATTACAATGGCAGAACCATCCTTCCGTTTGGTGTTATCAAAAGTGCATCTTAAATCATCAATCTCCTTTCCTACCGGCACACCAGCTATTGTTAAATCCGCGCGTTGACCGAAATTGGCTTGAATAAAAACACCAAGTGTATATTGTACAGAATCTATCTCAAAGATCCTTGAAGCGGTTCCGCTTCCGCCTTTGAATTCATATAACGCCATGCCCGTTCCTCCGCCAACATTTCCTTCGCTGATTTTTCCACCATGCGCGCTATCCAAAGCTTCCCAAACGTGTTCTTTTTTTACATGGTATCCATTTATATCATTCAGCACCCCATCCCAGGTCTCACCTACGATGGGCAATCCAAAACTAAAATCTGCTGCGTCTCCTTCGGAAAATTTCCTATGACTCCATTCACCTATTGCATCTCTTACAATGCCTACACTATTTGTATTCGTAAGACCAATGGCACCATATCCCATTCCATAATCTTCAATGTAAGGAATACCGGTGAGCTCGCCGTCGCCATTTAAACTGTACCAGGCGGCAGCGTAATCCTGTCCCGTTTTTCCTTTGGGAAAAATGACGGTAACCCCAGTTCGAACAGGTCCCTCCCCTTTGTTTAATTTGCCTTCACCAGAAATAATTGTCCTGTACCCAACTTCTACACCACCAACATCCGTAATAGCATTATATTTTCCCGTGGTGCCTTCAAAAGGAATTCCAATTTCTCTTGCGCGCGGCTTTTGTCCATGTACAGTTTCCTGAAAAATGAAGAGGATTCCAATTAAATATAATATTTTCATTTATATCAGATTTTATAATAAATCACACAATGTATGTAGTTGGTGAAGTTCTATACGCAACGCGGTATATCAAACTTATTTCGATATTTTCCGCCTGTGATATCCATCCACATTTCTATCAAAGTTAATCCCATTTCTCATAAATCCAAGTCGTTAAGTGGTCTTTGATTGGGTTGCGTATGTAAGCTTTCCGAAATAGCCGTCAGCCCCTGTCATGCTATTTCATGAAAGTGCAAAAGAAGCGAATCGCTTTTATGGTATCCATTTTTCTTCCTGTTCAGCCTCTTCACGCACGTGTTCGATTTCTGCGTGCAGCTCCTTTTCTGATGAAAGGAACATCTGATATTTTATAGCAAAAAACTGCTTGATTTCATTGAGCAAACTGGATTTTAAAATCGTATTATTTTTTTCAGCGCATAAAATCTGGCCAACTGTGGGATTGTCTGTTTCCTGACTGACCTTGTCCCCAAAATAGCGAACATACATGTTCATTTGACCAATTTCCTGGTGTTTTAAAGGCCTTGTCTTTAAATCGAACACAATAATTATTGGTTGCCAAAAAAAAAGTCAGCCACGAACGTGAGCGCAGCGGAGCTCAACGAAGTTAATGCACGAATAAAAAAAAGAAAGGAGGCACAGATATATATTCCTGTGCCCTCAAAATCTTGTTCACATTTTGACACTGTCTCGATAATTCAAAAATCAATCACGCCCCATGAAATTTCCTTCTACACTTTTACTCACCTCCACACTCTTCACGTGCTTAGCTTGCACCGGGCAGAATTACCAGGAGAACAGCGCGCCACTATCAAACGCGCAATCCGCCCATGTCGCTTCCTCAAACGCTGATCAAATCGTCATGAAACACCTTTCTGATTTGAATACGGGACAGGTTCTCGCTCAAATGCCCCTGCCCGCCTCATGGAAAATAAACTCCAACCCTGGCCAGAATATGCCTGAGACAACCGGCCCCGGAGGAATAGAGATCCGCTCATTCGCTGGAAAAACTTTTACTTACAGTGAAGATCACTATACCAACCAGATGTATCAGCAAAGCGGACAGCAAGTTCGCCAGCCGGCAGGTGTTGAAACAATCGTAAAGCAGGACTTGATAACAGCCCTGGAACAGCAGGGATACCGATATGAAAAGATGTATGCCCTACCAAGCCTCGCCCGGGTAGATAAAGCTTACAGCGACCAGTTGTACGCTTATGGTCAGCAACAAAAATCTTTTCAGGTAGCCGGAGCGGAGTTTACCGGCAAGGACGGCAAAAAGAATTTGCTGATCGTGCGCTACTTCGAGACTTATTCAATGGGATTGTATTTATGGGGCTACAACATGCAAAATCTTTCTGCCCCCGTGGCGGTATTTGAATCTGCAAAACAAACTTATCTCTACGGTTTGGAAAACATCCAGTACAATCAAGCCACAATCGCATCCTACAACGCGAAGGAGTCCGGAAAACTCTCTTCAGACGACGCCGCATTTCAAAACAGGATGCGTCAGAATCAGGCAAATTTTGAGGCCACCCAGCGTGCCCACGTCAACAGCACCAACGCCATCAACGAGGCCCAAATGGGCGTCAACCGAAGTCAGAGCGAGAGCTTCAACCGCAGCAACCAACAAGTCATCAACGGTATCCGGGAAGAGAATACCATCTATAACGCAGCCAATGGCGAAACCTACCAAATCGAAGGACATTCAGACACTTACTGGATGAATGCCAATGGCGACGTGATCCCTTCCGACAACAGCCTTTTCGACCCAAACATCGACCCGAATACCAATGCCACCCAATGGGTAAAGGGACAAAAGAAGTGAATTGGTGAAGGCCATGAGATTCGAATGCCTTTCGAGCCCCTTTGGATATTTTACCTGCCATGGCATTCGTGAGCATTCGTGCCATTCGTGGCTAAAAAAAAGGGCCACGAGTAGCCAAAAAAAGTCAGCCACGAATGTCACGAATGGCACGAATAGACACGAATAAAAAAGGTGTGGTAATCAAATGCCTTTCGAGCCCCTTTGGATATTTTACCTGCCATGGCATTCGTGAGCATTTCGTGCCATTCGTGGCTAAAAAAAAGGGCCACGAGTGGCCAAAAAAAGTAAGCCACGAATGGCACGAATAGACACGAATAAAAAAAGTGCGGCAATCAAATACATTTCTTAGGCAATGAATATTTTACCTGCCATGGCATTCGTGAGCATTCGTGCCATTCGTGATATTCGTGGCTAAAAAAAAGCCGCTTGCGGCTCAAAAAAAAGGGCCACGAGTGGCCAAAAAAAGTCAGCCGCGAACCGCAGCGGAGCTCAACGAAGTGAATGAAGCAATAAAAAAACCATGGCCAATGATGGCCTTTGAAATACCCTGACACACATTGACGCCTCCCACCGGCACCCTGCCAGCATTTAGAATGATGCCCAAAATACCCTACCTGAATCCAGTGAGTGAAAATCAATGAATTAAGGTGCGTGAATATTCGGGTACTTTATTACATTTACCGCCGAAGACCAAACAAAAACCAATCAGTAAGACCATGAAACCAATCATTTCCACAACAATTAAATTAGGCGCGATTTCACTTTTGTTGCTTTTTCAGGCGTGTAAGGATGATACGACAGAAGAAAAAGCTCAATCAACTGACGAATTGCCAATACAATATGAAAACGTAAATGACGACTCCCTAACAAACAATAAATCCGGGCCTCGAAATCGCACAGAAACCGCATTGGCAAGCTTCGCTTTCCAAAATTCATATACCACCAATAACGGTAAATTGAACTACTCTGCTGTTATCGTAAAACTTGATACCAGTGTTAGAAATTTACTTAAAATGCATCCTACAACCAATGATAGTGGCTTAGTCGTGCATTATGCTTTATCTCAGAATATGGATACAATTCAATATATTCTTAGTCTGGGCTTACAAAATAGTAAGGATAGCACATTTACCTTTAGTCCATTTACAAATCCCGCAGGAGATTATTACATTTTACTGGATGGAGATACAACCAAGTCTGTAAAATTTATTGATCAAAGTAGATTCTGTACCCTAGTAAAAAATTATGAAAAAAATGTGAAATTGAAATCTGAAACGCCTACTCGCGGAAATAACCATCCTCTTATGGCATATCATCAGGGAAAAGAACTGAAAATGTTTCTCGAGAGCAATGCACAGTTCAATCCAACCCACCTTTTTATTATACATGGCGCTGATACGATAGGCAGACAGACCGAAAGACTACATCTTCCATATTTAGTATTTGGCAATAAATATCAACCTAGTCTTTTGAACAACACCAACAACCTACCCAGATATGAAAGAAGGGCCCTGGACCTAGGTCATCCATGTCCTACATATTGCAAACCTCTGCGAGACACCAAAACAAATTGTCAATAATTTGTTCGGGTGATTTTAAAAATTATTGAGAATATACGCTACCCCACCGCTATCTGTATATTAGCAGGTCTCGCCTCACTTTTTTATTTACACAAACTTACTTCAACTGAGAGGCTGATCATTGTTGTCATTTTCATGAGTATCGCGGCAGATTTATTCGCTAATTATATAGCACTGAAAGGGAAATATAACGGAGACGTTTACAACATCATTTGTCCAATCGAAAAAATAACAATTGTA
>JBBRWA010000332.1:0-5807 GCA_038246345.1 Chitinophagales bacterium
CCAACAGCCAACAGCCAACAGCCAACAGCCAACAGCCAACAGCCAACAGCCAACAGCCAACAGCCGACAGCCGACAGCCGACAGCCGACAGCCGACAGCCGACAGCCAACAGCCAACAGCCAACAGCCAACAGCCAACAGCCAACAGCCAACAGCCAACGGCCAACAGCCAACAGCCAACAGCCAACAGCCGAAGAAATGAATATTGCCGAACAAGTTTTAGAAAAAATGCTTTCCACGGATGCTTTTTCCCGCTGGATGGGCTTGGAGATATTGTCGGTAGGCGAGGGTACATGCAGCTTGAAGTTTGTCGTGAAGCCGGAGATGTTGAATGGTTTTGGCATCATTCACGGCGGGGCAGTGTTTGCTGCCAGCGATTCAGCGTTTGCATTTGCTTGTAACTCTCATGGGCGGATTGCCGTGGCGCTGGATGTGTCTATTACTTTTACAAAGGCGGCTACGGTGGGGGAGACATTGGTTGTGGATGCGCGGGAGCTGCATTTGGGGTATAAGACCAGCGTCTATGAGATAAAGACAACGAATGAAGCGGGGGAATTGGTGGCCATTTTTAAGGGCACGGCGTATCGTACTTCGAAGAATGTTTTGGGCTAGTATTCGCTCATTGTTCTAATAAAAAAGATCACCACAGAGTTGCGCAGCGTTTCACAGAGGTTTTCACAGAGGAAAAAAATAAAAAAAATAAGGTGCGGCGAAGCCGCAATATTTTCCTCTGTGAAAACCTCTGTGAAACGCTGCGCAACTCTGTGGTGAAAATAAATGTAATTCAATCCATTACACCATGACCAACGCATACCTAATTGACGGCCTCCGCACCCCAATCGGAAATTTTGGCGGCACGCTTTCTACCATCCGGCCAGATGACATGCTCGCCCTTGTCTTGAGAAAATTATTGGAGCGCCATCCACAGCTCGACCAAAAACAAATCAGCGATGTCATCATCGGCTGTGCCAACCAGGCAGGGGAAGACAACCGGAATGTGGCACGTATGGCGACACTTTTGGCAGGGATGCCCGTAGAAGTGCCCGCGCAGACAGTAAATAGGCTCTGCGCTTCGGGCCTGGCTTCGGCCATCGATGCGGCCCGCGCCATCCAAACAGGCGATGCTGAGTTAATGTTGGCCGGCGGCGTAGAAAGTATGACCCGCGCCCCGTGGGTGATTTCAAAGGTATCCAGCGCCTTTGGCCGCGATGCTCAGATGTTTGATTCTGCGTTTGGTTGGCGTTTTGTCAACCCACAAATGGAGCAACTCTACGGCACCGATGCCATGGGTGAAACCGCCGAAAATCTGGCAGAACGGGATGGAATCAGTCGGGAAGACCAGGATGTTTTTGCCTTGTGGTCGCAACAAAAAGCGGCTGCGGCTCAAAAAGCAGGTCGTTTGGCGCAAGAAATTTGCCCAGTTGAAATACCTCAAAAACGCGCTGACCCCGTCTTATTCGACCAAGATGAGTTTATTCGTGCGGATTCTTCCAAGGAAGGACTTGCCAAATTGCGCCCTGCATTTCGCAAAAACGGTACAGTTACCGCAGGCAATGCATCTGGCCTCAATGATGGCGCTGCTGCGCTGTTACTAGCCTCCGAAAATGCCCTGAAAACCTATAATTTGACTCCGCTGGCACGAATTGTGTCCATGGGCGTTGCAGGTGTGCAACCAAAAATCATGGGCATTGGCCCAGTGGCCGCAACAGAAAAGGCACTGAAAAGAGCGGGTTTGAGCCTGGCCGATATGGATGTGATCGAACTAAACGAGGCATTTGCTGCGCAATCGCTCGCATGCACCCGCGCCTGGGGCCTCTCCGATGACGATCCTCGAATTAACCCAAATGGTGGCGCCATTGCGTTGGGGCATCCACTGGGTGTTAGTGGTGCACGTATTCTGCTTGCAGCGGCTTTAGAGCTGAAACGATCAGGCAAGCGCTATGCTTTGGCTACGATGTGCATTGGGGTAGGGCAGGGCTATGCTGCCATTATCGAACGGGTCTAGTGCCTTTATTCATTGGATGCGGCACTAGTGTCCACGCTCTTTTTTCACCATTTCAATCATTTCGGAAAACTGCCGCGCCAGTTCCATGTATTTGTCCTGTGCCGCTATGGCCGCCTCATTCGCCGTTGACAAGGCACTGGATGCTTGCTCCCATGCCGGTAATGATTTGGCTGCTTCCCCTTGATCTGCTTTTAATGTGTTCAATGTTTCAAGCAGTTCAGCGCGTTGGGATACGTGTTCCTTGTACTCCTCAAAGGCCGCATTGAAAGCCTGCTTTTGGCCTT
The DNA here is from genome assembly GCA_038246345.1 of Chitinophagales bacterium. Taxonomy (GTDB): domain Bacteria; phylum Bacteroidota; class Bacteroidia; order Chitinophagales; family Saprospiraceae; genus M3007. The sequence goes on from JBBRWA010000332.1 coordinate 2,289, forward strand.
CAAGTTTGGTTTTGGTGGCAACTGACACCGCGGTTAAATCGCCCGAAACCCGGATCAACATGATTTCATGGTTTTCTTTAAGCGTTTGAATATCAGGAAATTGATCGTTATCAGAATGTGCGGTGGGCACTGGTTTGTTTTCGACGGGAGGCACGGGTGTTGCATTGTTGCAGGATATAATTGACAACAATAAAACAACGCGGCAGGATGCGCAAATTAACTTCATAATGAATGGGCTGAGTCTGAAAAAGAAAGGGCAAAGGTAACACAGCCATCCAAGCTTCTTTGAATTCCTTCGGGGATGCGCGCCAATAATATATCTTTGCGCTCTTGCCAAATATTTTAAGTCATGAAGAACGAACGACCCGGCCCTAAGTCAGGCCCAAAAAGAGGAGAAAAGCCAGACTCGAAGTCGAGGGCTAAACCAGGATCGAAGCGCGAGCCAAGACCAGATGCTGAATTTGGCCCTAAGTCAGGCTCCAAAAGAGGGGAAAAGCCAGACTCAACGTCAAGGGCTAAACCAGGGTCGAAGCGCGAGCCAAGGCCAGATGCCGAATTCGGTGCAAAAAAAGATTATAAGTCTGACGCGAAGTTTGGCCCCAAAAAGGAGACGGGGGGCTCTTTTAGCCCAAAAACAAAAGCGGACAAAGATCGCCTGGCGTTTAAAACTTCCAATACCCCGTTGTTGAAACCAGCAGAGAAACCATCAGGCAAGCCAAGTGGTAAGCCATACGAAAAACCAGGCGGAAAAACCGGCGGAAAGCCCGGTGCTAAGCCAGAACGCGGCGCTACTCAGGCATTTCCTCCAAAGCGCTACATCAATGTCTACTTTTCGCTGGGTAGCAACATGGGCGATCGGCAGGCAAACCTTCGTGCTGCAGCCTTGATGATCGATAAGAATATCGGCAAAATTGCGCGAAAAAGCCATGTTTATGAAACAGAACCTTGGGGAGAACCCGCTCAGGACAAATTCCTAAATCAGGTCATTATGGCCAATACAACCATGGATCCCAGGGATTTGTTGGAAATAATCACGGTGATTGAAAAAGAATTGGGCCGCGTGAAAAAAGAGAAATGGGGCCCACGCACCATTGATATCGACATTCTTTTTTACGGAAAACGTATTATTCGCGATAAAGGCTTAGACATTCCGCATCCTGAGTTGCATAAAAGGAATTTCATCCTCATTCCGCTGCTCGAAATTGCGCCCGATCTGGAACACCCGGTGCTTAAACAACCCATTGACGAACTCTATATGGCCAGCAAAGACCCCGGTGAGGTGGTGCAGCTTGATTGATTTGACCTTCTATTCATGAATTTTCCCTACCAGTTTATTGCCGTTGAAGGAAACATTGGCGCGGGCAAGACGACCCTCTGCCATCGTTTGGCTGAATATTCCGGCTGTGCGCTGTTGTTGGAACAGTTCACCGACAACCCGTTTTTGCCGCCATTTTACGAGCAACCGGAGCGTTATGCTTTCCCGGTGGAGTTGTTTTTCATGACCGAGCGGCACAAGCAATTGCTGGAACATTTCGCCCAGCCGGATTTCTTTAAGCCACTCACCGTTGCTGACTACTTTTTTGTAAAAACCCTGCTTTTTGCCAAAAACAACCTGGATGAAGCTGAATTGCGCCTCTTTCAGCGCTTGTTCAATGTGCTGAACGCTACCTTTCCGAAGCCAGACCTTTTGCTGTACCTGCACCGGCCCGTAGATGTACTGATACAACAGATAAAAAGCCGTGGGCGTGAGATCGAACAAAATATCTCCAAGGAATACCTGGAAGAAATCCAACAAGCCTACCTCAGCTACTTAAAAATGGAGCAAGATTCGCCAGTGGTCATCCTGGAACTTGGCGATGCCGATTTCCAGCGCGATGATTCGGTGTTTCAATCCATTGTCAGCGTTATGCAGGAACCTTTTTCGAAAGGGCTTCACCATCGGCAACTGTAGCCAAGTCCGGTTTTCCCCATTGCTCCGCACCCTGCATAAATTTCCACATGGATGCGCACATAAACAGGTGTGCGACGTCGAAATAGGAAAACCAGACACCAAGGGAGATTTTCAAAATGTGCGCCAGTACAGCGCCCACCAACAGTAGAATTCCCAACAGCATTTCCAGGCTTGCTTTCGAACGGATTTTGCCCCAAAGCATGATTTCCAAAGGCATGACGATCAATAAAAAGCCGAAAGCCGAGTGTATCTCCACCACCGGGAACCAGAGCGTCGTGCTGATGAACCAGAGGGCTAAAGTCAATTCGATAATATTGAGGTAGAATAAGGCTTTGAAAAGCTTTTCGCCCAAAAACACTTTGGCTTTGACAATTGATGCCTGTTCCAGGGCTGAAACTGCAATCATGCCCATCACCCAGCCGGGCAATTTAAACTCAAACGGCAGGGCGTATAGAAATAGATGGCCGACGATGGCGCCGATTACGATTGAAATGCTGGTGAGCAGGAAAAAAACGCGAGAGAGTTTGAGGGTGTCGTTTTTGGCTTGGAGTTTCCCTAGTCGGAGCCAAGCGTAAAAGCATACTGAGGAAACCAAAAGCCCTGTGAAGGCTATCATTGGTTCGCCGAGGCGCAGGCCCCACAAAATTATGTCGGGTTGGAAATTAGTGGTGGGTAGGACTTCCATGGGCGCAAAGGTAAAACTTCTTACGGTAGACGGTGAACGGATGCGATATTGAATGTTTTCCCCCAATCCTTCGTACAGCGCTGAATTGTGCACATGATCCGCAGCAGCACCAGGTTTGTGTCGGACAAAGACCTCAAAAAGATTTGTGGCGACCTTCGCACCATCTACTCGGCAGCTGATGAGCTGCAAGCCAGCATGGCATTGGCTGCTTTTCGGGAAAAATGGGACAAAAAATATCCCGCCATTGCCGAAGCGTGGGAGAACAATTGGGGCGATTTGATACCGTTCATGGATTTTGGGGAACATATCCGGCGTATGATCTACACCACCAATGCCGTAGAAGCGTTGCATCGACAAATCCGAAAAGTGACAAAAACCAAAGGTTCATGGGTAAATGACAAGGCGCTTGTCAAGCAAATATACCTGACGCTGATGTATGGCAGGGGTGGCTGGAAGAAAAAGGTGTTCAATTGGAGCTCCATCGGAGCAGAATTGAGCAACCGGTTCGGCGAGCGCTACACCATGCATTTAGAGTGAGGGAACCAAAAAGCGAAGGCATTGTGGTGGAAATCGAAGGACTGGACAAGCCAAAGCCAAATACTGAAAACTAAATTTGACAATCATTTTTCAATCGGCATTTCGATCTTTTCGTGTAGTTGGCCTTCTTGCTTCCCTTACTACGAAGCCCTCGTATCGCGCCCTCGCCACCTTGCCGTGTTGTACGCAGGCCGTCTTGCTTCCCTATAACAATATCTGCGTTTCGCCGCTCACCCCTACTTGTCGTGCTGTAAGCATCCGTCCACGTCATACGGGAAAAGGATACTGCGATGCTGCTGGCACTGGTGCATTCAGCGCACTATACGTGGACGGATGCTTACAGCAC
>JBBRWA010000333.1:0-5772 GCA_038246345.1 Chitinophagales bacterium
CTGAATACAAAATTTAGCCGTTTCCAGTCGTCCACCGCAACGCAGGATATTTGGAGTGGAAACTTAGCCTATTTGGCCCTTGGCTTTACCCTCAACAGCCCCATCAACGAAGTGCTGGACCGCGATAAAAAGACCTGGAAATACGGCATGGGCTTCGCCCTCACGCCGAACACCTTGGTGGGTTACAATGTACAAACCCAAGATACCCTGCCCGATCTGGGCTTCGTCCAAAGCACCTTCACCGGCAATGGCGGCACCTATCGCCTGACCTGGAGCAATGCTGTAAAACACAAAAACACGGCTTTCGGCGCCAATATTGGCTGGATTTTTGGCAAGACAAAATACGAAAACAACACCGTTTTCGCCGACGACCCTACTGGCACCTTGGATACTTTCAACCAAATATTTTTCCAAAACAACTACCGCGACGACATCTCCATGAACGGATTTGTTTGGAAAATGGGCTTTCAACATGATTTCATCCTGGCAACTGCCGAAAACGACAAAGACGCTCCCTCCAAATGGATAACGGTCGGATTGGACGGTGAAGGAACCCACAAAATCAAAACGGTGACCGACAAGTTCAGGATTCGCAGCCGGGGTCTGTTGTCCAACGGCCAATACCTGGATTCCGACACATTGGACCGAAGTGTCGATGTAAGACAGAAAATCACCTTGCCCGCCACATTTGCGCTTGGTTTTCAATATGTTAAGGCAAACAAGCTAAAAGTAGGCGCTCAAATTGGTATGGAATTCTGGAACAAATACGACAATGAGGTGCGCCCAGAAAAGCTCCGCAATACCTTTTCCGCTGCTGCGGGATTGGAATACACGCCTGATTATATTTCTTACAACAAATTCCTAAGGAGGGTGCGCTACCGCGTGGGCGGCTACTACCGCCAGGATCCCCGCACCGTCGGCGGCAAAAATGTCGATGACCTGGGCGTTACGTTCGGCTTCGGATTTCCGCTCGTGTTGCCCCGTCAGCAAACCTCATTTGTCAACGCAGCCTTCGAGTTGGGGAAAATTGGTACCGACTCCGCCATTGAAGAATCCTACGTTCGGTTGACGCTGGGCTTTACGATGAATGACAATACTTGGTTTTACAAGCGGCGCTTCGAATAACGTAACCGGTTTCAGGTTTCAGGTTTCAAGGTTTCAGGTTTACGCGATCTGTGGTTGCCTTGAGACTGTATTTCAAAATTAACAATAAAGATTCTGTTACAATTGAAATAAGCCTTCCTGAGTAGCGAACTGCCCGCGTAAACCTGAAACCTTGAAACCTGAAACCCGAAACCCCTTTTTATGACAGATGCAACTTTGAAAAAAATCCGCCGCGTGGGCAAGATGCTCAATGCGCTGGCGCTTGTTTCACCTGCCTTGGCGGGAAAAGTTGCTTTTCAATTTTTTTGTACCCCGCGCCGATTGCCGGTGCGTGAAAAAGACGCTGCCTTGTTGGCCAGCGCGGAGCAAGGTTTCTTGGTGTATCAAAAACAGAAGATCAGTACCTATAGTTGGAGGTCGGAACAACCTGATGCCAAATCCGTGCTGTTGCTGCATGGCTGGGAGTCCAACAGTGCGCGATGGCGAAAATATATCAGGGGATTGCGTGCAGCGGGATTTACGGTACACGCCATTGATGCTCCAGCCAGCGGCAATTCCCATGGCAAACGCCTGAATGTAATTTTGTACAGCAATGTCGTGATGGAGTTTATCGCTAAAAACGGCAGTCCGAATGTTATCATTGGGCATTCCCTGGGTGGCGCGGCGGCGGTAATGAGCACTACCCTATTGGCCGCAGCGCAGCCGGAAAAAATGGTTTTGCTGGGTGTATTTGCTGAATCAACCCGAGTCATTCAGGATTTCGGGCAGGTTTTGGGTGTTAATCTAGGCGTGATTACCGCCATTTATAAAGAAATTGAAAAACGCAGCGGTGCCCCCATTGAAGCCTATTCGGTGGCCCAAAAAACGTTACAGTTACTTGGTGTAAAGGGCCTGGTCGTTCACGATACCAACGATGATGTAGCGCCAGTCGCAGAAGGCCGAATGGTAGCGAAAACCTGGGGCGCGAGCTTTTTTCAAACCGAAGGTTTCGGGCATCGCCTCCAGGATAAATCGGTGGTATCTGCGGTGGTTGATTTTGTTATCCAGCCTTAGTTTTCCAGCAACCTGAAAACTAGGCAATTGTGTCATTCCGAGCGAAGCGAGGAACCTGACAATTGGCATTGTGATGCATCAGGTTCCTCGCTTCGCTCGGAATGACACAACTGCTTGATATTCAATATAATTAAACATGAATACTCACCCATGCAAGATATGTACCTTCTCCAGGGCGAAGCGTTTTTCATTATCACATTATCGAATTATCACATTAAAAATTACATCGCTTTTGACAGTATGTAATTCAAATACACCTCGTCCTGGTTGTTAATGCCCAGGCGGTTGTTCGTCAGGTGCAGCAAACTCGGCAGCGCCTTTTCCAAATCATCTTCCAAGCCTTTTACAATCAGCTGATTGCCATGCAGCCAACGGGCCCATTCTGGTTGTTTTGGATCCAATTGTTCTTTTTCCAGGCTGGTCCAAAATGCATCAAGGGTAGCCGTTATCTTTTCCTGTTGTGGCTCAAATATTGTATCAAAAGAGGCCGTAACCTCAGCTTCCAAGCCCACTTCATCCGTTGGGAAGAACAAAGGCAGCCATTGATCGAAGAGTTCGCCGAAATACCAGCGCACCCGCTCCCGGCTGAATCCGGCGCTAAAAGCGGTAATGGCATGCAAGCGTAAAGCATCAAACATCGCATCGCCGTACGTGAACTGCTCTTTGGCGATCCGGTCGAGTACGACACGTGTGGAAATGTGAAAATGTTCTTCCGCCCAAGCCAGGGCTGCTTCGCCGCCAAATCGGGCAGTTTCAGGTTCGTACGGAACTTCCGCCCATTCCCCTCTATCGACAAACCAGCCCTCAAACGCAGGTTTTAGCACTTCGTCTATCCAGACAGCTTCCCCCCGCATACGGATGCGGATATGCGGCCCTTTTTCATCGTGGTAGCGAACAAAAAAGGCGCGGGCATCCTTTTGAGGCCAGATATATTGCGCCAAAAAGGGTTTTAGGGCGCGGGCAAGAAAGATATCTTGTGTGTCGGTTGGGTAAAGGTGGATGGAAAGCCAGGTCATTTGAAATGTTGAATGATTGAAGGGAAGCGGGCAATTTAGCGTACATTTAGAAAACAGCGAATGTATGGAATCGTTGCAAAGGAAGTCAGGAAAAACCAAACCATGCTCTTTCGGTGATTTAAACCTCGTAGGTCTAAAACCTCTGCTTACCTTGAAAAAACTATCGGTTTTTTCAAGGTAAGCAGAGGTTTTAGACCTACGAGGTTTAGGAATTCGAGTATATTTGGCAGGAATGGAGCGCCCACAAAGGTGCCTAACTAGAAATCGTAAAAAGAATCCGAATTAACACATGAACAAAGCTGAAAATACCAAATTAAGGGCCGATTTATTCCGCCACCTCGACGGAATCGTTACTGCACCCACTGCATTTGCCTTACACCAAAAAGGCGTTTTAGATTTTTTATTACAGGAAAAACAGCGCTCGATCCAGCAACTGAACGCAACCTTCAATGCCAACGAAGGCTATTTGAACATTGCTTTGCGGGTATTGGCCTCACAAGGCTGGCTGCAATATGACATCATCGGGGAAAACGACATTCAGATCAGCATCAATGAAAACAGCGCAACGGCTTTCGGATTGATTCCCCTGTACCAAGAAGTGGTGCAGTTGCTTCAAATGTCGGAGAAGTACCACCGCCGGAAATTTGAAGTCGAGCCGTTTTTGCTGCTGGAAAACATTTTTGAAAACTACCGCAAGCATTACGGCATCGAATTTTCGAGCGCTGCGAAAACAAAAGCCATTCAGGAGCAGGTACTAAAGCATATCGAGGGCATTATGGTAGGGCCCACCGTGGTTGCCCTGGGCATGAACGGCATGTTTCACAAATATTTCATGGAGGCTTATTTCCGCCCCGATGAGTTCCACGCCGAAGGCGAGAGCTTCGCGCGGCTGTTGGATATGTTTGTGCATTTAAATTGGTTTGACAAGAAAAACGGCACCTATCGTTTTACGGATAAAGGCTTGTTTTATGCGCGGCGGGCCAGTGCTTACGGGGTAACAGTCTCTTATATCCCCACGTTCAGAAAAATGGACACCCTGCTGTTTGGCGACCCTACCCTATTCTGGGAAATATCAAAGGGTGCGACAGAAATCCATGTAGACCGTGAAATGAACGTCTGGGGCAGCGGCGGTGCCCATGCGGCCTATTTCAAAGTAGTGGATCAGGTTATCATCGACCTGTTCAACAGGCCCATAGAAAAGCAGCCCAAGGGCATCGTGGATATGGGCTGTGGCAACGGCGCGTTTTTGATTCATTTGTACGAAGTGATAGAACAGCGCACTTTGCGGGGCCAAATGCTCGACGAATATCCTTTGTTCCTGGTAGGGGCCGACTACAACGAAGCCGCCTTGAAAGTGACCCGGGGCAACATCATCAAAGCGGATATTTGGGCCAAGGTGATTTGGGGGGACATCGGGCGGCCTGATGTACTGGCGCAAGACCTGGCAGAAAACTACGATATTGAATTAAAAGACCTCCTCAACGTCCGCACCTTCCTCGACCACAACCGGGTATGGAGCGAGCCTGAGGTAAAAACACCGGGGCGTGTGAGCAATTCCACGGGCGCATTTGCCCACCGCGGCAAACGCATTCCCAACGCTGATGTGGAGGACAACCTGCGGGAGCATTTGCAAAAATGGGCGCCTTTTGTGGAGAATTTCGGATTGCTGGTGATAGAACTGCACACCATCGCGCCAGCGCTCACGGCACAAAACTTGGGCAGAACAGCTGCAACGGCGTACGATGCCACGCACGGTTTTTCCGACCAGTACATTGTAGAGATTGAGGTGTTCAACAAAGTGGCTTCGGAGACGGGGCTGCACCCGGTGGAAGCGTTTTTTACGCGGTTCCCGGATTCGGAATTGGGGACGGTGAGTGTGAATTTGTTGCGGGCGGGGTAAGGTAATCATACTACTATTCCGTTTAGAATAATTGGCTATAGGGGAAATTTCCTATCCTTTATTGTTATAACTCCAGTATATTTGTAAAAAAAACATGGGCTCAGGTAATATACAGGTATCCTTTCCCGAAGAACTGGGTTTTGCACTAAAAATGCAAGAGCCTGAATTGGCCAACGAAATGCGCCGCTTGGCCATAATAAAGCTATTCGAACTAGGCAAATTATCGTCCGGGATTGCCGCACAAATGAGTGATGAGAGATGAGTGATGAGTGATGAGAGATGCGTGATGCGTGATACTGAATGGTGAGGCGGCGGTTTCAAGCTACCGCCTCACTTGAACGGAAATTGCTCGTGTTCTTTTTGCAGAAAGGAGTCAGGTAGGGCTGAATTTGTCATAACCTCTTCGACGAGACCACGAAAAGTGGTCGGACGAGGGCCACTTGGTCTGACGAATTTTCTTCGTCCGACCAATAAGTATACACAAATGCCCAAATTTATTTCGTTTTGTCCACCCTACTTCTTTAGCATAAAATAAGGGCTGGCGCATGTTTAATTGCCTATTTACAGATCACTACCCGCTGCGCGAATGCCCTGCCATCCCTTGCCGCTACCCGAACCAGATAAGTTCCAGCGCTCAAATGCTGCAGCCTCAGCGGCATGTCAAATGTTTGGTCAGTTTGGAACACCTGCCTGCCGAGC
>JBBRWA010000334.1:0-5769 GCA_038246345.1 Chitinophagales bacterium
AATTTTTCTCACAGGTTCTCTGGCAGACAAGATTATCTCATTATATATTTCTTTGGGAATATCCTTGTAAGATTTGCTGGCATCTGCGGCAGGGGGATTAAATTTTTCAAAGAAATACTGGATAAATCCAGTTTCAGGGAACGACATCACAAAGGAAGCCTCGCCAAGTTGATGCAGACTTGATAACTTACTGTTGGATTTGCAAAAGAAAATGCCTTCCATGCCGGGTTTAAAGGTCTTCTGATGTGAAACGATACTGAACCTGTCGTCAACAATACCGCCCAGTGTTATGATTTCAACTGTGGTTTTGTTGAAATCTTTACCTCTAAAAAAATTTGAACACCTCAACTAAATTTGAGGTTAGAATCTGGGTATGACCTTCGTTCCAAAAGGAGCGACAGTCAATTACCTTTCCCTCGATCACCAGATCGGAACGCTCGATCCTGAAAGGTAATGGGCTTGATGTGCTTTGAGCATTCAAAGAAAAGCCGAAAGCAAAGAGTAATACTGTAAAAATGATGCGTTTCATAATATAAGTTTTTGATTGTGTGTTTTTTATTTATCGCTGCTGCTAACTACGGGTTTACCGACAACTTACGACCATCCCAAGTCCCATCTTCTGTTAACGCCATTAACAACTTACCGTACTTTACTTGGTCGTTCGTTGCGGTATTGTGCGCTATCCAAGCCACCGACTTTAATAACCACACCTAAAACTCCAACAAGCATTCGGAAAAATCTGTTTCATAGGCTGGTGCTTGTCCTTGCAAAGATAGCCGACAATTTCATATTTGAAAATATCTCATCCGTTAAATTTGAGAAAATGTCGGGCACAAAGCTTCAGGGGTTCCCCGAGACTGTATCAATCCTCAAACAAATCCACCATCCTCAACTCAAACCTGCCACACCAGGGCAACCATTTGAAAGAAAACATCGAACTACATTATGGAGGGATTGTGTCCAAAGACAGCAGCAGGAAAAAACAAGCGTTTTCCTGGTCTCTGTCGCTTGACCGCCCAAATTTTTAATCTTTCATAGCTTTATCTCCCGCTCCGATTCATTTTTACAGCCGCTTCCAGCAATTGGCTGAAAAAAGCGGCTGCGACAGCCGGAAAAATCGCTGGCGCTGTACCTCTAAATCTTTGGAATGGGACTTTCCACCCCTGCTTTTTGCGATCCTCCAGACCCCCGTGCCCAGGAAATCAACATTGGGCACGCGGCCCGCTTTGGCCAGTTGCTCGTGCAGGACCAACGGGTGAGTTTGAAACCCATGAATACCTTTGCCAACGAGGTATTGCTAAAACTGCAAAAATTAGCAAATCCCCGACCTTTTCCATCTCCAACCCCAAAATTCCCCAAAATCCCCCTAGCTTCACCCCCCATATCAAAATCTTTCCAACATGAAGCTACGCCTACGCCTACTCGCGCTCCTGACCCTGGCCCTTACCGCCTTCTCCGCCCCTGCCCAACAATACCTCGACATGATCGAGGCCGGAACCTATCCCATCACCGTTATCCAAAAAGCTGCTGAAGCCCACTTCGACATCGTCGGGCGGGAACGCGGCAGCGGCTACAAACAGTTCAAACGCTGGGAATACGTTGCCTTGATGGAATTGGACGACAAAGGGGTGAAAATCGCCAATACTGAACTGTCGCAACTTGCGCGCGAATACCGGGTGACAGCAAAAGAACATCAAGCTGAAAAAGGCAGCTTCGCTGCCAACTGGCAACAACTTGGGCCTACCTACTACAACGCAACCTCCGGCTGGAATCCCGGCGTAGGCCGCGTTACGTCCATCGGTATTGAGGCCGCCAACCCCAACCACTTGATTGTCGGCAGCCCCACGGGCGGCGTTTGGAAATCGCTGAACGGCGGCAATACCTGGGCGCCCCTGACCGATAATTTCAGCACCGTAGATGTGTATGCACTCGAAATTTCGCCTTACAACAACCAACAATATCTGTGGGGCAGCACCTCCGGCCGGGTTTTTCGCTCCCTCGATGGCGGCGCGACCTGGCTCACAAGCAGCAACCTCTCGGGCGGCGGACGCGTCAGCCGCATTCAATATCACCCCACCGACCCCAATGTGGTGTACGCGGTGTCTGAATCCAATGGCTTGTTTCGCTCCCTCAACAGCGGCGCTACCTGGACAGCAGTGACAGGTGTCAGCGGGATGCCCGGTTACGACGTGGAATTCAAGCCCGGCGATCCAAATACCATCTATTTTTCGGGCATCAACGTGTATCGCTCCACCAATGGCGGCACCTCTTTTACCCAGATCACGGGTTTTGGCACCGCCACCAACAACTACAAAATGATGGGCGTTTCAGCGGCGAATCCCAATTTTGTTTACGTGGTGGAATCCAATGGTGGCAAATTCGGCGCTTTTTACAAATCTACAAACAGCGGAGCCGCATTCACCAAACTGGTAGACGGCGCGGACATTAACTATTTCGGCTACAGCTCCACCGGCGACGATGACAAAGGCCAGGCGCCCCGTGATATGGACGTGGCCGTAAGCCCTTTCAATGCCGAGGAGGTACATATTGCCGGTATCCATACCTGGAAATCTGTCAATGGCGGCGTTGATTTTGCGCTTACCTCTTATTGGGTGCCCGGCACTGCTGCTTCGCTCGGTGTGGGATACAACCATGCAGACATCGATATTTTGAAATTTGCCGGAAACACCCTTTTCGTGGGCTCCGACGGCGGCATTTTTACCAGTACTGATGGGGCTGCAACCTTTGTTAACCGCTCCGTCGGGCTGGGAATCAAGGAATTTTATAAAATTGGCGTGTCTAAAACAGACCCCAATGTGGTATCCGGCGGCTCACAGGACAATGGCACCAGCGTGATGCGCGGCACCAACCGACTGTGGGTCGATTGGCTGGGTGCTGATGGTATGGAAACATTTGTCGACTGGAACAACCCCAATATTCTGTACGGCACCTCCCAAAACGGCTCCATGTACCGCTCCACCAATCAGGGCAATTCCCGCAGTTCTATTGCCAAGCCAGACCCAGACGAAGACGGTGCGTGGGTGACACCTTTTGAACAAGACCCGCAGGTAGCAACCACCATTTACGTGGCGTTTGCCGACGTGTGGAAGAGCACCAACAGCGGCAGCACCTGGACGAAGATTTCTGATTTCGCCAACGGCAATATGAATCAGATGAAACTCGCGCCTTCCGACAACCAGCGCATTTACGTTTCCCGTGGCTCCTCCTTGTTTACGACGGCCAATGGCGGCACTTCATGGATTACGACACCAAAAGCATGGGGAACCAGTAGCATCAGTTACATCGCAGTGCACCCCACGAATCCCCTGCGCCTGCTGGTCGTAACCTCCTCCACAGTGTATCACTCCGTTGATGCAGGCGGTACTTGGACAACCATCAGCGCGGGCTTGCCCTCCGGTACCAAATACTGTGCTGCCTGGGAAAATACGGGCAAAAACGGCATTTATGTCGGCGGATTCGGCTTTATCTCCTACACCAACGACGATCTTCCAGGCCTTTGGGTCGGCTACTTTGACGGCTTGCCCAATTGCCGTGTGTACGAACTGGAGCCCAATTATGTGTCGAGCACCATATTTGCTTGCACGTATGGTCGCGGCCTTTGGGAATCGCCTTTGTTCCAACCCCTGCCACCGGTGGCGGCCTTTAGTGCTGATCAACGACTGGGCTGCCACGAGCTGACCGTCACTTTTAGCGATAATACCATCAATGGCCCTACGGCCTGGGCATGGACTTTCCAAGGCGGCACGCCAGCAACTTCCACAGAGAAAAATCCGGTGGTGACCTTTAACGGCAGCGGCACCTTTACCGTTACCTTGAAATCCATTAATAGCGCTGGCGAAAGTACCTACCAGCAGGTCGACTACATTACCCTAATCGGTGCCGATGCACCAACAGTGGCTGATGTGTCGCGCTGCGATCCCGGTGATGTGAGCTTCCAGGCCACAGGACAGGCAGGGGCGCAAATCAACTGGTATGCCGGAGCGGCAGACATCACACCTTTGTTTACGGGCAACGTATTCAACACCAGCCTGACCCAAACCAGCACTTTTTATGCAGCTACAAGCACAGGCGTTCAAGAGAATCACCATGTAGGGCCTGCCGATAACAGCATCGGCGGCGGCAGCGACCATAATGGCAATCAATACCTGATTCTGGATGCCAGCAAAGCTTTTCGCTTGAAATCGGCTACTGTGTACGCCGTTGGGGCAAAAAATCGCACCTTCCAAGTTCGGGATGTGAACAACACTCTTTTACTCGAAAAAACCATTTTCGTAAATGCGGGAGAAAGCAGAATCACCCTGGATATGGACATCCCCCAAGGCAGCGACTTACAAATCGGTTGCCCCGGGTCTACCAACTTATACAGGAACAACTCGGGCGCAAATTACCCTTACGAAGTTACCGACCTGGTAACGATCAAAACTTCCAGCGCCGGCCTTGATTATTACTACTATTTGTACGATATTGAAGTAGAAACTTCTATTTCATGCGAAAGTGATCGCGTGTTGGTGACAGGCACCGTAAATGCGACACCAAATGCGGCAACTGTTACGGCTTCTGGGCCAACGGCCATTTGTACAGATGGTTCAGTAGAACTTACAGTAGAAAACATTTGCACAGATTGTACGGTGCATTGGTCGAACGGAGAAACAGGGCCAAGTATCACCGTCACCGACGGAGGCAGTTATAGCGCCACCTTGCGCAATACCTGTGGCGACAGCCCCGCATCCAACCAGGTTTCCGTAATCTTGGAAGCAATACCCGATGCACCGATCCTTGTTGCCATAGGGGCCACCACGCTTTGCCCAGGCGGTACACTCGAACTTACAGCAGAAAACTCCTGCCCCGGCTGCTCCTTGATGTGGTCAACTGGGGAAAGCAACCCTTCTATTGCTGTCTCTACGGCAGGTATATACACGGCAAGCCTTAGCAATTTTTGCGGGGAGAGCCCAACTTCCCTGCCAGTTGCTGTCGAAACAGCAATGTTGCCCGAAATCGCCACCATTGCTGCTGACGGCCCCACGATGTTCTGTGATGGCGCATCGGTGTTGCTGACAGCTGAAAATATATGTTCCGGTTGCACCGTACAATGGTCTACCGGCGCAACAGGGTCAAGCATCTCGGTTTCGGCCGAGGGTAATTATACCGCCAGCACCAGCAATGTTTGCGGCGATAGCGAAGCCTCCAATGCCATCCTTGTTGAAGTAGGCATGGCGCCAGCAGCACCCATCGTCACGGCTTCCGGCCCTACTTCAATCTGTTCCAGTGAAATGGTGGAGCTTGTTGTTGACAATCTTTGCGTTGGCTGTAGCGTACTTTGGTCTACAGGATCAACAGATCCGAGCATCAGCATTTCCATCCCAGGTACCTACACGGCTACCATGAGCAACGGTTGCGGAGATAGCCCAGCTTCTGCCCCGGTTCCTGTTATTGTGGATAGTTTGCCACTTGCTGCTATGGTATCGGCTTCAGGCCCAACCATATTCTGCACAGGCGAAGCGGTTGCGTTGACGGCAGATTTGGTTTGCCCTGCCTGTACAGTCATGTGGTCCAATGGTGCAAGCGGTCCAAGCCTCATGGTGACAACAAGTGGGACTTATAGCGCTATTCTAAGCAATGGTTGCGGCGACAGCGAAGCCTCCAATACCATTTTGGTCAATGTTGGTACCCTACCCGAAACACCCATTGTATCTGCTTCCGGCACGACGGTGCTTTGCGATGACGCATCTATTGAACTGTCACTTGACA
>JBBRWA010000335.1:0-5767 GCA_038246345.1 Chitinophagales bacterium
AAAGCCCTCGCTTACCTCCACACAGGTTTGGTTGGAACTGGTGGTGATGGCCATATCGCCGACGGTGAGGCCGGCACTCATCGTGACAGAAAACTCGAAGTCCACCGTAGCGATAAAGCCAACTGACCCTGCTATGCCGAGTTTAACCGCCACGTTGGCTGAGTTGGAGCCATCTTGGGCATAAGTATCTGAGAACTCCCGACAAGTTTTCTTTGTGTCCTGAAATGCGCTATAACTGCCATCGCCCGGTGGGGCATGCAGCACCATGTAAGGCATTTGTGGCTGCACGGTGGTGCCAAGGATGGGCACTTCAAGGGCGGTAGGGCCCAGTACGGTGAATGGAATGAGGACATTGCTATACCAATACATTGGATCAGAAATATATTCGTATAAAATAAATGACAGATACGCCTTTTGTACGCCGAGCGCAAACTTCACGGGTAATTCAAAACGGACGTACCCAGATGGGGGTGTGGTGCTTGCTACTGCATAGCCATACACAGGAGGCTCGCCCGGTACACCGTAGTAATATTGTACAGTTTGACCGCCAGGGAAAGGACCAAAAAGTGGCATGTCCACGATAACGTTTGTGGTCTTTCCAGCTTCTATCTTGTGGTAAGTCCCGGCATTTGTGGATAAATTGCTTGAATCAAGATACACAGGGAAGATACCCTGCTTATTTACATTGAACGCACTGCTTGGCTCACAGATGGTAGAGCCTAAGCCGTTGATTTTGATTGGGTAGCCTAGGTTCGTTGTAAAGTTAAGTTCCTGTGCCGACAAGCTGCCTGCACTGCATAAGAAGGCTACCAGCAAAGCGGCCATGCTCGCCCAGGTTGCTGTTTTTTTGAGTGGAGAAAATGTTTGTTTCATAATTTTAAAAAATTGATGTTGAAGAATGATGAAAGAAGTACTTGGCTTGGTCATGGGTGGTTTGTTTTATTGGTAAAACTGATTGGGTCAAAGGTGGGGGCAGGCAGCACGAAGGCACTACCTCCCATCGTGCAAAGACTACCGTGGAGGTTGCACGTTGGGATTTTTCTTTACTTGCTATGTTGCGTGGGAGTGGGGCGGGGTGGGGCTAACGCGTTGATAATGAGTGGGGAGCGTGTTGCATGGGGGAGGGGCAGGCGCATGAACGCTGCGTAGCTTTTTAAAATATTACACAGGCTTTTTTTGATTGACGATTGACGATTGATGATTGACGATTTTGGAAGTTTATACGCGATTTGTGCGGTATCTTGGCTGAGTTCTTCGATTTGTGGAGGTTGAAATTGTCTAAAGTTGGTGGTTGCTGTCGAAAAAGCAAGGGCAGTTTGCCCAATTCATTAGTCGGCTTTTCCTTTGATTCAAAACAAGGCCTCAACGCAGCGCCAACTTCTAAAATCGTAAATCATCAATCATCAATCGTCAATCAAAAACAGCCCGTGCGATGACTAAAAAAAGCTCCCACCCCGGCGCTGTGTTCATGCGTCTGCCCAGGGCGGGGGGGCTTTACGATTGCCCGTTAGAAGGCGGGTATTCATCGGGCATACCACCAGAATACCACTCCGTTACTTCAACAATGCCCGAACTATTTATCCGGAAACCCCAGCTTTTAGCGCCATTGCTGCCCTGTGGCAAATCCCAGGAAGCTAGGAACCCAACATTCGAACTCCAATCGGCGGGATTTGATGTCCATACCCTGGTCTCCGATATTAGGGCGATGCCTCTTCCCCAACCGACATTTTGGCCGATATTTAACTGATGAGGCCCCGTTATCGAACCAGATGTGCCCTTCATGCCAGTATTGTAAGATACCCATAATTCTACGCCACTTTGGTTGACGAAGTAGGTATTATATCCAGGGCCGACTTCGACCGGAGGAGCGGTTACGGCCATTCTTAACGCTTCGGCATGGGGGCCAAGATCAGGGATGTGGCGTAAAGTCGAGGAAGCCCAACCTGGATCTTTCGTTGTGCTGGCCAGCAGCGCATCCCGGTGACTGCCCAAATCCGGCACAAACTTCAAGGTGTGGAAGGCCGCCTTAGGGTCTTGCGTTGCCTTGGTTAAAAATTCTTCGCGCCTTCCCCCCAGGTCGGGCCCAAAGCGCAATACGATGTAAGCCCACCAGGCGGGGCCTTTCAAAGCATTCGTTAAAACCACATCCAAACCGCCTTTTTCCGAAAGTTCGGCCAATGCGGTTTGTAGGATTTTTTGGGGGTTGTAATTATTATCCTCAAAGGAGGCTTGGGTGTTGGCGAGACCAAGGGCCTTGGCCAGTTTACAACCTAGCTGACGTTCATCAGCGCAACTCATGGATTGGTGTGACATGATATGTATGTTTATAGTGAATGTTAAAATTCTGTACTAAAAAGTATGTTCGGGATCAAAAGAAATCCTCGCCCAAATCATACAGCTTTTGCAAGTAAAGGCGGGTTGCCTTATGCTTGCCATCCATAGATTCCATCTGTAATTCCTCGGGCCGCAGCAGGTCGCGGTGCAGTTTGAAATCTGTTGGGTTTGCGGTGAAATCCTCGCCCAAATCATTCAATTTTTGCAAGTAACGATCCGCTGCCAATTGCCCGATGTCCATTTTTCTGTCCTTGTAATCCTCGGGCAGCAGGTTGCCATCCGGTACGTCCGCAGGTTTTGTGCGAACCGGTGCGGAGGCTGTAGTTGTATTCGATAAACTTTTTTGAGCCGTGAAAACAACTGCATTATTCTGGGCGCAAAGGGCGGTGATGTCTGTAAAAGCAAGGAGCAATGTGCAGGCGATCAAGAATGGCTGAGCACTAAATTTCTTTTGCATGGTGTTCTATTTTTTGTTGGTAAAACTGATTGGGTCAAAGGTGGGGGCAGGCAGCACAAAGGCACTACCTCCCATCGTGCAAAGACTACCGGGGAGGTTGCATGGTGGGGGTTTTCTTTACTTGGTATGGTGCGTGGGCGGGAGGCGGGGGTGGGGCTAACGCGTTGATAATGAGTGGGAAGCGTGTTGCATGGGGGGGAGGACAGACGCATGAACGCTGCGTAGCGGTTAGAGGTCTTTTTAAAATATTACACGGGCTGTTTTTGATTGACGATTGATGATTGACGATTTACGATTTTTGAAGTTTATACGCGATTTGTGCGGCATCTTGGCTGTGTTCTTCGATTGGTGAAGATTTGAATCCTTTCCAGATTGGCATTTGTTGCTATATAGAAAGGGCTGGCTGCTAAGTTTAATTACCTGCTTTTCATTTGATTCAAAACTAGGCTTCAAGGCGATGCCAACTTCAAAAATCGTAAATCATCAATCGTAAATCGTCAATCAAAAAAAGCTTTAATCGCTTCACTACGTTCATGCGTTTGCCCTGGCCCCCTTCCCCCAGGTTCCTCGCTTCGCTCGGAATGACACGACTATTTAGTATTCAAAATGGAAATTAAAGCGGAACAACTGCTTTGCCCGTTGATTCTATCTAACACGGAACCCCCAAAACCGCTAAGTCAACGACATTGCCCTAACCCTACTCCAATACCTCGAAGGAGTATGTCATGATCCATTTATATTTGTTTGGACTTTGCGTGTTAGGCGCAATTCTGCCGTATCTTTCCAGCGTGGAGAAACACTCACGTTGGGTGCTCGGACAATAGCATGGAGCATCTCGCGCAACACAACAATAAATTAAACGGAAAAGAATGAACAGTAAAAAAATTAGAACCATTAAAAGGGTATTCAAATACACTTTTTTGTCAATCGGAATATTGCTAGTACTCTTCGGTGTAATTTTTTTTACAATTAAGAAGTTAGACCAAAAGGTTTTGGACATGCAGGGTTTCAATATTGAAAAACAAAATGATGGAGCCCCTGCCTACAATATTCCTGCTTCTTTTGTAGATGGGGAACGGTTTTACATTAAAATACCGATTGGTGGTAGCGATTCGATTATGGGATTTGGTGATACCGGCGGAGGGCTTTCCATGCTAATGCCGAACACTAAAAACAAAGGGAATATAAATTCAAAACTAAAAACGGGGTTATTGAAAGGATTAATGCCCATGAAGTATATCCTTTTTAGCGACTTAGTCCAAGATTCTACATTTCCGAAACCTTACCCTTTGCGCAGTTTCGTTTTGCGAAACCCATTTATGAGAATAGAAAACCCTTATTTGGTGATTCCCCCAATGGATGCAGAGTTAAAATTCATGGCTGAAGCTCAGCCCGAAATGGAGGCTTTTTTAGGGCAAGGTTTTTTTATGCATAAATCATGGACCTTTGATTATCCCAATAGAGAAGTTTGGATCAACACGCCACTCAATAATGCTCAATTGGATTATCCCAAAGTTCAAAAGATAGGGTTTAAGAAAAATGCCAACCAGGACAACATATATGGGCATCCAAGCATGACCATTGAAATAGATGGGGAATCTATAGATGTTTTGTTTGACACGGGAGCAACCATGGTGCTTTCCAAAGATGGTCAGCAACAATTGCAAACAGATAAAAAAACGATAGGCGGTTCATTTATTGCTGCCTCCATTTTCCATAAATGGAGAACGGAGCACCCCGAATGGAAATATTATCCAAAAGCTGATTTGGCTGGAGATGTTATTGAAGTTCCCGTTGTGAAAATTGGAGGATACGAGATAGGCCCGGTATTGTTTGCCATGAGACGAGATGAAAATTGGTCTGAATGGATGATCGCGTCCATGGATAAAGTTGTAAAAGGTGCCATTGGAGGCTCAGGGTTGAAATATTTGAAAGTTACGATTGATTATAATGCTGCGTTGATAAAGTTTGAAAAGTAGGACAATCTTGCCTTTCCTAAAACCAGCCCCAGCGGGGCGGTGATATCTGTAGATGGTTGGTATCATATTTTTTAGCCCCAGCGGGGCGACAATATATTCGTGTTATTTCCACATAACCGCCCCGCTGGGGCTTATATGGATAGCACTTAGCCTGACGGTTATGGTGTTTTCACCTGCTGTCTATGTGTTTTTGTTGGAAGGGAAACCGAGGTGAATTTGGTATTTGTTTATACTTATTGGTCGGACGAAGAAAATTCGTCAAACCATAAGGCTCTCGGGGCAGTCTCATTAGTGGTCGGAGTAGGTAGCGCGGCATTTATGCCAATGTCGTTGACTTAAGGCCTCGGAGAGGCCAAACGTTTGTAGAAATCATTGGTAGCGAATGTTCCCAGGCCTCGGAGAGGCCCAACATTTGTTTGGCAATCAATATGTTGTATAACGTTAGGCCTCTCCGAGGCCGAATAAAATGCGTATGAAAAGCTACAAACGTTAGGCCTCTCCGAGGCCTGGATTCTTAAGTCAACGACATTGGCATTTATGCCGCGCTACCTATTCCGACGCACCATAACAACATGCGCAAACCATAAAAACAAGGGAGGACTCCCCTTGACCGCACTTTTGACAAAAAAACAAGGCTTAAAAACCTAACTTTACGACCAGAAAAAAACAGATATAGTCAACGTAAAGTGGTTGTGAAAGTCGAAATTTTATAATCAACTTGAAATCAGTATTTTGCATCACTCAAATCATTCAAATCACTTTAATCACAGTATATATGAGTTTAAATACACAATCCCTTCAACCCATCATTAACTTCATCTGGACGGTTGCAGACGATGTTTTGATTAATAAGTTTCTCGAAAATCAATACCAGGATGTAATACTGCCGATGACTGTTTTGCGGCGTTTGGACTTGGCGCTGGAACCGAGCAAAGACAAGGTGCTGAAAACCTACGATGAATTTAAAAGCAAAATTGACAATGTTTCCGGGCTGCTG
>JBBRWA010000336.1:0-5696 GCA_038246345.1 Chitinophagales bacterium
GGAGGAGGGTGCGGCCGAGGAGGTCGTAGATGGTGACGTTGAGGGTGGTTCCGGCGGTTGGGGTTTGGAGGGTGATGGTATTGTGGGCGGGGTTGGGGTAGAGGGTGATTTGCGGTACGGCGGGGCTGGAGGTTGGGGAGGAGGGTTCTGGGGAGAGTTTGAGGACCCAGAAGTCGTTTTGGCCCTGGTTGGTGGAGCTAGTAATATCGCCGTTGTTTGACCAGGTTAGGCCCGTAAGGATAAAACCATTGTCAGATGTATTGTCAATGCTGTAACAACCATCTCCCTTCGTGCCGCCGTATGCTTTCTGCCACAACAAGTCCCCTTGTTCGCTTATCTTGACCAGCCAGAAATCAGTCGATCCATGATTGCCCACAACGTCTCCATCGTTAGAATCGGATCCTCCTGCGATAACATACCCGCCGCCGACAGCGGGAACGACAGCACGTGCATAATCAGGTTGGGTTCCACCTATGGCTTTTTGCCATAACAGTTCACCAGTGTCACTCAGCCTGACTATCCAATAGTCAAAAAGTGCAAGTTGATCGTGCCCTGTTACATCCCCGGTATTGTGGGAGCCTACATATCCTGTCACAACATAACCATTGTCGTAGGTTTGAATGACATCGCTCGCGATATCGCCATTATTCCCACCAAAGGTTTTTTGCCATTCCAATGCCCCTGTCGGTGAAAGTTTGAGTACCCAAAAGTCGACATTGCCGTGGTTGAATGTCACATCCCCATTAAAGGAGGCGGTTTGGCCGCTTATGATATAGCCTCCATCAGATGTTTGTTTTACAGATTTGCTAAAATCATCTTCCGACCCTCCAAAAGTATTTTGCCATTCGATCAATCCGGATTCGCTGAGCTTCACGACCCAGACATCATACTTCCCCTTGTTCAATGTGACATCCCCATCGATGGAGTTTGACCTGCCTGTCAAAATGTAGCCATTGTCCGCGGTTTGTTGAGCAGACCAGATTTCATCGCGCCCACTGCCGCCAATTGCTTTTTGCCACTCTACTGAACCATTGCTGCTCAGTTTGATTACCCAGCCATCAAAAATTCCCCCATGGTGACCAGACACATCAAAATTGTTTGAAGCTGCAAAACCGGCAACAAAGTAGCCCAGGTCTGCTGTTTGCAGGACTGACTGTGCGATATCGTTATCGCTCCCCCCCAATGCTTTTTTCCACTGGATCGTTCCATTGTTTGTCAATTTCAATACCCAAAAATCCCAACCGCCATGATGGCCAAAAACGTCTCCGTTGTTGGAAAAAGTATTTCCTGCTATAATATAGCCGCCATCGATGGTTTGACGAACGGATGCCGCTTCATCATAGCTACTGCCGCCAAAGGTTTTTTGCCATTGGATGGTGGGTTGGGCAGCGAGAAATGTAGCCCAGTTGAAGCATAATAACCAAAATATTTTTTTCATGTATAAAAAATTGGAATTTCTATTGCTTAATCACCTTGATATTCTGAGAATTCCATGCAGATAAAACCTCGAGGAAATAAATACCCGCAGGAGTTCTACTTATGGGAATAGAAATTATAGGATCGGCCACTTCAATTTTTTCAAAAAAAACAACCTTGCCGCTAATATCTCGAAGCGTAATAACCCTGACTCCGCTTAAAAAACTAGTTTCATCAAAAAACAGGGTCAAATAATCAAAAAAAGGACTTTGGGCTCTTATCGCGCCAGGTTCTTTGGTATTAACAGCACGGCCTGAACTTGGCCCGTTTGGGCTATCCGTTGGAAAAAGCTCAAAAGAACTTGCAACCAGTACATTGAATTCATAAGGAGCCTGGATAGGAAAGCTTGGATTCGGACATAGTGAAACATTTAATGGTTGTGTTATGACATCAACTTCAACTGCACCAAAAACATCAAGGTCAGTTTCAACAATTTCACCAGCGTTAAATTCTAACAAATAAGTCGTTTTTAAGTCATTTTTGTTAATTGGCCATTCGTCTTGCTGATTCGCGGCCACCAAAATATCATTTACGTTCCAAACTCGCCTTATTCTTGCAACAGCGTCACCTTCTTCTATTTTTTCAAATTCAAACAGGTTGGATATAATCTTACCTTGTTCATTGAGCTTTGTAAGTTTAAATCCAATCCATTTATTAACAGGATCAACATAACTGATGTAAGAGCATGCGTCAACAGGCTTTGGATCAATAGGCTTCCGGCCATTTGCCGTCAGCTCTATAATCAATCCCTGCGGAGGGTTAACAGAAGAGACATCGGTGCCGGGCTCCCCAGTGCTGCATTTTGTCCTGATCTCAACTCTATACCTTGAAGTGGGCTGCAAACTCATTAATGTATAAGTCGTTTCATTATACAGATCGACCGCATAAAGAGTATCCCAGTTGTTGGCGAGGTTCTTTTTGAAAACGGTCAACTGATGATTGTCGCCCAGTGAAACAGGAATCCATGCCAGCGTTGCATAACTTTGTCCATAACCAATGACCCTAAAGCTGTCAGGTGCTGGCGCATCACATTGAAGTGTGTTGGATTTGGGTTGAACAGGCTCCCCATGCGCATTTGCGTTCACACAGGTCAGGTGCAGCGCGAAAAGTAAAATCGAGAAAAGTATTTTTTTTTCCATGATAAAGCATTTTTTAACAGTGTTTCAGTAAATTTCGCTGTAAAGGTTTTTCTTTTGACCTGAAAATTTTTGTAACACTTTTCGATACGCGTTCTACCACAAACTTATGGAACAAAGCCAATTGGTTGAATTGATCCAAACTTTAAGCCCCAAAGAAAAGGAACATATCCTTCATTTTGCGGCTTTGCCGTTTTTCCCCCGCAGTAAAATGAAGTCCTACGTCAAGCCATTGCTGGTGATATGCTTGAAACACCCTTGGCATGACACGGATCAAAAATTAGGAAAGGCTGAGGTCTCCGCATTGTTGTTTACTGGGCAGGCATTTGTAGAAGGGAAACTGGAGAAGGTAATGGTGGAGGCCCACAAGGTGATCCGAGATTTTTTATTGGCTCAAAACTATTTTCGAGAAGAAAACGAGTTTCGTCAGGTTTTTGACTTTGCTGAAATTATTCGCCTGCGCGGATTGGATACTCGTTACCGCCACCTCTTAACCCAATTGAAGAAGATCATAGCGGATACACAAGGCCATAGCACCTTGTTTTTCCATGACCAGTTTTTATTGGAATACATCATTCACAATGAAGAGAGCTTGCACAACCAGGTAAGGGGCGACTTAAACATCCCCAATACCCTGGATGCTCTTGAAATGCACCTGCACCTCAATCGACTGGCGTTGCTCAATGTGTATCTCCTACAACAAAAGGCAGCGAATATCAATGTTCCAGACTCCATGAAGGTACGGTTGGAAGATCCAAATGTTCCTGAGCGGTTTCTTGAGCAGTCGCCCACGCTAAAAATCAATTATGCTATTTTCAAGTTACTGGCGAAGGAAAGCAATGAGAAGAAAGATATTCAGCTCTTGTTTGACCTCTTACTAAAATATGAAAAAAACCTGACGGCAAGTCAACTTAGGGATTTCTATACCTATTTGAGAAACATTTGTGTTTTAGTTTTGATAGCAGACCCAGAAGCAGCGGAAATTAATAATCTGCTCTATGAATTGTATAAAAACAATCTTGAACGGGGCTACCTACATTACGAAGGTAAACTTCAACCAAACCTTTACCTTGCTATCTCTGAATCTGCAGCCCGATCGAACAATCAAGAATGGGCCCTCTCTTTCATAGAAAAATACAAAAACGATATCATTGGGGAAAACGAAACAAGAGACATCTATCGTTTAAACCTTGCATACTACCTTTTCGGTGTAGGAAGATTTTCCGAATGTCTGGACAATATTCCGGCAACTTCCCTGAATGTGAGCAATCTCCTTGCCGGCAAACGCCTCGAACTCAAAGCCCTTTACGAACTCCAATCCGACCTGCTACCGTACAAACTCGATGCTTTCAAAATGTTCCTGAGCCGTACGTCACACAAACTGTTGCCGCCTGCCCGTCGCCAAATGAACGTTGAATTCAACAACCTCTTTTATCAACTCATGTCCCTCATCCCCGGCGATCAAAAACATGCGTTGCGCTTTCTGGAACGCGTAGAAAAACGAAAACAAACGGCAGAACGGTATTGGCTACTCGCCAAGGCCAAGCAACTCGCCAAAAAAACAGATTAACCCTATCTTGCCCCCACCCACCATCTCCACCAACCCTGAAACCATGAAACCTTTAAACCATGAAACCCCCTTCCACCTCCATCCATGAAAAACGAAGCCCACGCCCGTATCAAAATAAACCAGCTCCTCGAAGAAGCCGGATGGCGCTTCTTTGACAATGCGCAGGGTCCCGCCAATATTCTGCTCGAAAATCAGGTGAAAATCACCCAACAAGAAATTGATGCCTGGGGCAACGACTACGAACGCACCAAAAATGGAGCGCTGGATTTTCTGCTGCTCGACAACCACAACAAACCCATCTGCGTACTGGAAGCGAAAAAGGAAAGCCTGCACCCGCTGGTCGCCAAAGAGCAAGCCAGAAAATACGCCAAAACCGTCGGCGCGCAGTACGTGATCCTTTCCAACGGCATCGTCCATTTTCTCTGGGACATCACGAAAGGCAATCCCAAACCCATTTACAAATTCCCGTCGCCGCAAGAAATTGGCGCAATAAAAGCATGGAACCCCGACCGAAATGCCCTGGCCAACGAACCCGTCGCCAACGACTACATCGTGGCCGTGCAAATGCCCGATTACCCCACACGCCCCGACTGGAACGGCAGCGTTGACGCCAGCAAGGACTTTATCTGGAGCAACGGGCTGCGCTTTTTACGGCACTACCAACTGGCCGCCATACAACACCTTCAAAAGGCGGTAGGCGGAGGCAAAGACCGTTTCCTGTTTGAAATGGCCACCGGAACCGGGAAAACACTCACCGCAGCGGCGGTCATCCGCTTGTTTCTGCGCACCCAAAACGCCAAACGGGCACTGTTCCTCGTCGATCGGCTGGAACTGGAAGACCAGGCCGAAAAAGCCTTTATCAACTACCTGAAGCCGGATTACAGCACCTTCATATATAAGGAACACAAAAGCGACTGGCATAAAGCCGACATCGTGGTGACCACCATACAGTCGCTGATGTTCAACGACAAATACCGCTACGATTTTTCCCCCAGCGATTTCGACCTGCTCATTTCCGATGAATCGCACCGCAGCATTTCGGGCAACGCACGGGCGGTTTTCGAATATTTCAACGGCTATAAACTGGGCCTGACCGCCACGCCCAGGGATTACCCGAAAGGCGTGGATCAGGACATGGTGCGCGGCAACGACCCCAGGGAAATTGAGGGCCGGATGCCGCGGGATACCTACGCCATCTTTGGCTGCGAAGGCGGCGACCCCACTTACCGCTATTCGCTGCTCGATGGCGTGAAAGACGGATTCCTGATAAACCCCCGCGTGCTGGATGCCCGAACGGAAATCACCACCCAATGCTTTCCGATGAAGGCTACGCCGTGGCCATCGCCACCGAAGACGGGGAGGAAATGGAGACCTTTGTTTCCCGCGATTTTGAAAAGAAATTTTTCTCGGAAAAAACCAACAGCGTCTTTTGCCAAACCTTTTTTGAAAATGCCCTGCGCGACCCGATCACAAATGAAATTGGCAAAACCTTCATTTTCGCCGTGCGCCAGAAC
>JBBRWA010000337.1:0-5689 GCA_038246345.1 Chitinophagales bacterium
CAAAGAAAAAACAAAAAAATGGCTCCACGAACTGGGATCAAACAACAACGCTTCCGCTGCACAGCGTACAAAAGCAAAGAACCTGCTGCGCCAACTGCGTTAAACGGGTCATTGCCGCCCAAACAAAGGCACCATGTTGCCAGAAGCGATAAACCCAGCCCAGAAATAAGGGCTCGACCGCAACGGATCACAATTTTTAAGGTAGGTCAGTTTCGCTTGCTGTAAAGCATCGTCCTTGCGAATGCCTGTTTTCAACTGCTTGTAAAAATCAACCATCAGTTCGCGCGTGGCACCGTCTTCCACCTGCCACAGCGACATAACCGTAGCGGTAACGCCCCCGAATGCGAACGCCCGCGCCAGGCTCATCACCCCTTCCCCTTGCCGAACTTGTCCCAAACCGGTTTCGCAAGCGCTCAACACCACCAACTCGGCATTTAAACCAAGATCGTATATTTCAACGGCGTATAAGTCATTGTCTTCTCCTTTTTCCAAAGGGCTTGAGCTGAACAGCAACTTGGAGAACATCGGGTTCCGGGTTTCCAAACAAGTGTGCATGGCTAAATGTAAAATGCGGCTTTGAGGTGCTTGCTGTTTGAATTGTTTTTCACTGGCTTCTGCGCCCAGGTAAGCCTTGCCTTGTAATAACGCCGCAATTTCCCGCACCTCTTTCCGTGATTCAGGCAAATCCCGGTACGCGCCACTGCGAACTTGCAAGTTGCGGGTGCGCGAAACAATTTGGCTCAAGGTATCGGCATCATTGTAAAGGGGCGCGAAGCCTGCAAACGAAGGCTGGCTCCCAGCTTCCAGCCTTTGTACCTTTTCCGATTGCTTCAACAACAAGCTCCCTGAGCTGGCATAACTCACCGCGTACCGGCGCAACAGATAGGGAAATGTTTTAAAATTCGCGAATCCCGGTGCATGGCCCAACAGTTCGAACGGCACCTCATACAGCAAGCCGTCTTGTACCACAACCAAGTGCTTCACCTGGGGCAATAAAAGGGCCAAGGGCTCGGCCAACAGCGCGTCATACAGCAACGCTGATGATTGGTTGAACAGGGAAATATCATCGTCGGTGCCACGAAGCCCTTCCTCTGTGAGCGATGCCCGCAGTTGCGTTGTGGCATCTTTCAAGTCAGGAAGCCTTGGGCATTGCAGGAAATGAAGTGTTTGGTTGGTCAGTACAAAAGTATAGGCCGTGCTGTCACCGATGAAATATTCGATCATGGCCTGGTCGGAAGGCAAGATGCGCCGGAGGGCTTGCAGGTCGGTGCTGGGAAGGGGCGGGGTGGTGTTTTCTAGTGGCTTTTCAATGGATACCAGTAATGCCTTCCAAGCCAAATGCGTTCCAAAAAGCTGCAAATCCAAGGAATCGGTCGCTTCGGACCGGATCATCTTTTCAAAAATCTGCGTCTGCAATTGGGTGCGTTGCGCGCGCAGATTTCCCAACTGTCGTTTCTGGGCTTCTGGCGCCTGAGCAGCCGCTTCCCGGTCGTGCATCTGCTCGTTTAGGAGCCGCTCCCGCGCCAATTCAGCATATTGCCAAGCTCGCTCGGCTAAGCCAGGCTGCTTCGTTAATGCCTGCAATCGGTACGCAGCTGAAATGGCGGCCTCAAAATATGGACGGCTGTCACTTTGCCGGATCAGCCGGCTTTCTTCGAATGGGTATTCCTGGCGCAAGATTTCATCGGTGATGAAAAGAAGGTCGCAAGTCTCCAGCAGCCGATCCAGTAAGCCAGTGTCCGTTGAATTTTGGGTGATGAGGGCTTGCAGGGCAACTATTTTTAGCTGAAAGCTCCCGCAGAGTGTATGTTCTGCGTAGAGTTGGGCTTTGGGGGGATTAACATAGACATCCTTCAATGCAGTCTTTGGGAGTAGGCTTTCCAGGGCCAATCGCACATAGAAAAGCGTCGAATCGGGCTGGTGCGTCGCCGTGAATAAGGTACATAGCTTCAAAATACCCTGGACAACGCTGCGGTGGTTGGCCGTGCCAAATTGTTCCTTTCGAAACGCAATACAGGTCTTGAGATGCCCAATGGCCTCTTCATATTGTCCCAGGTAAGAGCAGATATCGCCGAGGTTGTTGTGCAAGTCGCCCAGGTTTTCCAGCCGTTGCCCTTCATTAAATGATTTTGGGTATAGTTCCAACAATCTCCCAGCTGCATCAGTTATTTTTCTGGCTACTGTGGGGTCGTTGTTTTTCAAATAGGCCAGCCCAAGGTTCAATTGAAGCAAAACCTGGCTGCTGACGCTGAGGTTCGGGAAAGCCAGCCCCTCCTGGAACCAGTAAATGGATAATTCAACGTCGCCCTTGTTCAAATACATTAACCCAAGACCGTTGGCCGCAATGGCCGCCTTGTTCCAGGCATTGTTTTGGGTACAAATATTTTTTGCTTGGGTGAGAAACTGTACCGCTTTTTCGTAATCCCGGAACCGGGCGTTATGGTTTCCCAATGGGCGCAGCACCACATCGGCCAAAACGGTATCTGCCCGATGAAGGCTGTCCTGCAAAATGGCGCGCCCTGTTTCATAGCGGTGTGAATGGCCGCTTAGTCGTTGGCAACCCTATCTCGACTCCCGGCAACCATACACTCTATGTCAACGGCAGCGCCATCGCCGAAGAAGTGGTGGTGAAGCTTCAAGGGAACTGGCCCGATTATGTTTTAGCGGACAGCTATGACCTCCAGCCACTTGCTGCGGTCGAGGCCAGCATCAAGCAGCACAAACACCTGCCAGGAGTACCTTCCGCAGCCCAAGTGGCCGAAAACGGCCTTAGCCTTGGCGTGATGCAGAAAGCCCAAATGGAAAAAATCGAAGAACTTTTCCTGTACATCATCCAACAGGGCAAGTCCATTGAGCAGCAGCAAGAAACCATCAATCGCCTGGAATCAGAACTGAAAAACCTCAAAAAATAAATGCCATGAAAAACCCACGATCATTGATTAATTTTCTGGCAATACTGGCATTTTTAGCGATCAAATCACCCTGGAGTTATATGAGCCCAAAGCAGTGGCCGGACAAGGGGAGATTGCCATCAATCAAATAGTGTATGGCTATCGGGAAATCAATTTTCAGAAGTCTCAAAATCTTTTGGACCCATCTGGCCCTTGTCAGGTAAACGTAAATTGTTCGCCAGAGGGAGACACCTGGCAGAGTGTAAAAAACAGTGTCGCCATGATCATTGCGGGGGGATCGCAATGCACGGGATCACTGCTGAATAGGACCTTTCAAGATTTAAAGCCATATTTTCTAACGGCCAACCACTGTTTGGGCGGATTGGATGCCCTTGCAAACCCCATGGCGGGCAATTGGATGTTTATTTGGCAATATGAAAGTGTTGATTGTCCTGGCACTTCATTGATGACAAATTCCACCACCATCGGTGCCATATTGGCATCAAACAACGGCGATTCTGATTTTGCCCTTTTTCGGCTGATAGAAGATCCGCTTGACCTTGCCCCTTCCATTCCGTTATTGTACAACGGCTGGGACGCCTCAAATACTGCCAGTGCTGGAGGCGTCGGAATTCACCACCCCAGTGGCGACACCAAAAAAATCTCCACTTACAGCATGGCGCCTGTGGCCATGGAGCAATCGGGCTTTTCGCTTTTTGGCGGGAATTATTGGGGCGTTTACTTTGACCCAACCACAAATGGGCACAGCGTTACAGAACCAGGCTCATCTGGTTCAGCGCTGTTTAACAGCAGCCAGCGGGTAATTGGGCAATTATGGGGCGGGAGCGGCTCCAGTTGTGGCGACCCAGCAAATGATCAGAGCCGTTACGGCAAGTTTTCTGTATCCTGGGATGGCCCCGACTTCCGCCGCCGCTTGCACGATTGGCTCGATCCAGCCTGTCCGCTAAACCTGGCGATAAACAACAATTTTACCTTGGGATTGTATGAGTTTTTCGCATCCGATGAAATTACCGCCACATCTGATATCTCTGGAGCTGTGGTGGGAGATTTTACCGCGGGTGAACAGATACGCTTGTTGCCTGGTTTCAGGGCAAGAGAAGGCGTCCGATTCTCTGCCAAAATCAGAGGGTGCAGTACCCGACCAGCGCTTGACAATACATTGGGAAAAAATATGGGCGCAGGCACTTGTGTGCTTCCAGGTCAACATTCAGACACAACGGGCGCTTCGCTGAAAACGCGCAGTCAAGTGTCAGGAGATGGCGAAGGTTTTCAATATTTTCCCAACCCAACAGCTGACCAGCTTGTTGTGCAATTTGAAATTATGGAGCCATCAACTCAAGTCACTTTGACGTTGTCCGATACTTATGGAAGGCTGATTCGTCAACCTTTTGCCCAAAAACCTTTTGAAAAAGGCACGCAAATGGTAGAAATAGCTTTGGGTCAATTGCCCAAAGGCGTTTATTACCTTTCGCTGAGCACTTCGAAAAAGTCTTGGGTAAAAAAGGTCGTTAAAATCGACTAGTGCCGCGTCCGGCAAGTCAGTTTCGACGGGTGAATGCTTACTGGGCAATTGTCGTTTTCTACAAAAAATGTATCGTGGGAATTGGTTGTCCACAGTTTTACTTGGGCCCTGGGGGAGCTTTGACAACTTCAAAAAAAAGTTGTCAAAGCTGTTCGTTGGCTTGGCCTGGCGGCGGAGTGAGAATTTGTCAACATTTTTTTTTCATGTTGACAAATTTGGGCGCATGTTCAGATCCTTTGCTCACATACGTGGTAATTCACCCGTCGAAACTGACTTGACGGCCCACTAGTTCCACCAAATTCAAATGTTGCCCCAGTTCAAACGGGAGTCATCCCTTATTTTTTTCAATAAACCTTGTCAAGTTTCTCCCAAGAAAGCCCCCAAAAACCAAAGTACCGGGTTATTAACTAAAAAATAAGGGGTGACTCCTGTTACCTTTGCTCCCCAAAATTCAACAATAAATTTGATCTTGATGAAAAATTTAATGCTCCCGCTGATCGCTGTATTGCTTTTCGCCGCTTGTCAGAATTCCGCTCCCCCCGCAGCCAC
This sequence comes from Chitinophagales bacterium, assembly GCA_038246345.1. Taxonomy (GTDB): domain Bacteria; phylum Bacteroidota; class Bacteroidia; order Chitinophagales; family Saprospiraceae; genus M3007. The sequence continues at coordinate 4,984 of JBBRWA010000337.1, forward strand.
CACTGAAAATGCAGATGCGCCAGCGTCCTTAACCGTTGATCCCGCACAATTAAAAGCCTCTGCCTCGAAAGCAAGAGAAGGGCTACAAGCCATGAACGACTTCAACGCCGAGTTGACCAAAGCCTCAAAATCCATGACTGAGGCGCAAATAAATGAGGTTGAGGTCATTAGGAACCAGTTGCAGGATGTAATGAGCAAGCAAGAAATGCTCGCAAAAGGGCTGGAAGCAGGCGATAATGCCGGCTTACAAGAAGGCAGTTCCTTGAATGATGCTGCAGTTCCAACACCAGGCGTCCTTCAAGACTACATGGAATCCGTTGGCCGTTACGAAGAATTTCTTACCGACTTGCGCATGCAGTTTGAAGCCGTAAAAACCGGAAAATCTAAAGGAAAATAATGGATATTACGCAGCAAGGTTACGTTCGGACGGATATCACGCCGAATGGTGTTGCCCATATCATTTTTTACCATCCTGCCCACAACAGCCTGCCCAGCAAGCTGCTGAGCGAGCTTGTTTCGGCTTTCAAGGCTGCAAGCGTGCACCCGGAGGTGAAAATCGTGGTGCTGCGCAGTGCCGAGCACAAGACTTTTTGTGCCGGTGCCAGCTTCGACGAGCTGATGTCTATCAACGATATTGAAACGGGGCATACCTTTTTCTCCGGATTCGGCAACGTAATCAATGCGATGCGTACCTGTTCTAAAATTG
>JBBRWA010000338.1:0-5683 GCA_038246345.1 Chitinophagales bacterium
AAACGGAAGTTTCATCACTAAATTAAAAAAAATGAGCAAGGATAAAGGAACCAAAAACGTCAAAAAAGCCCCGGCGGACAAGTCTTCCGGTAAAGTCAAAGCAGCGTCAGATTACAAAAGCGAAAGCAAAAGCGGTTCAGGAAAGTCTCCATCCCTCGCACCGCTTGTTCCAAAACCTGACGCCAAGTCAAAAGAAACCCACAAGTCTTGAGAAGCCATAGGGTAGAAGTTACAAAGCTAGGGGTCATCCTTAACAAAACCGAATTGGGCTTTGAGAACGCAGGCGTGTTGAATCCGGCTGTTATTCAAGAGGGCGGATCAACACACCTATTTTACCGGGCAGTGTGTCAGGGCAATTATTCGGCCATAGGGTATTGCCGTTTGGAAGGACCGCTGACAATTGTGGAGCGATTTGACACTCCCGTACTTTTTCCGCAAGCAGATTATGAATCGCAAGGAGTTGAAGACCCGCGCATTTCGAAAATTGACGGATTGTTTTATTTGACCTACACTGCTTACGACGGCATCAATGCACTTGGTGCTTATGCTACTGCGGCGACATTGCCACATTTTGAAAAAAAAGGAATCCTCACCCCGCAGATTACCTACGAAGATTTCAGAAGTTTGGCAGAAAGTAAGAGCCTCATTAACGAAAAGTATCTTCGCTACCAATGCCATCCACCTTGTAGTGCGGAACAAAAAGCTTTAGTTTGGGATAAAAATGTGGTCTTTTTCCCGCGACGTATCAAAGGCAAACTTTCTTTCTTGCATCGAATAAAGCCTGACATTCAGTTAGTAGCGGTAGATGATATGAGCGAACTGACCAGCGCATTTTGGGAAGACTACTTTCTGCATCTCCAGGAACATATTGTGCTGGAGCCAAAACACCGCCATGAAGTCAGTTACATCGGTGGTGGTTGCCCGCCCATCGAAACGGAACACGGCTGGCTGCTCATTTACCATGGGGTACACGATACCGCTTCCGGGGACAAATATGTTGCCTGTGCCGCCTTGCTGGATCTGGAGAACCCCGCCAAAGAAATTGCCCGACTACCATACCCGCTTTTTTCACCCGAATACGCGTATGAAATCAGGGGAGAGGTCAACAACGTGTGCTTTCCGACCGGGACGGCTTTGTTTGGCGACGACTTGTACATCTATTATGGTGCCGCAGACGAGCAAATTGCCTGCGCTGCGCTGAGCATTTCCGAACTTTTAGAGACCTTGATCGCCGTATCGATGGAAAATAAACCGCAATGATTGGGGACTAAACTGGAATTCTGTCTCAGAAGCCAGCGGTTTATGGGTGGGTGACGAAGTAATTATCAATTGTGAATTGCAACTGATAGAACAATCATAAAAATATTAAACGTAACATGAACAGGTATCAGGCATTAGCCATCTACGCCATTTTAATAATCGCTACTGGAGTTATTTTGATTTCGTTGGCTTATTTTCCGTCACGCGCCATTCAATATGCCATTGCAGTTACAATGGTGGCGAGTGCTGTTTTTGCTTTTTTGACCGCTTACAAAAGCAAGGGCCTGCAAATCCCTTTAAAGTACCATGGACTTCATGCTATCGGCATGACTATTTATGGTTTTGCTGTTTTGTTCTATGCTTCCGATATAGAGCGATTTTTTAGATTAACCACTTTTTTTCTGTTGTACTATGGGATTTCCGAATGCATTTTCGCCATGCGAATATTCTCTATGCGACTTCAAAATATAAATACAAACATAGTGGTCTCCCGACTGGTCATTGGGTTTGTAATTGCACTAGGAGCAGTCATAGTGATAGCTACTGCGACTATCAATCAAAATCAAGCATTACTTTTTTCCGGGATTGTTTTCATTTTCAGCGGCATAAATTTGATCCTTTTCAAAAAAGTACTCAAAAGATTGGCGGAACCGATGTGAATTGGAGACGGTCGCCATGATCGCGACGAAACCACAGAAGACTTACAGGGACCTATAAAAATAGTAGCAGCCCAGAAAATGCTTCAAAAAGAAGATCATAAAAAAACAAAAAGGGTTGCTGTCATAGTCGCCCACCCAGATGATGAAACATTATGGGTTGGAGGTGCGATGTTGCTCCTGCCCGCTTTGCAGTGGTTTACACTTTGTTTGTGTCGTGCAAGCGATGAAAATCGTGCCCCCAGATTTTATGAAACGCTGAAAATTTTACATTCAGAAGGTGTTATGGGGGATCTCGATGATGGCCCCGAACAGACTCCTTTGGATGACAAATTGGTGGAGCAGACCATACTCGATTTATTGCCCCCAAAACATTACGATTTACTCATTACCCACAATCCTTCGGGAGAATGTACCAGGCATGTCCGGCACGAGGAAACAGGCAAAGCCGTAATCAGACTCTGGCATGACGGCAAAATATCAGCCAGCCAACTTTGGGTATTTGCTTACGAAGACAGCAATAAGAAATATTATCCCAAGCCTATTGCAAACGCAGCTATTTTTCAAAAACTCCCTAACAAGATATGGCAGAAAAAATACTGCATTATCACAGAAACGTATGGTTTTGAGAAAGACAGCTTTGAAGCAAAAATAACACCGCGCGCAGAGGCATTCTGGCGGTTTACAAATTCGCAGGAGGCTGTTGATTGGTTGAACAGCTGCCCACAAGCGATTGGCGCGATGAACAATGGATTCTTGGATACGGCTTGTACGTGAATTCCCTTCTGTACGGTTACCATCTAATCATATTGTAACCCCCGAACTTTAGTCGGGGCCTAAACGCAGCGGTTAGCACCATCTAAAGAACACCCTTTTTTAAGGAAATATGAACCAATTCAACTTTTCAAAACATAAAATATGAAAGCGAACATAGGAATTTCAGAAAAAAACCTAAATGCTGTTACCGAATTACTCGCTGCTGTGCTCGCAGACAGCGTGATGTTGTATACCAAGACCAGAAAATTTCATTGGAACGTAAGTGGTGAAAGTTTCATGGAACTCCATAAACTTTTCGAAGACCAATACAAAAAACTGGAAGAAGCCATTGATGAGATTGCCGAGCGCATCAACAAATTGGGCCGCAAAACCATCGGCACGATGGCAGAATTCGGGAAATTAGCCTCCATCAAAGAACATCCCGGCAAATACCCTTCCTCGAAAGAGATGCTGCGAGAGCTTCTGGAAGACCACGAAGCCGTTATCGTACAGCTCCGCAAATATGTTGACCATTGCGCTGAAAAATATAAGGACGCCGGCACAGCAGATTTTCTTACCAGTCTCATGAAAGAACACGAAACGATTGCATGGATTCTTAGGAGGTATTTAAACTAAGGAACAGCACGCCATGAGAACAGGGAAAAAACTCGAAACATAGGGAGGAAACATGGAGCAATACTTTGACCAATATTCTGGTGCTCCCCATGGCTTTGGGAGAGCTTGGGTTGGCTGTTTGGTTGATCATTAAAGGAGGGAAATTACTCAAATAGCGTGCTTAAATCCCGAATCTCTATCACCTCCAAGCTTCACGTTCTGCCGTTCTTGGAATGTTATTTTTCATTTAACCCCGAAAATTAGTGGTTGAAATGAGGATATTTCGGGGTAAAAATGCTTTAATTTATTGAAAGGCTCATTTTTTTGCCCAAAACCATCAAATTCGAGCCTGAACCGCTTTCCCACTCACACCGCCTTTTTAAACAACGCATGCACCACCTGCGCCACAAACACCCCCAGCCCGCCTTCCAGTGCCGCCAGCCAGCCCGTGAATTCGCTGAAATAGATTTGCGAACGGTACAACATTAAAAAACAGACCAGAATGAAATACGCGACCAGTACGGTCATTGACACCCATTGGAATTTGCTGCTCACCCGCTGGTTCTTTTCGGCAGCGGACACCGGCTCGTCGCCGCGACGCGACACCACCTCGCTGAACATCACGGAAAAATAGGCCGCCAGCGGACCGAGCAGCAACGTGCAGGTGGTCATGGTCTCCGAAGGTGTTAAGGTGCCGGAACCGTGGCCCAGCACGAACAACACCAAAAACGCGGCGGCATTGCCCGCCAGCATAAACCAAAACACGATGTTTTTAAAGCGGCTTTCCAACATGCCTTTTGGGCGGGCTGGCGCTTTTTGCGCGCCCGAATCTTCGGGCAGCGATTCCAGCAGCTCCAACAGCGAAGCGCGGATGCCGTTGCGCATTTCCGTCATCCTTTCGTCCGAAACGTCGTTGCGCAGCCGGGCTTTTTTCCAGTCTTCCAACTGGCCGGAAATATGCACAGCCGCGCCACGCAGGGCGGGCTGACCTGCCGCATCAGCATACGCCAGCAGCTCGGCAAGCACTTCCGGCAAGTCGTCTTGGGCCAATAGCTGGAACAATAGCGCTTTTTTCATAGCATTCAGGGTTGTAGCAAGAAACGTTTGATATCAGCCATCAGCAACTCGCCATAACTTTTGAGCAGGGCTTTTTTGGCGGGCTCGTCGTCAAGGTCGTGCCAGCCGCCTTCGCGGGGTTTCCAGATGCCGGAACCGTATTTGGCGGCGATGGTGGCCGTCAGTGTAAAAGCGCCCGTGTGTTCGTCCGCCACCTCGTATTTGATGACCACTTCCAACTTTTCGAATGGCAGACAGGTAGCGCAGTTGCACAACACCTCACAAAGCCAGGAACTGGATGCGGTGGAGATCACTTCCCGGCGCAAGTCGTCGACCTCGAATTTCAGGTTTTGCCACTCATCCGTGAATTTGATGTGCGACCAACCCCCATCAAGCTGGGACTTTTGGTAGCGTCGCACCAGCCAGGGTTTCAACTTGCTAAATACCACCTTTTTAGACAGCTGCTTTTTAAATTCCGCTGCTGTAGGCTCGCGCAGGCCGCTCAACTCCTGGGCCACGATACTCACCGGAAAATCCTGGCTTTTAAACCCACAATCTATGTTTTTTTCCTGGAAAACAGGCCTGCCCCCACGATCAGCAGGAACCACCCTGGCTTCCCAGCAAAGCGCTTTCGGGCCTATGTAGCTGTCGCGCAGGTACAAGCGCGCCTGCCGCGACGGTATTTCAAAATACCAGCCAATTTTCTCAAAAAGCCGCACTTCCAGGGTGTCGCCCTGGGTTCTTTCGGCAAAATCGAATCGAAGCCGATCCCACACCGCCTTGGCGGAATCAGGGTCTGCTACCTGAAAGCCGACAAAGAGCACCAGAAGCGTGTCGTTTTTCACCTCCACGGATCGCGCTTGCAGCGCCGGGCCCAGCCCGCAGCCGTCGAGCCATTTTTGGTAGCTGTGCAGGGCATCCTGGAAAAAGGCCTGGCTGGAAGTGAGGCTTTCCTGGGCCTGGGCAGGGGTAAAACAGAGCGCCAACAGCAGGGAAAGGATTGGTCTTTTCATAGGAACGGGTGTTTCTAAAATTAATACTGGGTAAAAGTAGTGTATGTTGGGATGTTCTGTTGCTTGGGGATCAAGGATATTGTATTGGTTTTCGGTTTGCTTCATTACCACTGATCGCGGGTTAGCCATGACATCAGTTTTTGGGTAAAGCCGGGGATTGTTGTAATAGGGTAAAGAGAGCTTGCTGCGCGGTCACGACCCCCTGCCCCTGAAGGGGAGTGCATGGTGGTGAGGGTAGATTTTGTTCCATTTTTAAGAAATGCTCCACAAATAAAAAAGAACAAAATCTACCCGCCCCAAAATGCACTCCCCTTCAGGGGCAGGGGG
>JBBRWA010000339.1:0-5673 GCA_038246345.1 Chitinophagales bacterium
GACCAGAACAGTGCTGTCTTGCCCGGAAACAATGCTGCCGCCTGCGGGAACAGTCCAGGTGTATCCGGTAGCGCCATTCAAAGGAATGATGGAATAAGTCCCCAGTGTACCGACACAACGTGTTGAATCTCCAACGATTATCGCGGTGTCCGGTACTGAATTAATGAATATGCTTAGGCAAGTTGTGGCACTGGAGCCGCAGTCATTCATCGAGGTGGCACAGACCGCACCAGTCGTTTGCAGGCTGTCCCAAACCACTTGGATAAGGTTGCTGCCATTGCCGCTCAGCAAGGTTCCACCCGTGACGATCCAGTTTATGGCGCTGGCCCCTGGGATGGTATCGGCGCTGTAGGAATAGATGCTGTCCCGACAAACACTTAGAAGCCCCATTAATACGGGTGCAGCGGTGGTATCAATCATCGTAACGGTCAAACAAGTGGGTACACTAGAGCCACAAGTATTGTCCGCAGTAACACAAACATTGCCGTTCATGGTGCTATTCCATTGCACTGTGATGCTGGTACCACCTTGGCCTGTAAGAATGTTCACCCCTGCTGGCACTGTCCAGGTATAGGAGGTTGCCCCGACAACTGGATTAACAAAATAAACCTGGCTGGCGTTTTGGCAAATGGAATCGCTGCCCACGATGACGGGGGCGTTGGGCAAGGAACTACTGGAGGTTACGCTTACCATGGCAGAATCGCAACAGGTTATCCCGCCAACGGTACGACAAAGCAATAATTTGTACATGCCGGCCGATCCAGCCGTAGCGTTTATCAGATTATTTGCGCCTATAATGGTGCCGCCACTGATGGCTGTCCAAAGGTAGGTAACACCCGAGCCAAGCGTGGATCCAATACCAGACAACGGGACGGTAGTTTGGGAACAAGAAATCATAGCAGGGGGCTGAATAACAGCATCAACGACCATAACGGTTAAATTCAAGGTGACGATGCTATCACAACCAGCGGCATTGATTAATGTAGCCTGATAACTGCCGGTTCCACAAGCCCCTGGAAATATCGGATTGGCGGAGCATGTGCCCGGGCAAACGGTTTCTGTTACGGTGCGGAATGTAGGTGACTTTACTGTTAAGCGCAAAATGGCGTTATAATGACAGCCATTGGCATCCATCTGATCGACGGGATAATCACCAGTTTGGCAATAGAATTGACCTAAAAAATCATAACAGTCCGGCTGGCAGATAGATTCAGTTTCCTCTGTATCAGCAGGCGAGGGATAAATGGTCACATTCACGCAATTACTGGTGACATTTCCACAAAATGGGGGCGTATTGGAGTTCAATTGATTGGTCAATTGGTTCATGGTCAGCGATCCATTGGGCATGGGTATCAGATTCTGATGCGCCGAATAATATGAAAGGCCGCAAACTGTGTAATTCCCCGCTGGGGCAGCGCTCAAGTCTGCGGAAGCGCCAATCGATTGAATTACCCCGCCTAAACCTGATATTATGTAACTGTAAGAATATTCAGGAGCGGGAGGTTGCACGCTGGGTGGCGGATAATTGGGTGGCAGATCCAAGCTCAGTTCTGGCGTTCCGGCACAAGCCATTACATCGGGCTGCGGGAGTACGCCAGCATCGGCAACACAAGACACACAGTTGATGCCGCTTGGATCACAAAAAATGATTTCGTAGTCGTATAAATTGCCTGTATCCTGTGCCTGGGCATCGTTTACAGTCAGCGTCCAAGTGCCATTCACAGGGCCGGTGAAATTTTGGAGACAACCATTAAAAGGGTAGTAGCTCCCGGAATAGTTGTTGTTTGCACCCCATGCTTGGTTGTTGTCCCATTGCGCAGCAAAACCAGGGTCGGGGATTGCGCCACTCCCACAGGGGAGGAAAGTGACATTCCAATCAGTACCTACATTACCCATGTTGGTGCAGAACTGGCCAATGGGCCCAACCAAGGTAATGGTTTGGCCAGAAGGCGATGTCAAGGTGATGGAAATATCGCAAAGTGCGGTATGATCAAAATGCACTATTACACCGCAGACACCCTGACCATTTTGGCCAAGTGTAGGGTTCGTAGCACCTTGAATGTTGATATCGAATCCACCTACAAAGAGATCCTGCATGAATTGCGGACAATTGGTGCATTCACAGTTTTGGGCATTTACAGCGGCTAATAGAAAGAAATTAGCGGCCAAACAGAGTAGATAGTGACGAATTTGCATCGGAAAGGGATAAGTAAACAAACGATTTAAGGATTTTTAGGGAACGGCTAAATTAAACAGCTCAAACGCAATTATTCTACCACGGTCACGCTACCTTCAAAATGTGCTTTGCTGCCATCCAACAGTTCAACATCAGCCAACCAAAGATAGACACCTGTTTGAACCTTTTGCCCATCCCAACGCCCATTCCATCCGATCAAGGGGTCATTGGCAGGGAAATTTAGCCGCTCAAAAACGGTGGCACCTACGCGACTATACACCTTTAAGGAAAGCACCTGATGTACTCCTTCACCTGCAAAAACAGTAAAATAAGCATCTTGAGTGCTACCAAGTTTTATTACATTTGGGATGTAAATATTTGTTTGCTCTACTGTAACTGTTAGATGGCTTCGAGCCGTACACCCGTTATTGTCGATTATTTCAAGTGCAAAATTGGTGCTTTCTGAAATGATTAATTGCTGCTGTAGGGTATCTTGTTTCGAAAAAAGATGCGGCGGCCGCCATTGAATGAATCTCAGGTTTGCAGTATCGGGCGAGATCAGTGCTTTTAGGAAAAGCGGTTTTCCAGCCACAATGTTTGAGTCGCTTGCCAATAATCTAAGTTCCAATTCGCTGGGTTCCGACAGCTTTATGGCAATGGTTTTTACACAGCCAGTAGCATCACGGACAGAAAGTGTATAATTGCCAGCCCAAAGATGGTCAAACTCAGGATTTGTGCTAAAGGATTGTCCGTCAATGGAATAGAAGTATGGAGCAGTGCCGCCAAACACTTTTTTTACGATTATTTTGCCATTTCGAAGCCCATAACATTGTACCGGCTCAGCTTTATACCACAAACTATCAACACAAGCGTTGCCGCTGGTGTAACTGAGTAGAAAAAAAATGATTATGTGGTATGGTCTAACCAATAGATGCATGAACACGGCAGAATTTGGATAAGGTTAGAAGAAGTAACGATGCACTGGTTCGCTGCCTGCAAGGTCGGAATTTTTTACAATCAAATGAATCATTTGGCATAATCTGATCAAACATATATGTCCAACACAAACACTTTGCCAATACTCAGGAGCTGGCCAATATGCTGGTTTTTTATCCTATTACCCTTTGCCTGCACACAAAGTCAGCAAACCGCCAACGATACGGTGCCCACATTTCCCAACACATTTGACTTTGGGGCAAATATGGGCAATTATCCACCGCATTTTACAGATAAGGCTTTAGCTGCATTGGCCCACGGCACAGTGGAATCACCTGAGAGCGGGGTAGGAGTGAGCAGCATCCGCCCAGGTCTCTTTGATTACTTTTTGGACCATTGGGGTAATGATATTCGGTTGGAGCATTTCAGGTTCTATGACAGTATTGGATTGCGCAACACGGTGGTTATTAGTGGTTTTCCTGCTGAACGGAACCGTGACTCCACCTTTTACTGTGCAGCAGCAAGGAGCCAGATGTTTCGCGATATGTACAGCGATATTTGGGATAATGGAGAAAATGGTACCCCAGTAAATGACGAAAACCCCTATGCCCTTTATATTTGGAAAGCTGCAAACACCTACAAAGGTTTGATCAAGATATGGGAGGTGTGGAACGAGCCAGACCTGGACACTGGAAATGGATACTTGCTACCGGGCCAGCCGGGCAATTGGTGGGAAAATGCGCCCCAGCCTTGTGAAACGGCCACAAAAGCCCCCGTTTTTTTCTACATCAGGGCACTGCGCATTACGTATGAAGTGGTAAAATCAGTTGACCCGACAGCATTTGTTGCCGTGGGAGGCTTGGGTTGGCCAAGCTACCTGGATGCTATCTGCCGATACAGCGATAACCCTTTGGATGGTGATGTGGACACAAAGCAATACCCAAACAAAGGAGGTGCTTATTTTGATTGTATGAGCTTTCATACCTATCCGCACTTGAATAATTCGCTCCGAAAATGGCGAAATGAATTAAACGATTTCCAATATTTCAGGCATTCAGATGCCGCTACTGAAGGTGTTTGGTCGCACAAAAATGCTTTGCGGGATGTTTTGGAAAAGTACGGTTACGATGATACCCGTTATCCCCGAAAAATCTGGATTTGCAGTGAATTCAACATACCCCGCAAGCCCTTTGGCGACTTCATCGGTTCTGAAGCGGCACAAGTCAACTTTTTGGTAAAAACGCTGGTCACAGCCCAAAAGGAGGGCATGTCCCAAATGCACCTATACTCCCTATCCGATGAAAAATCGGAAGACAAAGCGGACAGCGAATTTTGCTACATGGGCTTGTTCAAAAACCTGGAAAACAAGACAATAGCAACGCCGAATGCCATTGCTTATGCCTTGAAAACCACCAGCCTGTTGTTAAAAGATGCGACCTATGATCCGGTGCGCACGATGGCAATGCTTGCAAAAGATACTGCGCGCGGATTTGCTTTTAAGCATAAAAACGGGGCATATACCTACGTACTTTGGGCCAAAACTACCCTTGACCGAGATGAAACCAGTAACGCAACCTACAGTTTCCCCAAATCTTTTGGGTTGGAAAAAGTTGACCTAAAGGCCTGGGATTTTAGCTTGACCAACAAAAGCAGCGATGTAGATGCGCAGCAAATATTATTGACAGGGACACCTGTTTTTTTACGGTAGACGGTAGACGGTAGACGGTTGCATAACGTTTGAGCATTGGTTTTGCGTTGCGTTTTAGCATCCTTGAGCATGTATACTTTGATCTAAAGTGCTGAAACGTCTAATCTGTAAAAAAAACGGATGTTGTACAAACCGTCTACCGTCCACCGTCTACCGTCCACCGTAATAAATGTACTTTTGCCGTGGATTTCTTTTCAGCACTTATGCTCCAATCATTTGCTTAAACTGCTGAAAAACTAATTCCAAAAACACGTTCTAGTGCTGTGCAACCGTCCACCGTCAACCGTCCACCGTCGACCGTCAACCGTCAACCGTCCACCGTCAACCGTCCACCGTCCACCGTTAGAAAATGAAAATCCTCATCCTTGGCGCCGGCAACATGGGCATGACCTATGCTCAATGTTTATTGCGCAGCCGCATTGTCACGTCCGAAAATTTAATGGTCTTGTGTCGGAGCTATGAAAAGGCCAATCATTTGAGTGCGCTGCACGAAGGGCGCTTTTTCAGCAACCCCAGTCTTTGTATCCCTGACGCGGACTTGCTTATTTTAGCGGTCAAGCCGCAGGATTCGAAGCGTTTGTTTGAGCAAATGGAAGGACTTACAAGCCCAGGCCAGGTTTTTATCAGTATTATGGCAGGGGTGAAGATGTCCACAGTTGCTGCAGCCATTGGCTCAGATAAGATAATCCGTGCCATGCCCAACTTGCCCGCGCAGATCGGAGCAGGTGTTACAGCTTTTACTTCCTCAGAGCAAGTGACCCGTATCGAATTGGTGATGGTACAAAACCTCTTGAGTACTACAGGTAAAACGGTGTATGTGGAACAGGAAGACATGCTGGATGCGGCCACAGCC
>JBBRWA010000340.1:0-5658 GCA_038246345.1 Chitinophagales bacterium
ATCTTGTATTCTTTTAAAAACCAATCGGAGCGCAATTCCAAGGCCCGCAACACTTCTGCATCGGGCTGCCCTTTGAGGCTGTGCAGCATGTACACTTTTGAAAAGTAGGCGAACAGGCTTGAAATGGTCACGATCAAAGGGTTTTTGCGAAGGTTGGCGGCAAAGTGCTCGCGTATGCGCGACACCTTGGCAATGTCACGCTGTGCTATGGCTTTTTGCAGTTCAAACACATTGTACTCCTTGCTGATGCCGATGTTTTCCTGCACCGCCGCTTGGGTCACGCTCGCACCCGCAGGCAGGTTGATGGCCAATTTATCCAGTTCATTGGTGATCCGAGACAAATCAGCGCCCAGGTATTCCGCCATGAGGGCCGCCGCCGCGGGTTCGATGCTGCGCTTTTTGGATTTGCAATAGCTGGAAATCCAGTCGGCTATTTGGTTGTCGTAGAGTTTTTTGCTTTCAAAAGTGATGACTTTCTTGCCGTTCAGCGCCTTCCCAAATTTGGTGCGGGCATCCACTTTTTTGTGTTTGTGGCAGACAACAAAAATGGTCGTCGGCATCGGATTCTCCAGGTATGCCGTCAATTCCGTCAAGGATTTCATTTCCTGGGCTTCCCGCAATATCACCACTTGCCGTTCACTCATCATGGGATAGCGCCGCAGGTAATCGAGCAAGGTGAGGTGATCCACTTCTTTCCCATACAGAATCGTCTGGTTAAAACTCCGCTCCGATTCTGGCAAGGCACCTTCTTCTACCGCGTCCGCGATTTGGTCAATAAAAAACGCCTCCTCTCCGTGCAGGAAGTACACGGGGGAGAATTTTTTGGCGTGGATGTCGCGGAGGATTTCTTCGTAGGTCATGAATGGGTGAATTTAAATGGCAGCCTTAAAAGTAGACTTAATGCAAGTTGGATTTTCATGGGCAAGACCTTCCAGGTTTTTAAAACCTGGAAGGTCTAACGCTCGAATAGAATTAAATTTTGTTGAAGCGCTGTGCCTAAACCTTGTTCAGATCAACCATTTGGCACCAATATTTTTGCCTAGCCTATAATAGTGCCTCTTTTAGAATTTGGTTCGTTTTGTAGAAGCCCTTCTATCACCACTGGAAAATGCTTGTGTTCCAGTTCCAGCACCTTTTTAGCAATAGTTTCCGCTGAATCTTCCGGCAAGATCAGGCAACTTGCTTGAAAAACGATATCACCTTCGTCATAAAGATCGTTCACAAAATGTATGCTGATACCGCTCTCTGTCTCCCCTGCTGCCTTCACCGCCTTGTGCACATTCATCCCGTACATGCCTTTCCCACCGTATTTCGGCAACAACGCCGGGTGAATATTGACAATTTTTCGGGGAAATGCCCGTACCAAATATTCCGGCACCAACCATAAAAACCCCGCCAGCACCACAAGCCCTATTTCGTATTTTTTCAAAACTTCCAATATCACCGCGCTTTCGTAAAACATTTGCCGGTCAATTATCTGTGTTGGAATATCATGGCTGGCCGCAATACCTAACACGCCTGCTTCCGCTTTATTGCTAACTACCAGCCCTACCCTACCCAATGTCAACTTTTCAAAATGTTCGATAATTTTGAGGGCATTAGAACCACCACCAGAAGCGAAAATGGCAATCTTCACGGTAGACGGTTTACCCGCCGTAGCCTTGGCGAAGGAGGGTAGACGATTTACCCGCCGAAGCCTTGGCGTAGGCGGTTTACCCGCCGTAGCCTTGGCGAAGGAGGGGTTGCTGCGTTTCTTGCTCATGTCAGCAGATCCAGTATGGTGAGCGTTCCGAAAATCATGCTCGCAATGCCGTTGGTGGTGAAAAATGCCATGTTCACTTTGCTCAAATCATTAGGTTTCACCAAATAATGTTGGTACACAAGCAAGCCTAAAAATATGCCGGTCCCGATCCATAACATCCAGCTTGCTTGCGGTGCAGCGCTGAAAAGCATGTTGGAGCCAAGCACCATAAACGATGCCGTTCCAAGGTGCAACCACTCCGATATTTTGAGTGCCCGTTCTTTTCCAAAAAATGAAGGCATAGAATACAAGCCTTGATCGCGGTCGAATGATTCGTCTTGCAACGCATAAATCACATCAAAACCGGAAACCCAACTCAGTACCGCCAATCCAAAAACGACAGGAATCCAATCAAAATGACCGGCAACTGCCAGGTATGCACCCACGGGCGCCAACGACAAACCCAAGCCCAGTACAACATGACAAAGCCAGGTAAAGCGTTTGGTATAGCTATACCCCAACACCACGGCAAGCGCCACTGGCGATAGAAAAAAGCAAAGCCAATTGATGAAATAGGTGCTTAGCACAAAACCCAGACAATTAAGCGCAACAAAAAGCAACGCCGACTTGGGGGAAATTACCCCGGCAGGGATTTCACGCACCTTCGTGCGCGCATTCGCTGCGTCTATATCCCGGTCGAGATAGCGGTTGAAAGCCATGGCCGCACTGCGCGCAAATACCATGCAAAGCAACACCAGCAGCAGCTTTTGGCCTTGAAAGCCCGCGCTTTGGGTAGTCGTTGCTATAAAAAAGCCCACGAGGGCAAAAGGCAGCGCAAAAATCGTATGGCTGAATTTGATGAGCGAGAGGTAGTTTTTCATCGCGACAAAAGTACAGGTTACAGTGGGAAAAACGACCGTTATCTGACGAATTACCACGCAGATGGGGTGGTTTGTAGCCTGTATCTAAATTTGGTCAACTTTTAGAGGCTATTTGCGTTAAGTGACTCAACTTTGCACTCTAATGGAAAAAGAAGAAACCACACGCCCCAAGCTCTCAAAAAAGAGTTTGAAGGAAGCGCTAAAGATATTTGAATTTGTAAAGCCATATCGGTGGCAGTTTGTTTTGGGGCTAGTGCTCCTGTTTTTTTCCAGTACTGTATTCATGATTTTCCCCTATAGTATGGGACTCATGCTCGATGTAGCCTTGGGCAAAACAAACAAATTCAACCTTGATTTGCCTGAAATTGGCATGCTGTTAATCGTAGTTTTGGTCGTTCAGGGTGCTATTTCATACAGCAGGGTAATGCTTTTTGCACAAGTCAGCGAAAAGGGCACTGCCGACATCAGGAAATCGCTGTATCAAAAAATAATTTCCCTTCCCATCGTATTTTTTGAAAAAACTCGAGTAGGAGAACTCATGAGCCGATTGACCAACGATGTTGAAAAGCTGTACAATACTTTTAGTTTCATTCTCGCAGAATTTTTCCGACAGGTAATCCTATTCATCGGCGGGGTGTTGTTTCTCGCTTTACAAACACCCAAACTTGCCGGGGTAATGCTCCTCACCTTTCCCATTATTGTTGTTGGTGCCATGATTTTCGGTCGCCGCATCCGCAAGCTTTCCCGCGACCGGCAGGCAATTTTAGCGGAAAGCAATACCATCCTCGATGAAACGCTGCAATCCATTCAGGCTGTAAAAGCTTTTGGAAACGAATTGTTTGAATTGGGGCGCTACCGCAAAGCGAATGACACCGTCGTGGGTATTTCCATGAAATATGCTAAGGGGCGGTCTTTGTTTGCAGTGTTTATCATTACCGTCCTGTTTGGCGCCTTTTTCTTTGTGATATGGATGGGCATGCGCATGGTGCAAACAGGGGAGGTATCTCCTGGTCAATTTGTTTCTTTCGTAACCTTCACTGCGGTTATTGGAGCCTCCATTGCCGGGTTGGGTAATTTTTTCACCGAATTAGTTGGTGCTGTGGGCGCCACAGAACGTATCCTTGAAATTTTAGGCACCAAATCCGAGGCTGAAGAACGCCCACAGCTGAACCGAAAAGTTGGTCGCTTGCAAGGCGATATCCTGTTTGATAACGTCGCATTCTCCTATCCCACCCGTGCAGACATGCCCGTGCTCAAAGGCGTAAGTTTGAATATACCTTCTGGTCAAAAAGTGGCCATTGTTGGTCAAAGCGGTGCCGGAAAGTCTACGGTCATGCAATTGCTGCTGCAGTTTCACCAGCCACTTGGCGGACGGATATTAGCCGATGGCGTTAATATCCAGGATTACGATCTGGCTGCTTATCGCGAAAACTTCGCCATCGTTCCTCAGGAAGTGATTCTTTTCGGCGGTACGATCCGGGAAAATATTTTGTATGGGAAACCTGATGCCAGCGATGCTGAAATTAAGGCCGCAGCCAAACAAGCAAACGCATGGGATTTTATCGACTCTTTTCCAGAGGGACTGGAGACTATCGTCGGCGAACGCGGTATAAAGCTTTCGGGCGGCCAGCGCCAACGCATCGCCATCGCCCGCGCCATCCTTCGGAATCCGAGTATTTTGTTGCTGGATGAAGCCACCTCTTCTTTGGATGCTGAATCCGAACGATTGGTACAGGAGGCCTTGGAAAACCTTATGGAAGGCCGTACCAGCATCATTATTGCACACCGACTGGCTACCATCCGTGAAGTAGACTGTATTTATGTGTTGGAAGGCGGAAACATCGTTGAGCAGGGCACACATGCCGAACTTTCCAACATCAACAATGGCGTTTACTCCAGTTTGGCACGTTTGCAATTCAACAATGCGAGCGTATTACAGGATTGATTTTTTGCCTAAAAAAAATAAGCCGACCCACCGACTGTGGAACGGCTCATTTTTTACGCAAAAACCAGTGTTTATAGGGCCGTAAAATGGCACTCAACACACTGAGAACCAATTCTTTATTGGGCTATTTTTGCTTTTACCAAGGCCGTTACATCCAGCGATTCGTGGCCAAACAGCACGGTACTTGAACTGGTGTCAAATACCAAGCTATAGCCCTGCTCTTTTGCAACATCGGCCATAGCTTTGTTGACACGTTCGAGAATGGGCGAAAAAAGGGCGTCGCGCTTCTCCGCCAACTTGTCGTACACTTCTTGCTCGTACGCGGCAATCTTTTGCTGCTCTTCCTCTAATTTAGCATTTTGATCTGCAAGATCCTTTGGTGAAATAGCGCCTTGTTCTTCTTTCCGCTTCAGGTCCGCGGCCTTATCCTGCAAAGCCTTTACCATTTCCTGCCCTTTTTTTTGCAATTGGGTTTGGAAACTTTTTAGCTCGCTATCGGCTTGCTTTACCTCTGGAATATTAGCCAACAAAGCCGAGGAATTGCAGTAGCCAAATTTTTGTGAAAAACCGACCGTTGCCACCATGAAAGAAAGGCAAAGGGTCAGTAATGTTGATTTATTCATTTTTTAGTCAATAATGGTGGATAATTCGCAAAGTCTGCGAGAATTGGCGCAAAAATACGCTGGCTTAGGCCAATTAATTTAACCCTTTTTCAGCGATGCGATCAAGTCCTCCGTTTTGTCGTTTTTCTTGTCGGTAAAAATCAAGCCCGAAGCACTGCCTTTATCGAACATAAAGTCCAGACCTTTGTCCTCCGCAAAACGAGCAATAGCAGCATAAACTTTGTCCTGGATAGGCTTCACAAGCTCCTCGCGTTTTTTGAAAAGAGCGCCTTCAGGACCAAATTTCAAGCGCTGCATTTCACGCACTTCTTTCTCTTTTGTCATAATTTCTTCCTCACGTGTTTTCTTCATGTCTTCGCTTAGCAGCACTTGTTCGGCTTGGTACTTACTGTACATGCCTTTCACTTTGTCTTGCTCCTGCGCAATTTCCTGGCGCCAGGCTGTGGCTACTTTATCCAATTGTTCCTG
>JBBRWA010000341.1:0-5621 GCA_038246345.1 Chitinophagales bacterium
CCAATTACCCCTACCGCATGTGCATCGTCAACAATAATGGTAGCATCGTATTTTTCGGCAAGTCGTGTGATGCCAGGTAGGTCGGCAATATCGCCTTCCATGCTAAAGATGCCGTCCGTAATGATGATTTTAGAACCACTGCCTTCTGCACGGATCAATTGCTGCTCCAGCGACTGCATATCATTGTGGCGGTATTTCATCACTTTACCAAAGGAGAGGCGGGTGCCGTCGATGATGGAAGCATGCACCATTTCATCGATAAAAATATAGTCGTTGCGTCCGGCAGTAGGCGCTATGGCACCCAAATTGGCTTGGAAACCAGTGCTATACAACAATACAGCTTCCTTGTTTAGGTAATCTGCGAGGGCTTCCTCCAATTCTATATGAATCCTCAAGGTACCATTCAGGAACCGCGACCCGGCACAGCCGGTGCCGTATTGGCGCACTGCGCGCTGCGCGGCTTCTTTAAGTTTAGGGTGGTTGGTGAGGCCGAGGTAGCTGTTGGAGCCGAACATGAGGGCTTTTTTACCGTCGATCATTACTTCGGTGTCCTGTTCAGATTCAATGACACGGAAGTATGGGTATAGGTTGGCGTTTTTTAACCTGTCTGCGGCATCATAGCTGCGAACTTTGAGTAGAAGGCTTTGATCCATACCAGTTTGTTTTGTTTGATGTAAAAATAGAGTAGGTGCGCTGGAAAAATTGATTTTCCAGATTGATAATAAAGTTTAAATTTTTGATTAAATCAAAAGATCAAAAGAATAACAACACAATTCTGTTTTGGTTGAAATGACTTTAACAAAAATTCAGGCACTCCATTGTCGTATTATTTTTTGCTCAAACAGAACCAAAAGTAAAGGAAATTATCGGGTGAAATTCGGGTGGTGAATTTTAAAACACAAAAATAGGGCAGAACGCCAATGGCTGGAACCTGTCCCCGGAATGTGTTGAATAGTTCAGCGTGTTGATGACCACCGCCCCATGCGTTCAGGGTTGCTGTGCATTTCACTCAGGATGAACATAGGCAGGTAGGGCGCCAAACTGATTTTCTGAATTTCAGTTTCTACCATGAATCTGATTTTATCAAAAAAAATATGCTCAGAGCGGAGGATCGACAATATATTGGCTTGAAAGTTTTTCGTCTCCTGTTCAAATATCACCATGAACAATTTGTTCTTGTTTCGGAAATAATAGTGCAATAATGCCTGGTTGATATGTGCTGTTCTGGCAATATCGCACATTCTGGTCGCCGCAAATCCTTTTTGCATAAAAACTTTGCGTGCTGCTTCCAGGATATTCTCTTCTGTATTTGTTGCTGTTGTCACTGTAGTGATGTTTGAATTCTTTCACTGCCTCATCCTGCGACTATGGTGTAAATTGATGCGGCGATAGATTATAAGTTTTCAAAATGTGCGTAATATTCCGCTGTCATTTTTTCCCAACTGAAATTTGCTAGCACATATTGTCTGGCTCCTGCGCCAAAGTCGCGGGCAAAATTAGGATATTCTTCCATTTTGCCCAAAGCATTTAACCAGGCGTCAGGTTCCTGGCTCGGTAAAAGCCAGCCATTTCGCTGATCATGGATGGCATCCGTGATACCTTCGAGCCGGGAAGCGTACACGGGCAAGCCTCGCAGGTTGGCTTCGAGGCAAACAAGCCCAAAACCCTCCATGTCTCCCGGAACAGGGATATTGGGCATGATAAAGGCGTTTGCGGCCGACAAAATTAGCATTATTTCGGGAAATGGCAGTCTGCCCAGATGCCACACCCGCGCTTTAAATTCCGGCAATTGGAGCAGCGTTCGGAGCCTGTCTTCATCGGAAGGCATGCCAAACATTAATTCAAGTTGTTTCCTGAAAGTTGCAGGTAGCAGCTGTAGTAATTTGCTTGAAAAGGGCTTTTTTGAGCGGAATGGCCCGATTATGAGTACTTGATAGTTTTTGGACAGTTTGGGCAAAACGGATTCCAAAAACCATGAAAACCCCTTGCGCAGCACTGGCCGGCCCATCAAAATCAAGGTCTTTTTTCCGCTAAAAATGCCTTGGTACCTTTCCTGAAATTCCGCTAATGCTCTGGGGGATGGTTGGAAATCAGCAATATCGTGATCGACACCATTGGGTATAACCACTACTTTATCTGGGTTCAAGCCGCGTTGGATGGCAGCATGCGCCGTTGCTTGGCTTACGGCAATGATGGATTGGAAATTATTAAATCGCGGTAGTATCTTTTTCTGAAAGGTGGCGTTCGGAAAAACCACGTCCAGGCCGTGGAGCGTTACACTGCGTTTCAATTCTGGGAAATCCTCGGCACCGGAACAAAAGGCAGCAGCCAGGCCGTCGTTAAAATGCAAGATGGAGATACCGGGGTTTTGGCGGATTTTTTCCCGAATCCGGGATTTTAGGGACCAAAAGAAACGCAATTTGCTTTCTGAGCCGTCGCAGCAAAGAAGGTGCACGATGGCATGTTTATGCATGCGCTGCGTGAGTTCAAAGCTTTGTTTTTCCATGCCACCAATGGAAGGCGGGTATTTGTGGGTAATGAAAAGGATTTCCATCTAGCCTTGTGGTTGTTGAAAAATGTCGGACTTTTTCCGGAAATAAAAAAAATAGACCAGAAAACTCAAGACAATCCAGCACAATTGCCGTGCACGCCGCAACACAGAGGCCGTGATCCAAATCGTGTTTCCTGCGATTCCAATGATGGCCAGCATGACTTTGTTGCCATATTCTTCCACCCCGATTTGGCCGGGAATGAATCCTCCTGCTGTTTTGAAAACAATAACACCCATATCGACCAGCAAAGCCTTGGCTATTGTCGTTTTTACCCCTAAAAACAATAAGATAAAGTAAAATTCCAGGGAGCCGACGATCCAGTGAAGGCTGCAAAACAGGAAGGACAAAAACATGGCGCGCCGATTTTCACGGTAAAACACGCGCAGTTCTTGCCACAACTCCCGAAGAAATACACGTATTTTTTGATAAAATTCTAAAAAGCCAACACGCACAAAAAAGCGTTTCATGGTTTTTCTAAAAGTTGGATTCTGCCGCAGTAATGACGCTAAAACAACGGCAACGGGTAGGCCCAGCAACCAACTCCAATGGATGTTTGGCCATGAAAAATCGTCGGCAGCCAGGCTTAAAAAGAATATTCCTGCGATGACCAGCATCATAATTTGGCTGATAATGGTAATGGCCCTTGAAAGCAGAATGGAATGCAGTGCCTGTCGCTTTTCGATGCCCAGTTCGGTGAGCATGTAAATTTTCGCCGCCTCGCCACCAATAACGCTGGTTGGATTGAGTATGGCGATGTTTTCACCAATCATCCGAATCCAAAACAGTTGCCAGCCTGAGACCGTGTTTGCCTTTTGAGGCAAGCAATAGCGCCAGCACAAAACACCCAGCCATGCTGAGACGAAGGTGGTGAACATCAAGATCAGGAATTTGAAACCTACTTGTTGCACAGAGGCTACAACGCCTGACCAATCCGTGGCACGAATAAAGAAACCCAGCAAGAGCAGCACAAGGATGAAAAGGGCGACTTTGATGTAGGATTTCATTTGGATTTAATGTGATAATTTGATAATGAGGTTAATGTGATAATAGTTGGCAATGAGGTTTAATTTGAAATGAGTTAATTTGATAATTGTACTTTAGGGGCGGTTTTTAGTTGGGCGAGGTCTTGGAAATAAGTGGTGGCGAGGTCGTCCCAGCTGAAGGTTGCGGCGTAGGCGATGCCCGCTGAGGAGAATTTCTGGTGTAATTGTGGGTCGTTCAGCAGGCTTTCAATTTTTTCCAGGTAATCTGTGGGTTCGTTTGGCTGGCAGAGGAAGCCGTTTTTGCCTTGCTGGATAAAGTTTCTGGAGCCGCCGCCATCCGCAATTACGCAAGGCAATCCGGAAGCCATGGCTTCCAGTACGACATTCCCATAAGATTCCGAAATGGAGGTGAATAGGAAAATATCGGAGGAGGCATACAACACAGAGAGCTGCTCGTGGTCTACCGTTCCCGTAAAAATGGCCTTGGGCATGCGTTTTTTGCAGGCTTCCATGGCTACACCGTCGCCTGCTACCATGAAATTACAAGGCAGTTTTTTATCCTGTATTAATTGGTAGATGCGGCACAGCGTTTCCAGGTTTTTTTCCCAAACCAAGCGGCTGGCAAACAACACAACGGGTAGGGTATTACCCGTTATGTTTTGCATGGCAGCGGCATCTCTTTTTGTCGGAGAAAACAATTGTGTGTCGATACCCCTTGCCCAATGCTGTAAACGATGGTCATCCACCTGCCAGGATAAGAGCGCCGTGCGCATTTCCTCGGAGGGTACGTATACCCGTGTGCACCCGTTGTAAAATGATTTTTGGCTTTTGGCGACCACTTTTTTCAAGTAACCAGCCAAGCGCGGGCTCGATTTAAGGTAATAATCGATGTAGGAGATAAAGTGGGTGTGGTAAATGCTCAGCACTGGAATTTTATGTTGGGTGGAATATTTCAAGGCAAACTCACCCAAAAGGGAAGGTGTTGCAATATGCACCACATCGGGCTGAAACTCCTGCATTTTTTTCCGTATCCGGCTGCCAGAAAACCAGGGAACAGCCATTTTATAGGTCTTGTTGATCGGAATGGTAAAGGCAGGAATTCGCATACATTCAAATCCTTCGATGCTTTCAGGACCGACACCACAGATGAACAGGAATTCGAACTGATCCTTCGGTATCCTTTTGATCAACTGGAACATGGTACGTGATGCACCATCGAAGTCCTCGATCAGGATTTCCGCAAAAAAGGCAATTTTGATTTTTGGCGACAAGGAGAATACAAGTTTGAAATGAATTGCCACGTGGCGTTTATTTACCACATAGCGCACATAAATTACATAGCCGACTAAATGTACACCTTTCTATGTGGTCTATGTAAGCAACGTGGTAGGTATTAATTTGTGGTAAAAATAGTTGGTCAATGACCTTATTATGGCCGTTCCAACAAAGGAGCTCGGTAAAAGTTGAAGGTATCCGTACTTTCACCGTTCAAAATCGCCTGTTTTGCAGCCAAAAGTCTTCCTGATCACGCCACCTTTTACCCAATTGAATACCCCGTACCCAGCAACGGCGTATTTGAAAGGCTTTCTGAACACGAAAAACATCCCTTCCTTCCAGGCCGATTTGGGTATTGAGGTAATCCTGGCTTTGTTTTCGAGGCAAGGTTTGACGGATTTATTCCAACAAGTCGGTCCGGATACCCCCGTTTTTTCAGCGAATGCACAACGTATCATTGCACTGAAAGAACATTATATTCAGACCATTGACGCGGTCATCTTGTTTCTGCAAGGCAAGAATCCCACAATGTCGCATTTGATTTGTCAGGACGGTTTTTTACCGGAAGCATCGCGTTTTGAGCAATTGGACGATCTGGATTGGGCGTTTGGTGCCTTGGGCAGCCAGGACAAAGCCAAACATTTGGCCACGCTGTATCTGGAAGATTTGTCGGACTTGATTCAAGAATGTGTGGATCCGCATTTTGGGTTTAGCCGCTATGCGGAGCGGTTGGGTCGTTCAGCCAACCAGTTTGATGCATTGTACGATGCCTTGCAGCAGGAGTACACCTACATCGACACCATTTTGATGA
>JBBRWA010000342.1:0-5609 GCA_038246345.1 Chitinophagales bacterium
GGTAAGGTTAGTCCTGAGCCAACCGGAACCCCACTGTGCTGTCCCTGTCGTAGGGTACATTCCAGTAGCGAACCGCCACCCGGCAACTGATATCATAGCTGTTCCAAGCGCCACCACGCAACACACGACCCGATTTGCTGCTTTCGGGCCCAAAGGGCTTTTTAACGGGCTCTTTTTCTTTGCAGGCGGCGTAATACGCCTCGTCATACCAGTCCCAGCACCATTCATATACATTGCCGCTCATGTCGTACAGCCCGATGCCTTTTTCGGCTTTTTCTTTTACGGGGTGGGTGCGGCCATTGTTGTCGAGCACCCTGCTGTTCTCCCAGGTTCCCGACAGCGGTTTGTCGCCCGAGTTCTCCCAATACCAGCCAACCTCGTTCGGATCATCGCTGCCGGCGTATTTAAAGCTTTGTTTTTTGGTGCCGCCGCGTGCGGCGAATTCCCATTCGGCACTGGTCGGCAATCGGAAGCCATTGGCTTTTTTGTCAAGCTCCACGAGCCATTTTTGATAGTCATTGGGCATCTGGTTGTTTTTATCGCTGTCTCTTTCTTTTTTTATGTCGTAACAGGGCTTCAATCCCTGGTGCGCGCTCAGCCAGTTGCAGAAAGCTGCCGCATCATACCAGTTGATGTTCACCAGCGGGTGGTCGCCGAAGCGCCCCCAGGAAGGCGTCATGCTGACGATGCTTTTTTCATTGGCTTCGCAATACAAGGCATATTGGTAGAAGGTGACGGGTGTTGATGCCAATTTGAAGGAGTCCAAGGCAACCTCGTGTTGAAGTTCATCAGCATATCGGGGCTTTTCTGTTTCTGGGCTTCCTATGGTGAAGGTATCGCCGGGGATTGGGATCATTTCTGGGTAATAGCGGGCCATCAAGACTTCGAATGAAGGCAAGCTTTTCAGGAGGGGTTTGAATTTATCCCGGTCATTCCAACCTTCGTCAACGCATTTTTTCAATACAGCCTGAAAGGTTTCATCGGATGCCAACGTATTCAACAATTCGGCAGATTTTCTGGCCAAATCGAAGTTTATACCGCCTTCGGCAAAGAAAAAGAGCAGTTCTTCGAGGGGGGCTTGTAGTTTTTGTTTTTTCAACTCAAAATTGATGTCCCATTGCACGGCGAGCATCATTTTTTCCAATGCCTTCTTATGATCAAGTGAAGCAATTAGGTCGATGCCAACATCGGCGTAGCCGTCGAATATTTGGGCTGTTTTTTCCCGGAGGTCTGCTTCCCGGAGTTGTTTTTCCTGCTCGCTTTCGGCAATCAAACCCTCTAAAAGCGGTATGGAACGCATACCGGTGCGGCCTTTTTCGACGATTTCCAAATCGTCTGGGGCGAGCAAAGTAGGCCTCAGTCCTTTTTTTATGTCTTTTTGTTTTGTCTCCAGAATCTGCCACGCCCGCTGCCCTGGCGCATCGGCATCGCGAAAACGGGCGAGCAGCAGCGGTGCCAAAGAATCGTGCGCGAGGCGTGCGCCGGGCGCTTCGCCTTCCTCCGTCCGGTTGCCGATAAGCAGGGAACGGCGGTTTTTCAAGTAGTCAAAAAAGGCAGGGAAGTCGGAAATATGCTCGTACAAGCCCCAGATATCGGCATCTTTCCTGCTGCCGGCGGTTGCCTGGTCGGTAATATATTGATGTAGCACATCTAAGGCAAGGCCACTTTCTGTGTGGGTTTTCCAGTCTTTTTGCAGCTCCTCAAACTCAGCGTCGAGCATGCGTTCGAGGTTGTCTTTGCGGAAATCCTCGGAATAATGTGCCGCTGTGATGGTGACGCGAGGGCTTTCTTTTGTTGCAGCCCAGTCCGGTGCCGCTTTCCCGAATAATTTTTCTAATTGATACTGCAGCAGCGGCGTGACGTGGGAGGAGTTTTTATCCTTCAAGACATCGTCCCGAATATCCTCCGGTAGGCCCGGCGGATCGAATTGCAGGTTGTACAACGCTTTTAATTGGGGTTTTTCCGTTACGCCGGTAATGGCTTGCAGCACAGTTTCGCGGTCTAACGGAAACAGTTCCATCTCGTCCCAGGGCAAATCAATGTCGTCGAGTATTTTTCTGACTTGGGTGAAATAGTCGCTGCGAAAGCTTAGCAGCAGTCGGGCATTGTCACATACTTGATAGAATTGGGCCAGGGCTTTTTGAAAGTCGGCGATTTCTTGTTCGGGTTCAGCACTGGGGTTGGAAAAGATTTCCTCCAACTGATCGAGCACCAAAAGCCTGGGTTGGGCGGCTTCAGAGTTTTCTATCAAATCCAATAGATGTTGTGGAGCGCCAACTTCTTTTTTCCGCCGCCGGGGCTTGGGCACATCCCAGCCTTGGTTTTTCAGGCGCAGCACCAGTCCCGCCAGCAGCAGCGACGATTTGCCCACTCCAGAGCACCCGTGATACAGGATGATTTTTTTGTCGCTGCTGTCTGATTCCAGCTTTTTTATCAGCCTCAGGATGTCCTGGTCTCGCCCGAAAAACAAGAAGGATTCGGTCGTATCAAACGGTCTCAGGCCCACGTATGGTGCTGGCAGCTTGTCTTTGCCGAGGGAGATGTTGAGGGGGTAGTCGGCGAGCAGGTCTATGGCTGCTGGCACTATCCCCGGTTCAGGTGGCAAGCGTTGAATGCCATATTTAGGCAGGTCTTCGCCGATGAGTTTGTGCAGCGCTTGGTCGAGTTGGCGGGAATTGACGTGTATTCCTTGGTGGGAAGGGAATTTTTCCTGTATCACGACAAGGTTTGGGTGCTGGAATGATTCTTTGCTGGGTGGCGTTGCGCCGTCAACAAACAGTGGGATCACTATTTTGCCCATTTCTAAGGCGGAATGAATTTCTAAGCGCACCCAATCGTCTTCGAGGTCTATTTTCCGACGGCTTTTCTCATCAAGGGCCATCCATTTTTTCCCGATGACGGCCAATAACACCTTGGCATTTTTTAACCCATCTAGGATGGTTTTTTCCCAGTTTTCGCCTGGTTTTATAGAGAAATTATCCTTAAAAACAATTTTGCCAAAAGCTTTTTCCAGCGCGAAGAAAATATTTAAGGCTTCGCTGTCGGTGTCGTCGCGCCGGTAGCTGATAAAGATTTGGGTTGGATTTTCCTGCTGCATAAAGGGAATTGGTTGAATGTGTTTCACAAGGCACTACGAAATTCAATGCAATTTGCTCACCTCGCTCACCTTCGCAAGCACATCCGCATAAACCGTCAAGTCAGCCCGCACTTTTTCAATGTCTGCCCGCAGCGCGGCGGCGTGTTCCCATTTCCGCTCGTGGGCCGCCACGGAAACATTTTTGGGTCGATTGTTTTCATATTCTTCCAGGATGGGGTGCCATTTGGCCAGCAGGGGGCGCAGCACTTTGTTGAGCACGCCCACGGCGATATGGCCCAGGGTCATGTCTTTTTCATCGGCCGCCACGGCGATGGTGGGGCCATAGCGCTTGAGTATCTCTCGGGTGGTGTTGAAAAGGGAGTAGAAGGAGTTCATGGCTTCCCGAAGGATGCCCTCTTCTTTTTTCAATGCTACGACGGTGACGCGGGTCACCAGTTCCACATAAATTTCCCAGGCGGCCTTGCGTTGTTGGTCGTCTACTTCCCAGTTGCCTTCTAGGCCGAGAAAAGGGATGGATATCTTGAAATTTTTGAAAGTTGCGTTGGGCATAGTTTTGAAGATTTGGGTGAAAAGGATTTGAAATGGTAAAGAATAGGCTGGCAAATATAGCACAAGGATAACTATTTACACGCTGGTCGCCAGGAGACGACAGCGCTTTCCTAGCGCAGCAACGACCGCTGGCGTGAGGCCAATGTGGGTAACTTAGTGCAATTTTTTTTGTCACAGGCTTCTTGTTATTTAGATTAATTCTACCTTTGCCCCGAATTTAATCAAAAACAAGATGTTACCATTAAAAGAAGCTACCAGCGAAAAGCACAAGCAGGCTGAAAAAATGCCATTTAACGCAAGAATGTTTAGAGGTCTGCTCCGTAAAAGTGAGTATTTATTGTACCTCAACCAACAATTGCAAATTTTTCAAGCCATTGAAAGTATCGGATTGCCACATAGCGGGTTGAAAAGAACTGAGTACGTTCTGCAAGACATGGAAGAATTGAAGTCTCAGGGATATCATGCCGATACTATTTTAGGCAGTACCAAAGCGTATGTGGATTACCTCGGCTCTTTATCTTATGAAGAAGCTTTGCCACATATTTACCTGAACTATTTGGCTATTATGTTTGGCGGACAGATGATGAAAAAAATGGTGCCTTCCACCGGCAGGATGTATGATTTTGACAACATGCAGGAAAGCATACAATCCATCAGGATTGTCCAAAAAGACGAATGGGCCGACGAGGTAAACAAAGGGTTCGATTCTAATATTTTGATATTTGACGAATTAGAAACTGAATGTAATAACGGGCAATAATATTTACAAAATAAATGGAATTCTTAAAAGATATTGGAATAGCGGGATTTCTTTTCTTCCTGATAAAAGGGCTGTTTTGGATTGTCCTGTTTATAGGGGTGTATTCCGGTTTGATTGACAAAGAAAAAGTTCAAACCATAAAACGTAAAATGAGCTTTTGGAAGCGGAAAAAAACACATTAAGGTAAATATTTGCCTGGCTTTTTCTTCGCCCAATGATCATCGGCGCTCAGGCAGTTGAAATGATATTACGCCCTAAATTTGTCAATGTCAGGGAAAGCAAAGATATTTATCCCATCCCTTCATCTCCTCAGCCCTCCATCCCTATGTCCCGCTACGCCTTCTGGCTCTCTGCCGCCCTCCTCATCGCCTCCTCGGTGTTTTATTACCCAAAATGGAAGCAATCCAACACGGAAGCCACGATCAGTTGGGACGTGTCGGGCTATTACCTGTATTTGCCAGCGGCTTTGATTTACAAGGATATAAAGCAATTGAACTGGTGGGATGCGGTATCGGAGAAATACCATCCGGGCCCCGGCATGGGGCAGGCCATCCAGCATCCATCCGGCAATTACGTGATGAAATACCCGATGGGTCAGGCCCTGCAATTTCTGCCCTGGTTTGTGACCGCCAACGTGTTGGCGGAGCCGTTGGGATACCCTGCGGATGGTTTTTCCAGGCCCTATCAGGCGGCTATCGGTTGGGGCAGTTTGTTGGTGGCCTTGCTGGGGCTGTGGTTTCTAAGGCGGGTGCTGCTGCTGTATTTTTCGGAAGGCATTGTGGCGGCAGTTCTGGTCAGTCTGGTGTTTGGCAGCAATTATCTGGAATACGCAGGCATCACGGGCGCGATGACCCATAATTGGTTGTTCACCCTGTACAGCATCCTGATTTTCAGCACCATACAGTTCTACAAGCGACCGACTTTTGGCAAGGCAGCCATCATCGGGTTGTTGGTCGGTTGGGCTACGTTGACCCGGCCGACGGAGATTATCTCCGTCTTGATACCAGTGCTCTGGGGGCTTGGCTCCATGGCCGCAGTGCGGGATCGTTTTCGTTTTTTCAAAGGGCAATTTCCCAAAATCAGCCTTGCCGTGGTGGTTGCGGCGGCTGTGATGTCCTTGCAGGCGATCTATTGGAAATACGCTACAGGAGAATGGATTGTGTACAGTTACGAGGAGCAAGGTTTTACCTGGTTTCCGCCGCA
>JBBRWA010000343.1:0-5581 GCA_038246345.1 Chitinophagales bacterium
AAGTTCGGCGAGCCCCTGGTACCAGTAGTTGGTTGCGTTTGCCGGGGGCAGGGAGGTGGCTTTTTCGGTCTGCGCAGGCGGGCTGGTGCAGGCGAGGAGTAGGATGGGGAGGAGGAGAGCGGTAAGTTTCATGGTGGTAATTTAGGTATTAAAACAAAACCAAACCGAAATGGATTGGATTTGATGACGAAAAGTGATGGTGGGGCGAAATCTACCACGTTTTATAAACCTTTAGGCTACCCCAAAACCCACAAAAAAAGCCCCGCAGCAACGCTGCAGGGCTTTTGGCGGAGAGGGAGGGATTAAGATTTTGACTAATAAAACATTGTATATAAATATTTTATGAATTAATAAATTATGGTAGATGTTTTACTTTAGGGTTTTTTTGATTGTAATAATTGGAATGCACTAAAATAGTTGACTAAATTAAAGGTTCCTACTTGCTTTTAAGAATACTTGTCGCCTCATTTGCCCATTTATAATATTTGTGCTTAGGATTTTGCAAGATCGTAAGTCTCATCTGGCGAGCCTCCAAACTTTTTCCTTCGGCGATGTAGCACAACAGCAAATATCCTTGAGCATTCATTGCTTCAAAATCAGGATCCTGCTCCCACAAATTTATAAATACCGGAATGGCTTGCTGAAAACGTTGTGCATAAAAGAGAGCATAAGGCATTAATTGAACAACTTGTGCTTGCCGGGGGTCATTTTTTGGAATACTGTTCAAAAGTCGAATCGCCTCCTCAAATTTCGAGTTGTTGTAGGCTTTATTGGCCGCAGCAAGCGTCGGATCGTCGCTGCCTATATCTCCCCGGGTACTCATATTTGATTTTTGAGCCAATTGCATCGCAAATTGCCGACTCCCTTGTGTGTTACGGCTTTCCAATGCACGCATTGCCTTGTCTTTTTGATCGAGTTCTTCCCGCAAGCGTTTGATTTCTGCGTTCAAAGTCGAGTCTTTGCCAAGTTCTGTCCTTTTTAAAAGATCGGACAGCTCTTCCTCTTTTTGTTGAAATTCAGCTCTTAACGCCATTATGATTGAGTCACGCCGAGCAATTTCCTGATTTTCCTGCTGCTGGGTATTCTTTATTTTTTTTATTTCCCCAAAATGCCAAATTGCTCCCGCTAACAAAAGCAAGAGCAAGGTGGTAGAAGCCCATATCCAGACTTTGCCAGTAGTCTTTGTTTCCGCAGGAGGCGAAGGTGAAGAAGGCGTATCTATTTCTTTGTCCCACTTATCAAAATTTCCATACATATCGGCGGCGGCAAGACGCCGTATGCCCAACAGTGCTAACCTTTGTATTTCTACCTGTTTGAAAAGTTTGGCATCTATGGCAATATCTGCTTCAAGTTGTTCTCGCTCGGAGGGAATTAACTCGCCTAGGAGATACTTTTCTATGGTGTCGTGTAGATTTTTATCAGCCATTTCTTTGATTTTGAATGTGTTGTAAAATATCCGGATGTTCGTACAGGTAATTTTCATAACGCTCTATGCATTTGCGCTTTTCATTCCTGGCCACCTGCTCACCACCGGAAAAATCCATTTTTTCAGCTATTTCTTTCATACTGAAACCGTTCATAAAATGGCGAAGTATTGACTTGCATCGCTCTCCAAGGAGCGCAAGCGTTTCGTCTAACAAACGAGCCAGATCGGTTTGAGCGATATCCATTTCCGCGCTTTCCACAAAGTCTGACACATGTTTGCTTTCCAACTCAATGATTTCCATTTTCCTTTCTTTCTTTTTTTTGGCCCACACCCGATACACACACGACACGAAATAAGTGGACAGCCGATGTTGTAAAACAAAATCAGGCCGTCGCACCCGTTGCTCGAATGCCATGAATGCTTCCTGCAAGGATTCTTTTGCCTCGTCACTAGTGCCGCCTTTGTTGACTATTGTGCCGATAACCCGGTCGCGCCAATTTTTATACGCAAACTCCCAGGCCTTTTCGCGAGCCAGGCCCCCAGATCTGAAGGACTCGATAATTTGTTGGTCAGTAAAAGATTGGCTCATGGATAAGAGGCTTTTTAACAATGATGCGTAACCTACTTGGTCAACTTATTTTTCAAAAACCTAAAGAAAAGGTTTTTTAGCATTTTTTTTTCAAAACAGGTTACGCTTTTTCACGCCTTTGGCTCTTACATACAAATGCATTTCTGTTGGCCGGGTTCATTTATGGTAGACTGCTCAACAGAAAGGTTTTCTTAAAAAAAATGAAATGCTTGAACGGTTTTTAAATTTTTGAAAAAAAATCATCCTGTCAGGTTACGTCTTCCGCACCATACTCCCTCTAACCAACAAATCATCTCCACACAATCAAAATTTTTTAAAATAAATAAATGTCATGCGTATTCAAACCATCAGTCTCCTGTTTTTTGTCTGTCTCCTTCAGATCTGTGCGATCCCTTCGGCTTTCGCTCAAAAAAATAAAGTTGAAAAAGTAACCGCCACCTGCAAGGGTCTGCCACGTGAACAGCGTCCGCGGATAACGGTCGCCAGTTTTGATATCACAAGCGCCAAAGCTCAAGGTGTTGTAGGCAATGAGCTGGCTTCCATGCTCGCCAACGCCCTCGGTCAAACAGAATGTTTCAATGTACTGGAAAGTCTTGATAAATTGAATATGGGTGAAGTAAAGCTCAATCAAAGCGGTGCTACCGATGATTCAGGGCCTCAAGCAGGCAAAATGAAAGGCGCCCAACTCATTACTACCGGTGAGATAACAGAGTACAACGACGAGAAAATACACGTCCTGGGTGTCGGCAGCATTACTGCAAACATCGGTTTTATCCTTAAAATTACCGATCCGCAGACCCGTGAAGTGCTTTGGTCGGAATCTATCAATAAAAAAGTTACGAAGCCAGAGGTGCGTGTGTTCAACACCGACATCGCGAACTTCGGTAGCCAGGCAATGGAAGATGCGGTCGAAAAAGCCATCTTGGAGGCAGTCGGGCTTATCGTTGGACAAAAAGAACTCATACAATCCTACAAGCCCAAAGCAAGTGAAGCTGCGGCGAAGTACGATCGAAATACTTGCCCACTGACCCAAGGTGGTAACGGACCGAGTATTATGGTGATTATTCCTGAGGTGCACATCAGCCGTGCAGTACCAGATCCGGCTGGAGAAACTGAAATCATCAAAAACCTCATCGGTGCTGGCTTTAAAGTTATTGACCCCAGTGTTTATAAGATCATCCGTAACAGTGACGAACTGGCGAACGCCATCAAAAACCAAGATGCCGCTGCCGCTTCTAAGATCGGCGCCCGATTTGGTGCAGACATCATTATATTCGGGGAAGCGTTCAGCGAAAGCACAGGTATGCAAAACGGCATGCAAACCTGCCGTGCCCGCGTCGAAGCGCGAGCTGTCAGCACACGCAACGCTCAAATTCTCGGCGCCGACGGTAAACATGCAGGGGGGCTTGACAACTCTGAATTGGTGGCTGGTAAAACCGCATTACGCAATGCCGGCACACAGATGAGCGCATATTTTATCAATGCGCTTTGCGAGGCAAAAGGCATTGCCATCGGCGGTGGGAGCAATAAAGGAGAACAGATATCGGAAATTGTATTGAGCAATGCCACCTTCTCCTCGGCAAGCAAAACAGAGACCTACCTCAAAAGCATCAAGCAGATAAAAAGTGTTACAAGAAGCCTGAGCAACGGCATTGCTCGTTTCGAAATACAACACTCAGGCGACATCAATGCAATCGCCGAAGCGCTTGATCAGGATCGGGCCGGTGTAGCCATCGAAATTACTGGAGCCGAAGGAACAAAAGTGGAAGGACAATTCAAGTAACGCTCCCCGCGAATAAACATCAGAAAACCAAAGCATCTTCTATCCATAATTTCACCATCAACAAGGCGGCCCCTCACACATCCGGAAAACGTAGGACGTTTACCGAAAGCCAATGGTCTGTCTGTTTCAAAAACCTAAACATATGAAATCGCAACTCTCCCAGGATATCCGCACAGCCCTCGATCAAGACAATTTTTCCGAAGCGCTTCAAAAAACTCAGCAACTTATTTCCATGGACCCCGCCGACTTTGATGCGTACTTGCTTAATGGCGACATATTCCTGCGGATGGGAAACGGCGCCAAGGCCGTTGAAAATTATGAAAAGGCAGTATCTATTCGTCCGCACGAAGCAGAAGCATTTTTCAAACTTGGGAATGCTTATGATCATCAGGAGGATATCCAAAAATCCCTTAACCAATACCAAAGTGCCCGCCGCTTAGAGCCAGGAAATAACCTTTACATGGCTTGTGTGGGTCGTCAACTCAACAAGAAGGGTATCGAAAGCAAGAATATTAACCTTGAAAACGAAGGGTTGGCACTCATGGAGCAGGCCTATCAAGCAGGAGTTCGTGAGGAGAATCTAAATGAACAACTTTCTATAGCGCACCTGTACCAGGCTACCAACAGCTGGCTTGAACATCCGGAAAAGGAAAATTTTTCGGTCCCAACGGAAAAGGTTCATCTTGAGCATGCCAAGATTCACCTCGAATGGGTGCGCAACTTGTACGATCGCTCCAATCAAGCCATTGGAAAGCCTCTGACCGAACTGGACGAGCTCGTGCGCGACATGGAGAAAAGGCATTTTGCGGGTTATCCGTACCTGCGCAAGGTTCCATTTATTTCAGGCGCCGTGTTCTTTGTCTTTGGATTCAAGATTTTGGCCATCCCGACACTCCTGATGGGAGTAGCATACCATTTCTCTCAGTTTCAGCCGAG
Organism: Chitinophagales bacterium; assembly: GCA_038246345.1. Lineage (GTDB taxonomy): Bacteria > Bacteroidota > Bacteroidia > Chitinophagales > Saprospiraceae > M3007. Next base: position 4,735 of record JBBRWA010000343.1, read on the forward strand.
GTACATGGCCAACCGTCAGTTGTTTAAAGGCAGCTACCGCGAGCCTTTTATTGTCCGCAGACTGGATCAAATGAATGAAACGCTTTCTGGAATTACCATCTGGTCCAGCAGCCTGAGCAACCTGTTCTTCAACAAGTTTTTGTTCGCCCTGGTATTTGGCACAATTCGTTTTGGCATGGTACTCATGATGTTGCCCTATGAGATCGTGAAAGGTTTCTTGAACAATTACGGTTTGAAGCAGCAATTGGTGGAGAAGGTGAAATCCTCTGCAGCGCAACTTTCTGCGGTAAAAAATTAATATCTGGATTTTTATGACTGGGGCAGCGACTTGTAGTTCGTTTGCCCCTATTTTAATTTATGCCACGTTTGGTACGTGTGTTTATCCTAATATTTGTCCAATCCATCGCTCTCGAACTTTTACTTGCAATTGTTCACTTTGTCCAAACCTACTGATATTGCTACCATCTCCTGCGTCAACCCCTGATCCGACAAAACCTTCATTTACGCGACCTTGTCCTGCATGTTTGCCCTTGCCTCTTCGAGTAAAAGCATTCTGGTGTGCCCACTAGATGACTATTTATGCAACAAAATTAAATGTTTCTTTAGGTTATTTCCACACAAACCCCTCAAAATGATCCATAATCCTCTTTTTTTCAAAACACTTACCTATAGTTATAATATGTGGCGTAGGGTTGCTACTTTCACACGATCAAAATATGTAATAACATTATCAAAACCAAAATTCTCCATGAAACACTTTTTTGTTATTTTATGTATTTGTTGTCCAGGGTTTGTATTCGCGCAGGTGGTGGATACTGTTGGAGTGATGAAAGAAGTAGATAGTTTG
>JBBRWA010000344.1:0-5569 GCA_038246345.1 Chitinophagales bacterium
ATAGACGACCTGAACTTCGCAGCCCAGAACCTGCCTGCCGGCGGGAGCAAAATCCGCGCCTCGCGCTATGCCGCCCATGCACTGCTCGCCCGCGTGTACCTGTACCAAAAAGACTACCAAAAAGCCATCGATGAAGCGACCGAGGTTATCAGTGAAGGCGGATACCAATTGAAAGACAATTTCGCCGATGTATTTACGGCAGAGGCAACCTCAGAATCGATTTTTGAAATTGATTATACCGCCTTGGACAGAAACCGCATCGCCGAATACAACTTTCCGTTGACGCTAAATGGCCGCCGGGAGGTGGCACCATCAGACGACCTGATTAGCAAATTCACCCCAGATGACGAAAGATTTGCAGCCTCCATCGCTTTCACGGGCGGGCAGCCTTATGCGATCAAATACGACGACCTCAGCACGGGCGCCGACAACGTGATCGTGTTGCGCCTGGCGGAAATGTACCTGATCCGTGCAGAAGCAAAAGCGCAATTGGGGGGCGATGTGACACAAATTCAAAGCGACCTTAATACCGTCCGCTCCCGGGCCAATTTGGCTGGCACCAGCGCAAACACGCCCACGGCCTTGCTCAGCGCCATTGAGGCGGAGCGCCGACTGGAGTTCGCCTTTGAAGGCCATCGCTGGTTCGATCTTGTGCGCACAGGCCGGGCAGTTGCGGTGTTAATTACCGTAAATTCTGTCAATCAAACCTTGTTCCCCATACCCTTGAGCGAATTGTTGACGAATACGAATCCGGGGATGTATCAGAATACGGGGTATTGAACTTTGACGGTGGACGGTTGACGGTGTGGAAGATATTTTGGTAGGCGTGTTTCAGCACTAAAATCGAAGGATATCTTGACGGTAGATTTTTAGCTGGATTTATTATGGCAAATATTTATTGGATTGAGCGGAGTGAGTATTTGTCAACTTTTTTTCAAGTTGACAAATTTGACGCAATTCCAAAATATAGTTGGAAATGCTGTTTTTAACAACATTGGCAACTGACTTTTGACAAAACAATATTGATCCATTGCTTTGCCAAAGCTAAGCAGTATCGAAATGCTGAGCTTGGCAAACTGAGCACATAATTGTATCATTTCAACCATTTACACGCCGTTGTTTCATCAACGGCAAACTACTTTTAACATAAAACTTTAACCATGAAAAAATCCTATTTGCTCTTGTTCCTACTTGGTATTGCAGTGTTGAACGCCTGTAAAAAGAAAGAAGAAGACCCCATCAAACCAGGCGCATCCTTCAACGTCAGCAACCTGACAGTGGTGGTAGATGAAGAGGTGCAATTTACCAACACCTCCACAGAAGCGACTTCTTACACCTGGAGCTTCGGCGATGGAACGACCGCTACGGAAGTTTCTCCGAAAAAATCGTATTCGACGTCCGCCAATTTCACGGTAACCATGGTTGCCACAGGTGCCGGAGGTGCCAACACCGCCATTTCGGTGGTCAAAGTACTGCCGCTTTGCAGCTTTACCGTGGAAAATGACGCCAGTTTGGTGGCCAATACCCCGGTGCAATTTACCAATGGCTCCAAAGGTGCCGCATCTTACCTCTGGTCTTTTGGCGATGCAGCCAACTCAACTTCCACGGTTGCCAGTCCAACGTTTACTTATGCCAGTGGCGGCAGCTATACGGTGACGCTGAAAGCCATAAGCGCCGTAGGTGAAAGCACCACATCAAGAACCATTACTGTGGCCGGAGCGCCTGTGGTGAAGGATTTGTTCTTTATGGAATACGGTGCTACTTCTGCCATCAAAAAGGTTGCCTTGAGCACGAACACTGCCAGCAATGTGTTGGATATTACCGGCAAAGGCGGTGCTGGCATGGCCTTTGATGCGGTCAACAACAAAATTTACTTCAGCGATTTTGAGCTGGCCGATGCTGGAAATATCTGGCGCATGAACCCTGATGGTACGGGACTAACTGCCATAGCCACGGGTATTAACGACCCTTATGGCGTGGCAGTTGATCCCGCCGGTGGAAAAGTGTATTGGGTAGACAACGCGGGCAACGTGTCCCGTGCCAACCTCGATGGCTCTTCCCCTCAAATTGGTCTGGTGAATATTCCTGGGGGAAATATGCGGGCCATCGCCCTCGACCCGGAAAACAACAAGATGTATTTCTATGATGTGAATATTGAGGACCTTTACGTGGCCAATATGGACGGCACCAACGTTGCGAAACTCCTGACGGGCACTTATGGCTATGCTATTTTGATTGATACGGTAAATGACAAATTGTATTACGACGATCAGAATGCCAATAAGCTTTGGCAGGTAAATTTGGACGGCACAGCGCCAGTCACGATTGATGCCAGCGGAGACCGTATATATGGTATGTTGATCGATTACAGTGCCAACAAATTGTACTGGTCGTCACGCGACGGCAATAAGCTCATGCGTGCCAACCTGGATGGCTCCAGCCCGGAGACGATCCTTTCCGGCCTTACGAGTCCAAGGGGAATTGCTTTAAAACAATAAGACGATGAACAGAATTTTGCTGCTTTTAGTGGGCGTACTTTTTTACACAAGTTGTAAAAAGGATGATTTCCCGGTGCCGCCAGCCAGCACGGTACCTTTATTTACCTTTAGCATTGGCAACAATGGATTTGCCCCGGCTACGGTTGCTTTCACAAATACCTCCATCATACCGGAAAGGGCTGGAAACGTGACCTACATCTGGAATTTTGGGGATGGCAAAACATCCAGCGAGGCTAGCCCAAGTCATTTGTTTGCGTTGGCAGGGGTTTATCTGGTCAAAATGACCCTCGTCACTTCCGCTTCTGCAGAAATCAAGGAAACGTCCAAAACCATCGTGATCAAAGATCCGGCGGCAACGGGTATCCCTGTTTTTTTTACCGATGGCGGCCAGGTGTTTTCCGGCTTGCTCAACAACTTGGCTCCCGTGATGGAAGTTTTGCCCGTCACCGGGTTGCAAGCATCCTACGGCATGACCTATGATTCGGTGCGCAACAAGTTGTTTATCAGCGATTATGACGCGGGAAAAATTTACCTGTGCAACCCCGATGGCTCCGGGCAGCAAGTGTTCCGCAGTGGCCTTGACAGTCCAAATGCCATGAGCATCGACTATGCCCAAAACAAGCTTTACTGGGATACCGGCAATGGCATCCAACGGGGCGACATGGGCAGCAACGATGAAGCGCAGTTCGAGCAATTCGTTACCGGGCAGGCCAATGACCCCGATGGCATCGGCATTGACCCAGTTTCCCGAACCCTGTTTTGGTTAAATTACAACGGCGGACTTTGGAAAAAAGGCCTGGATGGAACCGGGGAAGCCGAAATCATCCCCTTGGTGGAAGGCGGCAGCCTGATCGTAGCCAACAACCGCATCTACTTCGATCAGTATGTTGCCAGCGGAGACATTCACCTGAAATCGGCCAAGTTCGACGGCACAGATGTTGCGACACTCGCCACGGGGATTTCCCGTATAGTGTATGGCCTTGCCTACGAGCCAATTGGCCAGAAAATCTACTGGGGCGACCGGAACAAAGGCCGCATCATGCGGGCCAACCCGGACGGCAGTGGCGCAGAAGCCTGGTTTACGGCGGCGGGGAGTAGCCCTCGGGGGATCGTATTTGGGAAATGAGGGTTTCTGGTTTCAGGGTTTCAGGTTTCAGGTTTCAAGGTTTCAGGTTTCAGGTTTCAGGTTTCAGGGTTTCAGGTTTACGCGATTTGTGGTAAAATCAGGTTTCAGGGTTTCAGGGTTTCAGGTTTACGCGATTTGTGGCTAAACTTGAGCTTTAAAGACCCTGCACTGAAATCAATTGGCAATGCAATTGCCGCTATCTTGTTTTTACATTGAATACCAAACAGTTGTGTCATTCCGAGCGCAGCGAGGAACCTGGGTTAGGATAAAGACTCAGGTTCTTCGCCGCGTTTGGAATGACACTTTTTGCTTTAGGGGGGGGTATTGACGGGGATTTTATGTAAACCGAAGATTCAATCTTCGATTTACATAAAACATCCCCGCTTAATTGAAACGCCGATTCGAGCGCTTTTTTTAAGACATCTCACGGGCTATTTTTTTGATTTACGCGTGACGAGTGATGATTTACGATTTTTGAAGTTGCACGGCATTCAGGCCTAGTTTTGAATCAAGCGAAAAGACGGCAACTGAATTCGGCAATCAGCCTTTTGTTTTTTAACAACAAGCAACAGGCTGGAAATAATTACAATCTTCACAAATCGAAGAAATCATCCTCAGTACCGCACAAATCGCGTATAAACTTCAAAAATCGTAAATCATCACTCGTCAATCGTCCATCAAAAAAGTCCATCGAAATATTTCTAAAAAGCTCCCGTAGCTGCGCTTCGTTCATGCGTCTGCAGTGCCGCAACCCTACCGCACCACCGTCACATCCCCCTTCTTCACCACCCGGATCACCCTTCCACACAGCGCCACATCGGCTTCCAGGTACCACACCTGCACACCGGGATTCATTTTCTGGGCATCGAAAATACCGTCCCAGGCATCATCCGTACTTTCCGTTTCGAACAGCTCGTTGCCCCAACGGTCAAATACCATAAACTTGAAGCGCAACAGGTTGATGCCCGCGGCAAACAATGGTCGGAACCTTGCGTTTTCAGGGTCAAGTGAGTTTGGTTTCATCACGTTCGGCACGTACACAATGCTTAGGTCGCTGGCCAATTCGGCCCATGCTACCTTGGCTTCGCTGCGTTCAGTACTGCACACATCGCTCACGGTTAAACTGACTGGGCCAGCATCATTTGCCACAGCGGTCGTATTCGTGCTGCCATCCCACCATTCAAATTTCAGGCTAGCAGTATCACCGCCCGAAACCGTTGGTTTGAGGGTCACTGCATTGCTGTCGCAGGCCAACAGGGCATCCGGCAATTGAACAACCAACACTGGTATGGCCGGGACAAAGGCCGTTTCTTCAAAAACACAAGCATTACCATCTTCCAAATACACGGTATAACTGCCCGCATTCAGGCTGCCGAATATGGTGGTTGATTGATAAATCGTGTTATCCAGGGAAAACTGGAAAGGCCCCTGACCACCAAGACCTACTATAACTGAAAGCCCCCCTGTGGGCGCATTGGCGCAAGCGCGCTGCGCCTGAACGGCAAAGGTCGCCGCTGGGAATTCCTGCACCATAACGGTCAGGGTAGAGTCGCATCCTTCAGCATTTGTTAACTGGAAATCGCGGGAATCACCAGCCGGTATTGGCACACCGTTGAACGTATACACTTTACCCGGACAAACACTAACATCCAGCACATTCGAAGACGCTTGCAATTGTTTCACCGTTACCGTCACCGTGGAATCACAACCCAACCAGTTTTGCAACACAAATGGCTGCACCATGCCGCCGCTCAACGCAACACCCTGGTAAACAAAATTTTCTCCAGGGCAAACCCCCGTTTCAAAACCAGAACTGGACGTTGGCCAAGCCTGTACACTTACCGAAACGATGGAGTCGCAGCCCAGCCAGTTGTTCAAGGTGAAAGCTTGGGTAGCGCCGATTGGGAGGCTGGTGCCCGCATAAGTCGCTGTGCCACCAGGGCAA
>JBBRWA010000345.1:0-5563 GCA_038246345.1 Chitinophagales bacterium
GTTTTGATCAACCTGAACCTACAAATTGCCACCCTTTTTGACAATATCCAGGAAACGATAAAGCGCGTCGATAGCAGGCTGGAAGAGACCTTGCAAAAGACAAAGGAAAAACGCGGCCTGCTGACGGGAAAAATCCGCCAGGCGCCTAAACTGGAGCGAGAACTCCAGGAGATTATGCGCCAACAAAGCATCAAACAGAACCTATACTTATACCTGTTGCAAAAACGAGAGGAAACCTCCCTGAGTTTGGCAACAGCGGTGGCAGGTTCCAGGGTAGTTGATCCAGCGCGCTACAACAAGCTGCCCATTTTCCCCGACCCGAAAATGATCTACACGTTGGCGCTGGTTTTGGGACTTGGCTTTGCGGCACTTTTAGTATGGCTGCTGGACCTGCTCAACGACAAAATCCGTTCGGAAGACGATATCCGAAAGGTGACCGATGCGCCAATTATTGGCGGCGTGGCGCAGGGAGATGGGGGTATCGTGGTTAGCGCGGGCGATCGCAGCGCTGTGGCGGAAATGTTCCGACTCCTGCGCACCAACCTGCAATTTATCAACTCAAATCAGCCACAGCATACCATCCTGGTTACCTCCACCAGCAGTGGAGAAGGTAAGACTTTTATTGCCGTCAACCTGGGACTGACCCTTGCGCTGACCGACAAGAAAACCATAATAATTGGACTAGACCTGCGCAAACCAAAACTCGGTACTTACCTCAACAAAAGCAATACCGGAACGGGCATCAGCAACTATTTGGTCGGCCAAGCCTCCATTCAAGATATTATTCAGCCCTCAGACCTGCACCCAAACCTCCATTTTATCGGCAGTGGCCCCGTGCCACCCAATCCTGCTGAACTCCTGTTAACTGAAAAACTCCGAAACTTAATTACAAGTATCCAGGCTGAATACGATTACGTCATCATTGATACACCGCCTGTAGGTTTGGTCGCCGATGCGTTTTTGCTCAGCCAATTTGCCAGCGTAAACCTGTATGTGGTACGGCATGGCGAAACAAGAAAGGGTATGTTAAAGCTTCTGGACGAACTGTACCGACAAAACAGGCTACCCAACCTGGCGGTCGTGCTGAATGGACTCCAAGCTAAATCCGGTTATGGCTATGGCTATGGCTACGGGTATGGTTATGGTTATGGGTACGGAGATGGCGGCTATTACGACGAAAGCAAGAAAAAAACCTGGTGGAAAAAACTATTGTCGAAAAAGCGAAAATGAGTATCTTTTTGATCGCAGAAGTGGGCAATGCGCACGATGGAAGCTTGGGAATCGCCCATTCGTATATCGATGCCGCTGCAGAAGCAGGCGTTGATGCGGTGAAATTCCAGGTGCATATTGCCGAAGCGGAGAGCAGTGAACATGAACCTTTTCGGGTGAAATTTTCTGTTGAAGACCCGACCCGATACGATTATTGGAAGCGCATGGAGTTTACACCTGTCCAATGGGCGGGGCTCAAAAATCATTGCACAGAAAAAGGTGTCGAGTTTATGGCCTCCCCATTCAGCAAAGCTGCGGTGGATTTGCTCGAAAGCATTGGCGTACAGCGCTATAAAATAGGTTCAGGCGAGGTTAACAACCTATTGATGCTTGAAAAAATAGCCCAAACGGGTAAGCCCATCATCCTTTCTTCCGGCATGAGTTCGATGCCAGAACTGGATGCGACACTTGCTTTTTTGAAGCCCTTTGGCAATGAGCTGTCCATCCTGCAATGCACCACTGCTTACCCTACCCTGCCCCAGCAATGGGGCTTGAACGTCATGGTGGAAATGCAGGAACGATACCAAGTTCCTGTTGGCTTTTCTGACCATTCGGGCGATATTTTTGCCTGTTTGGCAGCTGCCACAATGGGGGCTTCTATCCTCGAATTCCACATAGTTTTTGACAAAAAAATGTTCGGCCCCGATGCCCCTGCATCCTTGATGCCAGCCCAGATAAAAACACTGGTGCTAGGGGTCCGTCAAATTGAAACAGCCCTTTCTCATCCAGTTGACAAGCAAGATATCAGTGCATTTCGAGCCTTGAAAAACATGTTTGAAAAATCACTGGCCGTCAACAAAGACCTGCCTGCAGGACATCCCATTTCCTTTGAAGATTTAGAATCAAAAAAACCGACAGGACCCGGCATTCCAGCCAACCTGTTTCAAGAAATTTTAGGCAGAAAACTTGCCCGTTCCCTGAAACGTTACGATTTTCTAGCGGAAAAAGACCTGCAATGAGCCGCCGAAAAGTTTGCGTTGTGATTACCGCCAGGCCATCCTACAGCAGGATAAAAACTGCCCTGGCGGCCATCCAGGCCCACCCAGGCTTGGAGCTGCAATTGGTCGTTGCTGCCTCTGCCCTGCTCGACCGATACGGTTCGGCTGTTCATAACATTGAAAAAGACGGCTTCAATATTGCTGCTAAAGTGTTCAACGTGCTGGAAGGCGAGAACCTCACCGCAGCTGCCAAAACCACGGGGATTGGCATACTGGAATTATCCACTGTGTTTGACAACCTGGTGCCGGATGTGGTGGTGACCGTAGCTGATCGCTTTGAAACCATGGCGACCGCCATTTCCGCTGCATACATGAACATCCCGCTCGCGCACGTGCAAGGCGGCGAAGTGACAGGGAATATTGACGAAAAAGTGCGGCACGCAATCACTAAACTCGCTGATATTCACCTAGTTGCTACTGAAAAAGCCCGCGAGCGCGTATTGCGCATGGGGGAGCATCCCGACCAGGTTTTTGTCACCGGTTGTCCATCCATTGACCTGTCAGAACTGGTATTACAACAACCCGCGCTTGACTTTGATCCCTTTATAAAATACGGCGGCGTAGGTCAAATACAGGATTTGGAAAAGGGCTATGCGGTCGTCATGCAACATCCACTGACAACCGAATACGAACAATCACGACAACATATTGAAGCAACTTTAGCGGCCATGGCCGGGCTGGACATCCCTGTACTGTGGTTCTGGCCCAATGTAGATGCCGGTGCTGATGGCACATCCAAAGGCATCCGGGCCTTTCGGGAGCGTGGAAATACCGCCAATTTTCATTTTTTCAAAAACATGGAACCCGAAGATTTCCTGCGCCTGATCCGCAACAGCCGCTGCCTTGTGGGCAATTCCAGCGTTGGCATCCGGGAAGCGGCCTATTTAGGTGTGCCGGTAGTCAACATCGGTGGTCGACAGGCCGGACGCGAACGCGGACACAATGTGCTGGATGTGGGGCATGAGCCTCAAGCCGTTCAAAAAGCGGTGTTGGAACAAATGGCGCATGGGCTTTACGCGCAGGATCCGATTTACGGGGACGGACAAGCTGGTGGAAAAATCGCCAAATTACTGGCAGAAACACCGTTGACGTTTGCGAAGGTGTTGCAGTATTAATTGGGCAAAACATGATTGTTTGACTATTATCCAATGCTCACCGCTTCCATTCTCGGACTTAATTATTGCAGGCTTTTGACAGAAACACTTTCTGCGCTGGAGGCTGGCGCCTTGACTTCCGAATTTGATTACACTTTTGCGGTTTGTTACGACACTTGCAAGGCGCCAGGCTTCGAAACCGTTCAAAAAAATGCTTGTCTGATTGATTTGAGCAATGGGCTAGATCATGCGTTTTCAAAGTTCAATGCGACGAGTAGAACAGATGTTCGCCGATCTGAAAAAACAGAAACCCTCACATTTAGAGTTGGGATTGGAGTTGAATTTTCTGCTTATTTCAATTTTTACAAAACGTGTGAAATGGCACGTGGATGGTTTCCGGTACCGGAGGAAGAACTGTGTAACAGCCTTATCATCACCGCATTTTTTAATAGCCAGCCTATTTCGGGCATGAGTGCATACACACATGACGGCAGAATGCGTATTGGCAGAATTTTTTCTTTGAAAAACAAGCCCAATGATACGCTTTTGACCAAGCAAATATTTGGTTGTGCAGCCAAACGTATTATTTTTGAATTTTGCCAATATGGCGTTCAGCATGATTATCACACCTTAGACCTTTCCGGTATCGACCTCCACGACCCCTCCAAAGCCGGCATCACCCAATTCAAACTTTCCCTCGGCGGCAAAGTAAGCCCGGTCACCATTGCCCGCCATGCCAATGCCAAATTTAAGGCCCTTGCTTCTCAAATCCGCGAAGCTGGTTACGATATTACCTGACCCCCCCTTTTTTTTCCGCTGTGAAAACCTCTGTGAAACGCTGCGTACCGCTTTGGTGAAATAAAAATGCCCAACCTTATCCTATTCGGTGCCACCCCCCTAAGCCTTCAGGCAGCAACCTACGCCGCTGCCCAAGGTTTTTCCACAATAATAATGGCAGACACCACCCAAGCCGAAAAAATATCAAAAGCTGCCGAGTTGGCTGGCATAGCGATAACAAGCGCCAAGAATTACCAAGATTTACCCCTGCAACCCTGGCTTCAAAATCCCGAAGAAACCCTCGCCATTTCCATCGGCGCCCCCTGGTTTTTTGACAAAAAATTTCTGGAAAACACCCTGCACGGCAAGCTGCTCAACCTGCATGGCACCCACTTGCCGCGCGGCAGGGGCGGCACCTTGTTTTCCTGGCAAATAATGAGCGGCCAACGGACAGGCATGTGTCTGCTGCACCTTATGACAGAAGTGCTTGATGCTGGCCCTGTGGTTGACTGTGAAGAATTTATCTACCCCGCGCATTGCCGCAAACCTATTGACTACATCCAAATTTACGAAGAAAAAAACCTCGCGTTTATTCAACGTTTCATCCTGAATTGGTTGAAAAACAAGATGATAGCACCAATAGCAGGCCAGCCGGAATACCTTTCAACCTACTGGCCGCGCTTGCGTTCGGATGTGCATGGTTGGCTCGACTGGAGTTGGGCAGCCCAAGAAATTGAACGCTTCATCTGTGCTTTTGACACACCATATCCCGGTGCCCGATGCCGTTGGAGGGATCAGGAAATTATCCTGCGCGATGCCTGGTCGCAAGCGCTCGATGGGCACACGCATCCATTTCAATGGGGAATTGTGACGCGGAATAATGGGCATTGGCTGAATGTGGCGGCAAATGGCGGGGAGTTGCTGTTGGAATGCGTCAGCGATGAATCTGGGAAAAGCCTGATGCTGGATATTAAGCCTGGCGACCGTTTGTATAGCAGTGCTGGAGATATTGAACAGGCATTGCAGCGGGTGGTGAAAACGGAGGGTGGGTTGGAATTGCAGCGAAAGAAGCACTCGTGAGCCTGAAGGCTCTCGTCCGGACCGCGTGAACGCGGTGCTACCAGCGCTCCGTGGCTGCATCCGTTTTGATATTAGGAAGCGAATGAACAGGCGCGGCGGCACCAAATCTCTGCACATCTCCAAGTAAACGAGTGATCTAACAACCACCTACTGATGCTAAGCACTCACACTACCCCTTACTTACTAAAAAACCAATGCGCCCACGGAGCGCTGGTAGCACCGCGTTCACGCCAATGTCGTTGACTTAATGCCTCGGAGAACCTGTCCCGTACCGAAGGTCGGGAGGCCAAACGTTTGTAGAAATCATTGACCGCCAATATTCCCAGGCCTCGGAGAGGCCCAACA
>JBBRWA010000346.1:0-5556 GCA_038246345.1 Chitinophagales bacterium
ATTACCGCTAGTACGCAAAAGGTTCCAATGCCTTGAATACGCAAGGCATCTATTTTCTACTTATTTCCTTCCAGTGTGTATGCTTCCCGCCAATGGGCGCGGGGCTGTCCTTTAGGCTTTTGATTTGGTTCAAAGTATATTCTCTCATGCTATGGTTTTCACTTTTAAATTTTCTCACTTTAAAACAAATTTATCATGTTTCACGAAATTTTATTTTGTAAAAAATGGGGGGGGGGCAACTAATAGTTGTCGCTCAGTTTCCTCAAAATCGAAGCATCCATTATTCGAAGCTTTTTTATTCGCGCTGTATTTTATTGGCCTTAGTCAAACGTCTATGGCACAGGTTGGCAACCCTTTGTTACCCGATTTCAACGTTGCATGTGGCGAATTTAGGGTAGTTATTGATGCTATAATCATACCCACATCTTGCCCTACGTGTTGCGAACAACCCACTTGTTTGCGTGCGTTGTATCAGGTAAGGTTAATGGTTAATCCCTCATCAACATCTGGTGCCTATAACAATGGCAATTTTGACCTGTTGTACAATCATCTGACGATTACCGCTGCGGCAACGGTCGCTGACGGAGGGTTGACTAAGATAAACGTAGATGCAACGGAAGCTTGTGGCAGTGGCATCGTTGCTGGTGCAATCAACGGCCAACTCTTCCAAATAGTGGCAGACGAGCAGGATAACAGTGCTTCTCTTGACCTGAGCACGGATTACATAGGGGAACCCGGAGAAGTTTTGCCCGTGGTGACTTTTACGAACTACGTGTCTGAGGTGCTGTTCACTTTGGTGGTCGACTTTTTCCCTGGGGAAGAAAACGGAGCCTATCTTTCAAACTTCTTTTATGTAGATGCAAATTTGGAATCCTGTGATCATGCTAACTTTTCATTGAATGGTGTTGGATTCCCTTCAATATATCCAGCGCCCAGCACAACCAACAGCAATTTTACATTGTCTTTTGGTACCAGTAATTGTGTGGAGGAAGAAGCCAACTTTGCAGTTGACATAACCTCGGCTGGTGGCGCTGTTGAATACCTTGATTTTGCAGTTATTGTGCAAACTGATAGCAAGTTGGCACAAAAACCTACCATGCAACCAGGTGCTGGGCAACCAACACCAGAAGTTCAATATGCTGAATTGCCAAATGATGAAGGCTATTCCATGCGTTTTGTATATGAAAATGTGACGATCTTAGGCAACAGCCAGCTTCTCAACGTCAAATCTGAGCCGGAACTTTTTACTGGCGGGTATGCTATGTCAGGCGACTTAACAGCAGGCCGTGTTACCACAACCGGAGGTGGCTGTGACAAGCCAGCAATAGGTGTGCCAAGCACCCATTGTGCGGTAATTGGTGACCCTCCTTGCCTCGACTATACTTTGAAAGTAGAAAGCAGTGCTGGCGGCTTTAGCAACAACTGCAGTGATTTGAAGGTATATGTATCTCTTGCAGGGCAAGAAGATGTTTTCGATGAAATGCATCTGAGATTTGATTTTATAATGGATGCAGGGGTAAGTATCACCAGTGCCTACCTGGACAACATGACTTGCCCATCTGGTTGCGCCGTTACTGTAACCGCACCCAATATTGTAGAGCTTAATTCCACCGTACCCATCACCTGGAGTTCAAACTCCTACATGGTTGTAGAGTTTGATGCGCCAAGTGGATGTATTCAGGATGTATGGACAAGGAGGGCTGCAATCCTGCCGCATGGCAATACAGAATTGTGCTACCCAGCTGTAACAGCCTCAACTTTTCCTTATTGCACCAATGAGCTATCCGGGCATGTTGCAACTGAATGGCATTGTTATGTGCCAGATGTCGCACTTGAAATCTTCCCCGATGACGATCCTCCGGCATGTCCTTATAACCTGAGAACCAGTTGTGGCCCATATTCGAGATGTGTATGTGCTGACCATAAAGAGTGGACGATAATCCCTTCAAAAGATGATTACAGGTTGGACGGTGTCACTACGAATGATCTGGTTAGTATTCAAAAGCATATTTTAGGAATTGAACCAATAGCTTCACCATATTATATGATCGCAGCCGATGCAAATCATAGTAATTCAATTACTACTGCAGATATAGTCGCATTGCGAAAACTGATTCTCGGGATTTACGATAATGGAGATCCAAACAATGATTGGCCAAGTAATTATTCCAAGTCATGGCGGTTTGTACCTAAGTCCTATATTTTCCCCAATCCGATCAACCCTTTTCAGGTTGCATTTCCTGAGTCTTTGTCTGGTCAAATCTTGCCGACTACTGATGCAGACTTTGTTGCTATTAAAACTGGGCATGTAGTAGTCGCTTCTACAGACAATGATGGCCCAGAGTTTATTTGTGATGAATGTACTGCTCCCAAACCAGCGCCAAGTAATTTTGAAGTTACCATGCCGATCAATTCACTGAAAAGCAACGAATATCAGACGATACCCATTTACGCACTAGGAGATGCTGCGCTAACAGCCTGGCAAATGGGCATGCATTTCGATGAGCGTTCTCTTGAATTTATTGGCGTTTCAAAAGGTGACCTGCAAGGCATTAATGACGAAAACTTTGGCTTGACCAAGGTTTCTAAAGGGATTATCCGCGCCCTTTGGATGTCAAATCCTGGCGATGAGGACGATGTCGTTCGCCCCGGCCAATGCCTTTTTTACATCACTTTCCGTGCCAAACGGGATACCAGGGATCTGTCAGGCTTAATCTGGTACGACGATGCGTTGTTGGAAAATCTCGGCTGGGCTAATGATGGCTTATCTTATCGCCTCCAGGCAAACCCAGCCACAGAACCACTGCAACGCGTTGCCGTTGTAACGGGCAACACCTTACAAACCATTTGTCGGCCCAATCCAAGCACAGATGTTTTTGCCCTGGACATGAACCTCCAAAGCGCAGCCAATACCCGCATTATTTTTTATGATGCTTTTGGTCGACGGGTTTTTTACCGTGAAGTAGCGCTGAACGCCGGGGCGCAAAGTATCCAGGTGCCGGAAGCTGCAACTTGGCCCGCTGGAGTTTATCGCTGGGATGTTAAGGCTGGGAAATCACAACGTGCAAAAGGCCATGCCGTGAAACAATAGCCTGTCCTGTGATGACCGGAATTTAAAATATGCAGGGTGGGCTACCAGCTCACCCTGCTTTTCCAAATATTTCAAAGAAAAGCTTGCTGCTCATGAAAAATATTTTTCCACTTATCATCGCGCTTACCTGCGCTTCTTTTTGCGCTTTTTCGCAAAGCCGAATGTATGTCAACCCATTGTCGCTTGGCCAAAATACGGGCCAATCATGGGGAGATGCTTTTAACAGCCTCCAAATAGCCTTGAATACAGCCCAGGCAGGCGATACCATCTGGGTGGCAACGGGCGATTATTTGCCGACCGATGATGCCAGCCGCGATTCATCCTTTCAGCTCAAGAGCGGCGTGCGGCTTTATGGAGGTTTTGAAGGAACAGAAACCAGCCTGGGACAACGCAATTGGCAAGCGCACCCAACAGTGTTCTCCGGGGATATTGGTATCCCAAATGATAGTATGGACAACACCTACACCATACTGTACATGGAAAACCCCGACAGCTTGACCGTCATTGATGGTATTACTTTCCGTTTGGGAAATGCGGCTTCGCCCGACCCTTCAGAACAAGCGAATGCGCGCCGCCGGAGCGGTGGTGCCATGTACATCATGGGCGCGGATGGGGAAGCATACCCCACCATTCGAAACTGCCGTTTTGAGCACAACAACGCCTTGAAATTTGGCGGAGCAGTGTACATCAACGGGCTGAATAATGGCTCCGTAGCACCCATGTTCATAGATTGCGTTTTTGAACGGAACACAGCATCTCTGGATGGTGGTGCCGTGTATCGAAAAGGCAGCAGTTGGGCCGAGCGTACGCCAGATTTTGGGGGCTGTCAATTTTTGAACAACAAATCCAACCGTTGGGGTGGCGGCATCTTTTTTGAGGACGTAGAAGCAACCGACATTCTCCAAATTTGGAATTGCGATTTTATGGGCAATAAAACAGGAGCACTTGGAGGTGGAGCATGTATTAATGTCGGCAGGGATAGTGGCAGCAAAATAGATGTAGAAGGCTGTAACTTTCGCTTAAATTATGGGACTTTAGGAAGTTCGATTTGTGCAACAAATATTTTAAACCTTTCAAATACTGATTATATAAAAATTAAAGGGTCCAATTTTATTAAAGACACGGTGGGAGGCTCTGGTGCAGTTATCTATGTAGAAAGCTTTGGAATTTCCGAATATTCTGTAATCCAATTTGACAGAGATACATTCATAGAAAATTCCGCTATTACTTCTACAAATATTATTCGTGCGGAGATGGACTTTGGAGGCAATATTCATCTCAACAACGCACACTTTTTTAAAAATAAGATTTCTTTCCCACTGAGTTTTTATACTGATTCAAAATTGATTATTGAGAACACTTCGATACTGGATAACACTGCTGGCAACTATGCAATTCTATCTATTTACAACAATAAGGATGTTGAGATAAATAACGTTGTGTTTTCTAAAAACACAATTTCAGGTAATTTAGGATATCCTATACTAGTCGGAAAAACATCTTTGGTCATGAGAAATTGTATTATCGAAAGCGATAGGCTTTTCTATCAAGATATCGTTCCAGGATTTCCATCCCCTTCAACCATAGACATTCAGAATTGCGTAATTTCGGTTCAAAATTTTATTACTTATGAAATCAACAAGGTTGAAACTGCCACAAAAATCAGCCATTCCCTCATAGATGGAATCACACTCAACTGCAACAACTTACCACCAGGAGTCACTTGCGGCCCAGGTAATTTAACAGGCTTGAACCCTCTCTTTGTTAATCCTGCCGTCAACAATTATAGGCTGCTCCCTTGTTCTCCCCTTATCAATGCAGGAAACAATGCTGCTGTCGTAGGCCTTTCTACCGACATTAGCGGCGCACCCCGCATTCAAGGCGGCATTGTAGATATTGGCGTTTATGAAAACCCCGGATTGGTGTTGTCCTCTGTGCCAAGCATAACACCTGCCTGCACGAATACCAGCGGTGGTTCAATTATCATCAACCCTACCAGTGGCTGTACCCCATTTACCTACCAATGGTTCCCGAATGCTGGAAATGGCCCTACCATTACCGACCTGCCGCCGGGAGACTATAGCTTCACCGTAACGGATGGCAGCGGCAGCAAAATCTCCGATACCTTGACGGTGCCAGAAGCCCCTAGCCCCCAACTCGCCCCACTCACCCAAAACATCCAATGCGGCTCCCCGATCGGCGGCAGCGCCACCGTATCGGTCAGCAACGGCAGCGCGCCCTATTCCTTTTTATGGGAAAATGCCGCCACCGACAGCCTGCGCACCATGCTGCCCGCCGTAAACTACCAGGTCACCGTCACCGACCACAACGGCTGCCGCGACTCCACCCAAATGACCATCACCAAGCAAGGCAACATCACCCTCATGGTGGATGGCGAAGCCATTTCCTGCTTCGGCGCATCCGATGCCATGATCAGCGCCGCCCCTGTAAATGGTAAAGCGCCC
>JBBRWA010000347.1:0-5550 GCA_038246345.1 Chitinophagales bacterium
CCACGTGCAGGTCGATGCGGTCGAGCTGGGGGCCGGATATATTGGCGACGTAGCGTTTCACCACGCCGGGGCCGCAGACGCAGTCTTTTTCGGGATGGTTGTGGTAGCCGCAGGGGCAGGGGTGCGTTGCATAGTTGTCATTTGCAGTTTAGGGCTAAAAAGCCTTTGAATCCTGCATATCCGGTGGAATTGAGGACTTTGGGGGATCATTTGAGAAAGGTGAGGCTTGATCGTGGGTTGTCTCAATTTGAAGTGGCAAGCATCTTGAACGTAACTGAGAACACTATAACGGGTTGGGAATTGAATCGGAATCAGCCGACTGCTAGGCTTGCCAAAGTGATTATTTCTTTTCTTGGATATATTCCTTTCTCAGAGGAGCAAACCGCTCTTGGGAGGCAGCTGTATTTTGCTAGGATGGTTAGTGGAAAAACACAAAAGGAAGTAGCTGATGAAATAGGTTGTGACGTTTCTAACCTAAGAGATATTGAGCTTGGGAAGAGAAAACCCCAAGAGAAGATGAGTAAGGAAATTCAAGGATTTATCGAAAAGGCTATTTTATGGCACACCTGAAAACAATCAAACTGCCAACCGATTTTTTCCGATTGGCAGTTTGTTCCCTATTTCAGAGAACCTGATTTGGGTTCAGCACCTAAGGACTAACTTGAACAAATGAAGGCAATTCTAAAAGGCAAGGAGGCAAAAAGAGTGTTGTAAAGTATGCCAACGTTCCAGACAGAACGGAGTTGAACATAGTGGGCTATGAAGCACTGTCTTTAAATAATAATTACTCCAAGGTAAACTGATTGGTCTTCCGCTCAATACCCAACTCATCCTCATAAACGGCTTCAATTTCCCATACATATTCCCCTTTCGGCAATGCCATGGAAGTAAAATCAAAGCCTGAAGTCAATTTGGTCATGTTTCCGAAGAACCGCTCAAACACAAAATCTCCCGTAATATTGGTAAGCTCAAAATAGACTTCCTTCGGCTGCTTTTGAAACTCAAACGATAATTTATTAAGTCCATTGGCAGCACTTGAAATTTCACTTGGCGTAATAAAGTTGAGATCCTCAAATTTTTCGGCGACAACAGCACCTTCACCAGGCTTGTCACCCGTACAAGGGCCAGATGCAACTTCTGCAATTAAGGTAACATTTGTGACATTGACACTACCTATTAAGTCGTCATCTGCCCAGCAATTGTTGCCACAGTTTGTCGTATTCAGATTGATTCGAGTCAAATTGATTGAAGTGGTTGTTTCCGTCAAAACGCTGCTGCTTATTGCTGCTGTCGCTTCGCATGTTTCCAGCGTGCCGGTACCACCAAACCGAGAAATTAGTATGTCTTTATTACCATTTGATCTCGCGACTGTTCCCACTGCCATCAGGCTGTGGTTCTCGCTGTCACATGTCACCATATCAAATACCTGGTTGAGTATACCGTCTAAATTTGGTACATGGTGCACACCAACTTGTTTTGACCATTGATAATTCAAATCTTTATCGATTGCGATTAAGGTGACATGTTTTGTCGTGTTAAAAACTGGCGTGGTGACGTCGTAGGCTCCAAGGATAAATTGTTGGTAACCATCACCAATTGGAAAAATTAAACTCCTTAACGTGTTACTTGATGAATCAGCAGTGCCATAATGGAAGCGCTTGGCTTGTGGTATACCTCCTGTTGATGGAGCGTTTCCATTACTGGACAAATTCGTGCAAACTTGTGCCTCTCGAACTGAACCGGAGACATGGGCATAATAATCTGTTGAGTAAATTTTGCGCGTATTGTGGTTGTAATATCCAAAATACATGGATTCAAATACGCCCTGGACACCAGATGCACTACAGCGGGTATTTTTGTCCCATACCAATTCGCCATTTTGGTTGACCTTAAACAGCATCCCTCCCGCAAATGAGGGAGGTCCAAATGTAGAAATCCACCCACCCGTCACATAACTTTCAGGCCCATCTCTCCAAATAGAAAAAGTGAGTTCATTGTTGGAGCCATGACTGCTCAAATCATATTGGTAGGCCCATCGGGCTTTGCCATTATTGTCCACCCAGATGATTCCGTTATTTTGATTGGTATTGGCTCCCGAATTTATCCTGGCCGAAATCATTACCCCACCTTGTCCGGAAGGCACCAATCTGAACCCAATGTCGTTTCCATCAGTTGCAGATGACCCATTTGCAGGTTTACCCATATTTTTTGCCCAGACTACCGTTCCATTGAGATTAATCTTAACCAAAAATATATCAGCATTGAGGTTATTTCCGCCACTCAAAAAGGTGCCATTCACATACGTTCTCGTATAACCCAAGCAATAATAAAAGTTTCCGACTTGCACAACATCATAAAACTCTTCCCAATTGCTTCCACCAATTTTTTTTGCCCATAAAATTGTGCCTGACCCATTCATTTTAAAAACCAACGCCTCACGGTCAAGAGAGGTTCCGTTAGCTGCCGCATATCCGACTACCAGAAAATTATTATCAGGCGTTCGAATTATCCTACGAGCCTCTTGCAAAGAGCTACCAGTAATACGTATCACTTTATTAAAGACCGGCTGTCCATTTACAATTATGACATACAATAATAGAAGTAGCGTTGTTGAATATTTCATGTTGTTGAAATTTGGATGTTATGGTTGTGTTTTTAATGACTTACTACAATTTTTGCCCAATAAGCTGTATTGCCAGAAACCCAGCGGCACCAATAGGCTCCTGCTGCAATGCTTTGCAGGTCAATGGTTTCTAAATTTCCTAGAGCAGCTCCAGCATATACCAACTTCCCTGCCACGCTGAATATTTCCAAACGGCCACCTTCTGAGGCCCCCGATGGAAGCTTTAGCGTAACAGCCTGATTTGCAGGGTTGGGAAAGGCAATCAATGGCAAACGCTCCTGTTTCGGCTCAAAAGTTGAAACGACCGTGATGGATGTTGCAACCGTGTTTGTCACTATGGCTGGATTGAAATCAAAATAGATGTGCGCGGTATTGGCAATTTCCGCACCGACCTGGAGCCCTGGTTTCTACCCGGCAACAAACTGGATAAAGCCCTGGCTTTGAAGACTGTCGACATCTGCGGGGCTCAGGTTTATGGGGTTAAAGCGAAATACCAAAATGTTCCCGTCTTCGATTCGCCAGGTAAAGGGATGGCTTGTGGTCAGCACCCGGACGCTGGAAGGATCCAGGGCGGCGGACAAGGTGTCCCGAACCGTTATAAAATCCGTAGCGATATTGCCCAGGTTTTGGAAGCGGATGGTATAGGTTAGTTCCGAGGTTTCTGCCGCATCGATTGGAATCTGGGTTTCGGAAACGCTTTTGTCGTTTGGGTCATAAGAAGACACAACCTCAGTTTCCAGCACAGCCAGGTTGTTTGCCAGGTTAATGTCTTGAGCGCTGGTCAAAGCAGCCGATGCTTTTACCGCCGTGCCCGGAACAACCACGGCAACTTTCAGGTCAACCTGAATCTGGAGCGCTGCCAATGCCTGCAAGTTGTCATAATCCCAAACCAGCGTGTCGCCCATAATGGCATTTGGGGCGGGCACTCCAGAAAGAAAAGATACAACCGGATTGAGCGCAAGTTTTACCTGACCCGAATTTGGCACCGTGCCGACATTCTTGATCTGGATAAAAATACGGTTCTCATACCCTGCCCTGAAAGCGCCCGCTGCCACTAAATTGACCTCCGCATCTTTCACAAGCCCTTGTGGCTGAATCGCAAATGAAATATTTGGTATGCTCGCGGCACCTGCTGCAATACTTACAGATGCTGGAACGGCTGAAAAATTTGCGGGTACATTTGATACGGACACAGCATCCGCATTTTGCCCAAACAGCATGGAAAAATTTCCATTGTCATAGGTAGCGGCAAGGCTGCTGCTTTGATCGGCTTTAACAATGAGGCCATTCAAACCTTGTTCGCCCAAATCCTGTTGACCATTGTTGTTCAAATCAACGAAGGCTTTGCCCGTAGCCAGCCGTTTGTTGTCGAGCCGAAGCCGAAATCCGTTCACCAAAAACAAGGTATTGTTGCCATGCGCGAATTAAAGAGGATGAAAATAATCTTGCCAACCCGAAGCGCCTGGAGGAAATGGCACACTGATCCAGCTTTGGCCAACGTCCTTCGATAAATAGAGGGGCCCATCGGTCATTTGGAGCAATAAAACATCACCGGGATGGAACAAGCTAAAAGTGTTAGAGCTTGGGTTTTGGGGTGACGGTAGTAGTCCAAAGGTTTGTCCATTGTCCGTTGAGAAATAGATCAGATCCAGCGCGGGATCTGTGACCAGGATCGTATCGTGGACAATGTAAAAATTGATGTTTGTCCCATCCACATTATGCGGAAAGGTGTGCGCTATTTGCCAAGTCAACCCCGTATCATCAGAACGATAGATTGATTTGTTGGAAAGCAGGAAAAACTTTCCTTTGCTTGCCAAAATAGTACGATCCAAAAATGGAATATTTATCGTGCTCCAGGTAGCGCCTTTGTCAAAAGACCTGAACAGCCTGTTTGGTGGCAATAAACTGGGTGCCAACAAGGTGTCGCCAAAAACAGCTACTTTTTTTGTGAAATCCGGTGTATAGGAAACTATGTTCCATTCAAACCGTTCGTTCCGTGGCGAACGGGCAAGGAAAACGCGGTTAAGCGTAGTCCAGAAAGATAAAAAATAATGGTATTGCCCATTAGACCAAACCGCTTTGGAATCATAAAGGTAAAATGGCGCGTTTTGGAAATTCAATTTCCAGGTATTGCCGTCGTCTTCTGAAAATGACTGTGCCTCGGTGCCCATAAACAGATGACCGTCAAAATAATCTATGGAGTTCCCTTCATAAGGAGAGAGGTCGCCATTGTTAACCTCCCACTGAGCCATGCCCGGCTTTTTTCGACCCACACCATAGCGCTGTGATAAAACCCAGGTGGTACCATTGTAGGCAGCAGCGCCATCAAGCATTAGGTCAAATTCTGCCACTAAAGGTTCAGTCGTCCAATTGGCTGCCCCACCACCCTGGAAGCGGAGCAATTGGGTGCCGCTTGAATCTGTTGCGACCAGTCCCTCACCGGTTTGGTGCAGTCTTTTGCCCGACCAGGGCAATATTTCCCAGTTGTCGCCCTGATCGCCAGAGTAGTAAATCTCGCCCCCAACTTCATTGGTAATAACCACTTGTGAGTTGTTTACCTCCATATATATCGATAACCCCAGCGGAAAAGATGTGGGTAAGCCGCTAAGGGCTAACCGTTGGCTCCAGCTTTGGCCTGCGTTGGTGGAAAGATACACGCCATTTTTTGCCAGCACCCACAAGTCATTTCCATTGCTCCTTACGATATACATGTCACCTGCCGTAGCGAGTGGATAGGAATTTACTGGCTCCCAGGGGTTATTGCCCCATTTGCGCGCCAGTGTCGGATCGTTTCCAAAAAACGACGACCCGTAAATGGTATCGCCAATGAAGGCTTGTACGCTCGCACGCACATCGCCGATTTTTGACCAGTTGTCTCCATAATCGGCGCTGGAATACAAACTCCAGTGACCGGAAGTATCAATTGA
>JBBRWA010000348.1:0-5532 GCA_038246345.1 Chitinophagales bacterium
ATGTCAATATTCCCAAGCCCAATACTGGAAAACG
Source organism: Chitinophagales bacterium (assembly GCA_038246345.1). Lineage (GTDB taxonomy): Bacteria > Bacteroidota > Bacteroidia > Chitinophagales > Saprospiraceae > M3007. Next base: position 35 of record JBBRWA010000348.1, read on the forward strand.
CCCGCCTGAAAATTGGGCAGCTGCCATCAGGAAATTACAGGCTAAGGGCTTTTGACAATGGCGCAAAAATGATTTGGGAAAACGAGCTTTCGTTGCCAGAAATGGGTGCGACCATTGAATTGCCGGCAGCTTCCTGGTCGCCTGGGGTTTATTATTTACAGCTGCAGGGGCCCGGGGGGGCAGCAATTGTTAAAGCTGTAAAACTTTAACAATCAGTACTTTGAGCAAGACGTTTAGGTTATTTAACTTTGCGTTTACACTACAACTGTTTTTTTGGAGTTACTTAGTTGGTATTGTACCGTATTAAATACAAACTGCTCCGAGTTTCGGGGCGCAAACAAAACCTGCTCACTGATGAAAAATCTGCTTTTTGTTCTCCTGCTATCACCCGCGTTTGCTTTTGCCAACCAGGGCAACCCTGGGCTTGAAGCCATTTCAGCGGCCCTGAATGCCGGAGATATTGAAACCTTGTCCAAATATTTTGCCGACAATGTTGAAATCTCCATCCAGGATAAGGAACAGGTCTATTCCAAGGCGAAAGCCACAGAGGTACTCCGTTCTTTCTTCGATACCAACAAAACAAAGTCTTTCAGCCAAGTACACAAAGGTACCAGCCGCGAAAACAGCGATCAATATTGTATCGGCAACCTTTCTGCTACCACAGGCAACTTCCGCGTTTACCTGTACCTTAAAGTAGAAGGCGCTAGTATCAGCATCCAAGAAATCCGCCTGGATAAGCAATAAATATTTGTCCCCCTCAGACTCCTCAACGGCTTTGGGATTATTCCCGGAGCCGTTTTTTTGCGACAAGATGTATGGTTTCCCCAAAACGCATTACTTTTGCAATCCGTTATTAAAAAATTCACCATAAAAATTACAATACCGCATCATGGGTAAAGGAGATTTCAGATCAAAGCGTGGCAAAATCAGTCGTGGATCGCATGGCAAAAGCCGCCCAAAGTTAAAAAAGTTGAAAACTGTCATGAAGAACCTGGCAGAGAAGGAAACGACTACCAAGGCGTAACGTAAACGTCCTCCGTTTCAACGCGACCGCTTTCAACAAAATTTAAAAAGCCTTACCAGATGTTTTGTACATGCGGCAAGGCTTTTTAGCGATGTAGATTCAGCTCAACCTATTGCAAATGAAAAAATATTGCAGCCTACTGCTTCTTTTCGCTTTGCTGGTGTCAACGGCAAACACTCAAACGGTTATTGGCGTCTGGAAAACAATAGACGACGAAACAGGTGAAGCCAAAAGCCACCTCGAATTGTTCGAATCGGGGAACAAACTTTACGGCAAAGTTGTTAAGCTACTAAAGTCGGCATCGGACAGACTATGTGATAAATGCCCGGGTGAGCGCAAAAACCAACCAATTTTGGGGATGATTGTGCTGACCGACATGCAGAAAGAGGAAGGCTTTTATCAATCAGGCGATATTTTGGATCCCGAAAAAGGCAAGTGGTACAGCTGCAAAATCTGGCTCAAAGAAGGCGATCCAAATACGCTGGTTGTACGTGGATATATTGGGCCTTTTTACCGCACGCAGTATTGGTATCGGCAACAGTAAAAATAAAAATTTGCCTGAGGCTTTGTCAGTTTAAAAATTCAAACTAATTTTGCACCCGCTTTTGAGGCACTATTGGGTCATGGTGTAATGGTAACACAGCAGATTTTGGTTCTGTTATTCAGGGTTCGAGCCCTTGTGACCCAACATTATAAACGTAATTTTCTGATAATCAGAAAGTTGCGTTTTTTTGTTTTACATATTTCGATTCCGAAGTATGCGCAACAATGATCCAGATCACGTCCATGTCACATCCAACCAAAGCAAAAATCATCACCCGCAATGTTTGGGTACTTTCCATTGTCAGCATGTTTACAGATGTGGCAAGCGAAATGTTGTACCCTATCATGCCCGTGTACCTGAAAAGCATCGGTTTCTCCATCATTGTGATCGGGATATTAGAAGGTGTGGCGGAGGCAGTGGCCGGCTTGAGCAAGGGTTACTTTGGCAAGCTCAGTGATGCCAAGGCGCGTCGGGTGCCATTTGTGCAAATTGGTTACGCACTGAGTGCCATTTCAAAGCCTATGATGGCAGTTTTTATGCACCCGCTTTGGATATTTTTCGCCCGCAGCACCGATCGCCTGGGCAAGGGCATCCGCACAGGTGCACGAGATGCCTTGCTGTCGGACGAAGCCACTCCGGCGACCAAGGCCAGGGTATTTGGGTTTCATCGCGCTTTGGATACGCTTGGTGCAGTGTTGGGGCCGGTGTTGGCACTTGTTTACCTGCATTATAACCCTGGTGCTTATGTTACCATGTTTATACTGGCTTTTTTCCCGGGCTTGCTGGCGATAGTTTTCACCCTGTTGATCCGGGAAACGAAGCGGGTAAAAACAGAAAGCGTTTCCAAACCGGGCTTTTGGAGCTTTCTCCGGTACTGGCCAGAAAGTCCTGCCCAATATCGGCAATTGGTGGGAGCTTTGTTGGTTTTTACGCTGTTCAATAGTTCGGATGTCTTTCTCCTCCTAAAAATAAAGGATGCAGGTCAAACAGATACCACGGTCATCGGCATATATATTTTTTACAACCTGGTGTATGCGCTGGCTGCCTACCCAATGGGCATACTGGCCGACAAGTTTGGCATGAAGCGCGTATTCGTTGCCGGTATGTTTTTGTTTGCGGCAGTGTATGCAGGAATGGCGTTTGCAGAAGGCTGGATAGCGTTTGCTGGCTTGTTCTTTTTGTACGGCGTATATGCGGCAGCAACGGAAGGTGTCGCCAAAGCCTGGATCACCAACCTGAGCGACAAAGCACACACCGCAACGGCCATCGGAACCTACACGGCATTCCAGAGTATTTGTACCATGCTGGCAAGCACTTTCGCCGGAATTATCTGGTACAACTTTGGCGCAGGCTGGATGTTTGGTCTAAGCGCGTGCGTTGCTGTTGTGGTCGCGCTGTTTATTTCCCGATTTAAGTATCAACGGCCTGTGTAAATTGAACGCATATTGGTTCGTACCGGGCTCAGGAACGGGTGAAAACTAAGAAGTTTTCTCTCAAACGCGTCTAAGTCATTCAAAATCAAAAAGTTTTGAAAAACGAGTAATTCAGGAATCGTTTTTTAAACAAAAACTGTTAACTTTGGCAGCCAGAACAGGGCACTAAAATACTTTTGCACTGTTGAGAAATAGATTTTGGCCCGAGCTTTTGAAGCCTGACAATTCTGCAAAATTTTACATAGATTTAACATAACAGCGTGCTTATCAACTACCTAAGTGCCTGAAAAATCAGATAAATTGAATGTTGATAACCTTGTAGGGGTGTTGGTAAATACCCTTGTTTTGGGGGTTATCCACAAGAATCGATGGAGTTCTCCACAGAAATACCCCATACTTAATGTTTGAAAATAGAATTTAACCCGCCTGAATTTTAAGTTTGTCCTTCTTCAAGGGTGAAAAAGCAGAAAAAATAGCAGAAATGGCAGAATCAGGCAATAGCCAACAAAACCAACAGTCGGGAGACCGCGGCAAACGCCGCAATACTTCCGGCAACGACGGCCTTTCCAATTATGTATTCGGAAAGGTGCAGCCCCAAGCAGTGCCCCTTGAAGAAGCGGTGCTCGGTGCGCTTATGCTCGATCGAGATGCCTTGCCATTGGTGATGGATATTTTGCGCGCCGAAAGCTTTTACACGGAGGCGCACCAGCTCATTTACAAAGCGGTCATCCGGCTGTTTGAGCGCAGCAACCCGGTAGATTTGCTCACCCTAACTGAAGAGCTGAAAAAATCGGGAGAACTCGAAAAAGCAGGCGGCGGGTATTATCTCGTGGAGCTTACACACCGTGTTGCTTCAGCCGCAAACATTGAGTACCATGCGCGCATCATTGCCCAGAAACATATTCAGCGAGAACTGATCAACGTCAGCACCGCGACCATCCGGGATGCCTACGAAGATACGACCGACGTGTTTACCCTGCTCGACGAAGCTGAAAAAGGGCTTTTTTCCATAACTCAGAACAACCTCAGTCGCAGCTACGAGAGCATGGGCGCCCTTAGCAATAAGGTGTTGAAGCAAATAGAAGCCCTTACGGGTAAAGAAGATGGCCTCACGGGTGTTCCCAGCGGCTTTACCGAACTCGATCGACTAACTTCCGGCTGGCAGCCTTCCGATTTGGTCATTATAGCGGCGCGCCCCGGTATGGGTAAAACCTCCCTGGTATTGGCTATTTGCCTCAACGCCGCGCGCGATTTTGGAAAAGGCGTCGCCATGTTTTCATTGGAAATGGCCAGCACCCAACTGGTACAACGCCTCATTTCCATGGAATCTGAAATAGCGGGTTCCAAAATGCGCAATGGAAAGCTGGAAGACTACGAATGGCAGCAACTGCAAACCACCGTGGAGCGCCTCAATGCGGTACCCATCTTTATTGACGATACCCCTGCCATCAATATTTTCGAATTGCGGGCCAAGTGTCGACGTTTGAAGCAACAGCACGATATTCAACTGGTTATCATCGATTACCTGCAGTTGATGACGGGTGCGACGGAGGGCAAAGGCGGCAACCGTGAACAAGAAATTGCGAGTATTTCTCGTGCATTGAAAAGTTTGGCAAAGGAAATAAGCGTGCCGGTAATAGCGCTGTCGCAGTTGAGCCGAGCGGTGGAAACGCGGGGTGGGAGCAAGCGGCCGCAGTTGAGTGACTTGCGTGAATCGGGCTGCCTGCTGGGCGATACGCTCATCACGGATGCCAAATCGGGCAAGCGATTTAAAATCAGGGATTTAGCTGAAAAGCAGGATCGGACCTGGTTTGCCACCCATTCCTTATCTGGCGATTTGAAGCTGTCGGACATGCCCATTTCAAATGTGTTCTATTCTGGCAGAAAACCAGTTTTTGAAATAAAAACACAGAGCGGTCGACGCATAACGGCCACGGCCAACCATCCGTTTTTTAAGATACACGGCTGGACACGGATGGATGCCTTGCGGAGCGGCGATAAAATCGCCTTACCGCGCAGGGTCGATATTGCCGAGCCTTCAAACCCAATGTCACCTGAAGCATTGATCCTTTTGGCGCGTGTGCAGGCACATGACAAATTCCTGCCAGAGCAGCTATTTGAATGCGACCAATCGCATATAGCCTTGTTTTTAAGGCATTTGTGGGCTACTGACGGCAATATTAGCTGGAAAAAATCACTGGGAAGTAAGCACGCTGCCGCTATTTATTATGCCACGACCAGCCCAGTTTTGGCAGAACAAGTCCAGCACTTGTTGCTGCGTCTGGGCATTATGTCAACGTTGAGAGCTTCTACCCAAAAAGGATACCGCGCTGCGTATCAAGTAAATATTAGTGGCTGTGAAAACCAGCTGGCTTTCCTGCAAACTGTTGGATGTCATGGAGAACGGGGCAATATCATTCCTGAATTACTGACCGCATTAAGCGCTATTGGGCCCAACCCAAACACGGATATTATCCCAAAAGAAGCTTGGAAACTC
>JBBRWA010000349.1:0-5519 GCA_038246345.1 Chitinophagales bacterium
AGAGAAGCAGCTCCAGGAAACCTTAAAAGCAATTGCCGGGCACATAAAGGCAAATGTTGATGTAAATCGAAAGGTTAAACAAATTTGTCAAATTAAAGGGGTTGGATTGCTTTCAGCTGCAACAGTAATAGCTGAAACAAACGGCTTTGCATTATTTAATAGCATAGGTCAACTTGTGAGTTATGCAGGATATGACGTAATAGAGAACCAATCTGGTAACCAGCACGGTAAAACACGAATCTCTAAGAAAGGAAATAGCCATATCCGGCGGATCATGCACATGCCAGCGTTTGTAGCGATCCAACACCATCAACAACCATTTAAAAGTTTGTACAATCGCGTTTATGATCGCACTCAAATAAAGATGAAAGGATATGTAGCTGTTCAGAAAAAATTATTGGCACTAATGTATACATTGTGGAAAAACGACTGTGCCTTTGATCCCGAATATAAAGGAAAATCCGGAAATGATGAGCCAAAGCCTCTCTTTCTGCTTGGCTCCGAAGGAGCCACTGCTGAACAAGATGAAATAAAAATAGTCGCCAAGGGGTTGCCACAGTGCAAGGCTTTGTTCCGCTCCCATCTGCGCCAGTCCTGAGGCATCAATTTTGTCATTCTTGGTTTTTAATCCCAAGGACTGCATGTACCTTTTGGCTTTGCTGGGCAATAAAACTGATACAGAATATCCTTTCTGATAAAGCTCCAATGCAACCTTTTCATAGTAGATTCCGGTAGCTTCCATACAAATTACTAAAGGCACATCTTGCTTTCGATGTTTGGTAAACCATTGCATCAAAGCAGTATAATCTTTCTTACTGTTTAAAAACCGATGGCTTGTTTTAATCTTTACTTGTTGCTGTGAATCTATCTCACAGATGCAGGCATGTAGCGTATCTTTAGATACATCTACTCCTACTGAATACTTCATCAATGTTGTCATGATGTCTTTTTTAAAGTGTGAAACAATAAATGGATAGAAGAAAATCTTCTTTACAGTTTTTACTCATTTTCTATACAAGATTAACAGGACCTGCTGTTATCTTTAAGTACTGTTCAAACTTTCAAAGAAGAAACTAAGACCGGTGGTTTCTCGATTTCAACATCGTTAAGATAACGTGTTTAGTAGGCGGGTCTGAGTGCCGGCCTTAGCTTTCTTTTTATCCAACACTAAGTTAAGAATTTTTGACTTATTTATTTCCTTGGCAAAGATATGAGTAGCCCGCCCCGCAGCGAAATTACTGCAGGGAGAGGCTCTCACACCACCGTACAAGCGGGTCACGCATACGGCGGTTCGTTAAGTGATGGGTTGAGTTCATAGTAAACATCCAACATCGGCGTATAGCCACGCTGTTTCAATCGGTGAATAGTAATTGTAGTAAGCAGGATCGGACTTTGTGCCACTGCCCATCCTCCCATTCGTGTACGACTCCATGCATAAGCGTGATCGGAATCTACTCCCAGACGAATCAGGTTTTTCCTTTTCCTATCTGGTTTCTTCCAATCCTTCCAAATGCAATATCGCAAACGGTTCCGCACCCAGCTATCCAAATCACGTAGTTTGCCAAATATACTTGTACCTCGAAAATAATTAAGCCATCCTCGTTGCACTTCTTTGATTTTAGCAAGGCGATCTTTTAGGGATAAGGGTGAAGTTTTTCGGGTGATGGATTTTAGCGATAACTTCAATCGTTTCCATGCTTTCTCATTTACTGTCAATTGGTATTTTCCTCTGTCGCCTTTTTTGTATGTTGGCACAAAGCAAAATCCCAATAGTGAGAATTGAACCGGTTTCCTGATTCCACTTTTCTCCTCGTTAATCGTGAGGTGAAGTTTTGTTTTCAGGAAGTGTTCGATTTCCTTCTTCACCTTTCGTGCTTGTGTAGCCGATTTTGTGTAAGTGCTAAAGTCATCAGCATACCTAATCGCTTTCAGTCCTTTGCGTTCTAATTCCTTATCCAGTTCATGGAGCAGGATGTTCGACAGCAGCGGGCTCAGGGGTGATCCTTGCGGAACACCTTTTCGGCGTTTGTACAGTTTGCCTTTGATCTTCATGGGCGCTCTTAACCATTTTCTGATTAAGGTCAGTACCCTTTTGCATTTCACTTTTCGGTACACTAAGTTTAGCAGTAAACAGTGATCCACTTCGTCGAAAAAGTTTTTCAGGTCTATGTCTACGATGTGCGTGTATCCTAAGTGGATATACTCCCACGCTTTGCCTACCGCATTCCTTGCATTTCTGCCCGGGCGGAAGCCGTAGCTAATTGCTGAAAATTCTGTCTCGAATAAAGGCATCATCACTTGTGACACTGCTTGCTGTAACATGCGATCCTGAACCGTGGGGATACCTAGCAGACGGGATTTTCCGTTCGCTTTAGGTATCTCCACTCCAAGAATTGGCTGCGGCAGGTACACGCCATTTTGCAGTTGCTCCTTCACCGTGGTGTAACGCTGGCGTATATGTGCAGTCAGTTGTGTTACGGACATGCCGTCAACACCTGCGCTGCCGTCGTTTTTCGCCACCTGCTCCAGTGCCCTGTGCATGTTGTAAGGATGTAGTACCTGTGCAATCATTTCTTTGTTACTTTAACTTCAACCTGTTTTCGTTTTCAGAGGCTATGCGGACATTCCTTCTGAAATTGAAAACCGCTTTACGTTTAGCCCTTCACCGTTAGCTGAGTCCTCTGACGTTTAGTGTCAGCTCGTTTGCTCGGTTACTATGGCCTCTGCTGACTTCCTTTCCCGACTTGCGTCGGGATTAGGATCTCCCCCGGTAAGAGCATACTCCTTCATCCGATCCCTGTGGCATCTACTATAAAACGTTTATGTACTCTTTGGACGTTGTGTAGCTGTGCACACTCATCCTCGTTTTATAGCCTCTTATGCCCTTCCTGTTCGTCAGTACCGGACTTTGCAGTCTCGCTTCCTTCAGTGCGAAGATTTCTCTTCACCACCTTGCGACTTGCTAACACTTCCGGACGTTACTCCGGCGTGTAAGGGACTTCCACCCTCTGGAATACATTAATTGTCAGGCAAATAGCAATTTGGTTTTCTCCTCGCTATCCTTTACCTTTCGAATTTGTGCGTCATGCTCATGCGGGGCGCACACAGCACCTACAAAAAATTGGCGGTTCAGTGCTTCGTATGACAGTTTTGTGGTTAATCAAACATTGGTGCTTCGTATGAAATTTAGTGGTGAAAATCGCCAACTTCTTTTAGCTGCAAAACGTTAGCGGTCATTGTAAAACCACACCACACTCATCGACAATTTTTTCATAAATTATACTTTAACAAAAAAAATTCAAAAAATATTTGCGTAGTCAAATAACTTCATTATATTTGTAGCCAAATAGCTGCATAATGAATTTAAGACGAGATGTTTTTCAAGCCATAGCGGACCCGACAAGAAGAGCAATACTAATATTGGTTGCTTCACAATCCATGACAGCAGGTGCTATAGCTTCCAATTTTGATACTGCAAGACCAACAGTTTCAAAACACTTGCAAATTCTCACTGAATGCAAGTTGCTTGAACAAGAGCAAAATGGTAGAGAAATTATCTACCATATCAATCCCAAAAAAATGAAAGACGTAGCTGACTTTATTGAGCCCTTCCGCAAAATGTGGGATGAACGTTTCAACAAATTAGAAACCGTAATGAAAAATTATAAATCAAAAAAATAAAATATTATGGAAAAAAAAACAAAAATAAATGCCGAAGAAGGCAAACAGGAATTAGTAATTACAAGAGAATTCGATTTGCCATTAGATTTACTTTTCAAGGCGTATGAAGACCCCGAAATTGTTGAACAATGGATGGGAACGAAAGTGCTGAAAATGGAAAACAAAAAACACGGCTCGTATGCTTTGGAAACATCTTACAACGGAAACGTAGTGTTTAGTGCAAACGGAACAATACACGAATTTGTTCCGAACCAAAAAATTACACGAACCTTTGAGATGGAAAATACACCTTTTCCTGTTCAACTTGAATATTTTGAATTTGAAAAACTTTCAGACAATACCAGCAAGCTTACTATGCACATCGTGTTTAAATCTGTTGAATACCGAGACCAACTGCTTCAAATGCCTTTTGCGCAAGGAATAAATATGGCACATGACAGATTACAAGAAATAGTAAAAAAATTAAAATAACATACCATGACAAAAAGAAACAAAATTATCTTTTGGATTTCTACCATTTTGCTTGCAATGGCAATGCTACAAAGTGGAATAATACAGCTATTCAAAATTGAAGCAGCATTATATGATGTAACGACTATGCCACGTTTGGGCTATCCTGTTTATTTTCTAACAATACTCGGAGTATGGAAAATATTGGGAGTTGTAGCGTTGCTTATTCCAAAATTTCCTTTATTAAAAGAGTGGGCTTACGCGGGTTTCGTTTTTACCTTGTCAGGAGCGGCAATTTCACATATCGCAGTAGGTGATTCCGCGAGTGAATGGTCAATTTCCTTATTCTTACTAATCATGACAATTGTTTCATGGTATTTCAGACCTGCGGAAAGAAAAATTAATCTTAATTAAATCTACTCAAATGAAAAAATTAAGGCTACCAAATGAACGAAGCAAGGAATTATTAAAAATCTTGCAGATGCGTTTCGAAAAAAACATGAATAGACACAATGGTCTTGAATGGAAAAAAATACAAACAAAACTAGAAGCCAATTCCGAAAAATTATGGGCAATTAATGAGATGGAAGAAACGGAAGGCGAACCAGATGTTATTGGATATGACAAAAAAACAGACGAATATATTTTTTATGATTGTTCAGCAGAAAGCCCTAAAGGTCGTAGAAGTTTGTGTTACGATCTCGAAGCACTGGAATCAAGAAAAGAACATAAGCCAAAGAACAGTGCTATTGGATTGGCTGCCGAAATGGGTATAGAATTGCTGACTGAAGAACAATATCGTACATTACAACAACTCGGAAAGTTTGATTCGACAACATCAAGCTGGGTTGTTACACCAAAAAATATCAGAAAACTTGGAGGTGCATTATTTGGTGATTTTCGTTTTGGAACAGTTTTTATTTATCACAATGGTGCCGAATCCTATTACGCTGCAAGAGGTTTTCGTGGGTCACTAAAAGTCTAAAAAAACTCAATAGCACGTCAACCCAATAACGACAATGTTTAACAAGCACGGTGGACAGAAACGCCAGTTGGTAACACCAAGCAAACGTAATTTTTTGCGTGTTTGCGCTCAAATGCATAACTTGGACAAGCAAAAAACTAAAGCCTGCTTTCAAAACGTTAGCGGTCATTGTAAAAAAACGACAGTGTAAACATTAATAAGCCGATAAAAAATAAGTATATTAAACAAATGATAAAAAAAATAATGATGATACTACTTTATCCGATTTTGAGTATTGTTGCTCTTGTTTTGATAATAGCTTTATTCACAAAAAAGGATTACACGATAGTGAGGGAGTTAAACATTAATCAGCCCGACAGTAATATTTACGAGCATTTAAGATTTCTAAAAAATCACAAACAAT
>JBBRWA010000350.1:0-5480 GCA_038246345.1 Chitinophagales bacterium
GCGCAACCCTTTGTTTTTCTCCGCCAACGCCTCGATTATAGCTATGTGTTTGTCCGCTGACTTAAACAAGGAAGCATATAGGTTGCCAAACTCTGTGCGTAACATGCCATTTTTTGTAAAACAAAGTCGGTCGATGTTTTGCGCGGCGGTAAAGCCTTTGTCCACTTGTTCTAGATAAAACGGAAGACCGCCAGTCACCATATAAAGTTGGATGATTTGGTAGCGGTCAAAGGCATTTCCCCGAAACTTGAAAAAAAACTCGCACTCTGACAACGTAAAGGGGTCGAGCTGAATACGCTGGGTCACACGATTGTGTAGTCCCCCCCGATGATTGATGAGGTTTTTAATCATCCAGGAGGCTGCTGAGCCACAAACAATTAGAATCAAATCATTTTGAGTACTCGCCCAACTATTCCAGAAGTATTCAAGAGCAGGAATGAATGCCGATTTTGCCGTGTCGAGCCAAGGCAATTCGTCAAGAAAAACAACTTTTTTCCCTTTCGGCAATGATTCCAGCGCGGTAATGAGCTGCTGGAAAGCTACGAACCAGTCACTAGCAGGAGAAAATCCTTCAGCACTGTGAATTTGCCTGACCAATGCCGCATGAAAATTGCTCAATTGCTGGCGCATGTTCACATTAGCTGTACCGGTCAAATAAAAACTGAAATCATTGTCGAAGACTTGCTTCACTAAGAACGTTTTTCCAACCCTTCGACGACCGTAAATGGCTACAAATGCAGGTTTTTGTTCCTGTTTTAACCTATTTAACAGGGCTATCTCTTCCTTTCTACCTACTATTTTCTCCATAAAAAACTATCTTTGGCTACAAAGATAAGAATACACAACTTAAAGCCAAGTATAAATAATATAATTGGCTTTAGTTGTGTAAAAAATAGACTTAAAGCCAACGATAGTACAGATTGCCGAATTTGTTGAGGAATATTCATCCAACCCTGGTTCCATTCGCAACCGCACGCTCCGGCCCTAGCAATATCACCTCCTTTCCCTCCCCCAGCCCGCCCAACACCAAACATTCGCTCATCAAATTGGCGATCTGCTTCGGCGGAAAGTTAATTACAGCCACCACCTGCCGGCCAATAAGCTCCTTAGGTGTGTACAAGGCTGCTATCTGTGCAGAGGTTTTCCGCAACCCATGCGGGCCAAAATCCACCGTCATTTTATAGGCTGGGTTTCTGGCCTCTTTAAATATTTCTGCTGCGACGATGGTGCCGATGCGCATTTCGACGCGTTCGAATTCTTGCCAACTGAGGTCGCGGGTTTCACTGTTTTCCATGTTTTGATTTTATTTGTGTCGGCACTGCGCCGGGTTGGTGATTGGTTGAATGGTGATTGGTTGTACATTGCTTGCGCTCCGGCTTTGCATGCTCAACCAGAATTAATGGCAAATTTAAGCGCTTTCTTCAATGTAGCCATTCAAACCAACCAAACAGCGAGCTGCTGCGTCTTCCTAGAACAAATCCTATTCAGTCCTGATACTTACCATGAAAAAACTATACCTGCTTTTACTCCTCTCCTGTGGTGTATTCTCAGCTTTCTCCCAAAACAAAACATCCTTTGGCTTTGTCGTGAAAGCCGGAAACTTCTCCTTTCCATATCAACACAAAGAAGTCACAAACTATTCATTGAGTACGGGCACTGAATATTACCGTCAGAGCACGGGCTACCTTTTTGCCATTGGCGTACGGGAGTCGTTTCATATTGACGCGCATTTTAAGGTCTCTGGCGAACTGTTATTCCGGCAGGCTTCCTATTCAACAAACGACGGTTATTCTATTGATCCCAAAGCCGTTGGTGGCGCCATAATTACGGCCAACCGTGGACTTCGATTCAATGAAAGCAACCTGTCCATCCCGATCAAGCTTCATTATTCTTTTTTGAGCAATGGTCGCATGGCTGTTGCAATGGGCGCAGGTATTGCCATGAATATTGGAACGGTGATTCATGGAAGCAGCCGATACCAGAACAGCCAGAAAGATCAGAATGCTTATTCATATTCAAATATCTCACCCCCCTTTTTCTCCAACAGGGATATAAATCCAGAATTGACCCTAATGGCTGGTTTCTACCATCGCATCAGCGCGAACACAACCATTGGGCTGGAATTCTCCTATGAGCGTCGATCCACTGAGCGGAGATATAATTTGGATAGGATTGATTGCGGTGGGCCGCTGATTGATTGCTTAGGGTATAGCTATTTGGGATCGCCAAGCATGAGAAGCTTGTCCATTGAGTTAAGTCATGATTTGTCGAAACTGTAATAGCTACCAGATTCAATCTGTTCACTCGATTATTGAGCCGAGACCAACCTTTCTTTCAAGCGAGCTGTCTTCCAGGTATAAACTTACCGTTATGAAAAACTTCTCCCTATCAATTTTGCTTTCTTTCATTGCCACAGCTGTTTTTTCCCAAAAAAACGCTGATTTTGGCTTGGTTCTCCAGGCAGGAAATTTTACCTCACCAAATCAGAAAACAGAACAGAATTTTTCTGGGGGTGAAGGAGTCTATACGGACTCCACCAATCAAAAGGCCGGCATTTCTTACGCTGTTGGAATTAGGCAGTCGATTCGGCTTGGCGGGTATTTTCGCATTTCTGCTGAGGTATTATACCGCATGGCTTCATTTTCAACCAGCAAGGCATATTCGTACGGGCCAATAGGTGCCGCTCCAAACTATACCGATATTCAAAGTCAACAGGTAACTGAAAGTAGCATCGCCATACCGGTAAAACTGCACATGTCGTTAAAAAAGAATGGCCGCACATCGATCGTATTGGGGGCAGGTATCTCACGCGTGCTGCACAGTGAATTCAAGGCAAATAGTGCTTCAAAAAACGTACTCTTTCCCCAGAGCGACTACGCTTGCCGCTGCCCGGATTTGGATTTAGGGATGCGGGACTTTAAGCCAGCAACGGTATTTACTGCGGGTCTTTACCAAAACATCAACAAAAGCACCTCCTTGGGTCTGGAGTTTTCTTATGAGCACAGGTCGGAAGAACAAAGGTATTCGTCTGGATTTGGCGATATTAATGAACCCTTTGTTAATTGCTTTTGCTCTGGCTATCAATATTTGCAAACACCCAGTATGCGGAGTTTGTCCGTTTCTTTGAGCCATAATTTATCCAAGTAGCGCATCGTCGTTCACGCTATAAAAAATCCAAACCCCATGAAAAAATTCTACTTGTTCACCCTACTCTCTTGCTGCTTTTTTACAGCTTTTTCACAGAAAAAAGCTGCAGTGGGCCTTGTGGTGAAAGCGGGGAATTACACGGTGCCATTCCAGCACACATCAGAATCTTTTAATTATTACGGAGATAGAATCTCCAAATATACCACTATCCAAAATGCCGGTTCGGCTTACAGCTTTGGTATCAGCGGATCGCTCCGGCTTGGGGGACATTTCAGGGTTTCAACTGAATTGCTGTACCGGATGGCTGCTTATACTTTTGGCTCCGATCAGAAATTGAGCACAGTACCAGAAAACACGCTATTGTACACGGCTCATGAAAAGCAACAAATTACCGAAAGCAGTCTTTGCCTTCCGGTTAAAGTTCATTTTTCATTTTTAAAAAATGGCAGAACGACACTGGCGCTGGGGGCAGGTGTTTTCCATATCCTAAACGTGGCAAATAAGGGGTATTCTGAGACTATAGATGTCGGTCGACCGCGCCGGTATAATTCGTACCAATTTTCCGACCTCGCGATAATTAACACGGACAACAAGCCAGAAATGACGCTTACTGCTGGTGTGTATCATCGCATAGATAAAAACACCACCATTGGCCTTGAATTTAATTACGAGCGGCGTTCAGCGGCAAAAATTCATTTCTCTAAATATGACTATTTTAGTGATTTTGGCAGACCAAATCATGGCTATTTCGATATGGAAGCGCCTAGTGTGCGGAGTTTGTCCATAGCATTGGGCCATAATTTAACCCAATAAAGCTACCGCAACAAGGTCACATTTCCTTTCTTAAACGACTCCTGGCCATCCGCACAGCGCACGCGCAGGTAATACCCATAGGTTTCCGCAGGTTGGGGTTTTCCCAAATAATTGCCATCCCAGGCATCGTCCAGGCTGTCTGCTTCGAATAATTTTTCACCCCAACGGTTGTACACCACCCAGTACACCTCCGTGACGATATTGCTTTCCATTTTCAAGACATCATTTTGCCCGTCTCCATTGGGGGAAAAACCCGTTGGAAAAAACACAAATGGCTCTTCACAAGGAGGGGGAACCACTTTTACGGTCACTTGTCCAACTTTTGTACACCCATTTGATAAGGTGGCGGTGACATAGTACGTGGTTGTTTCTAAGGGGTTGGCCAAGGGATTTGGAGTATTCGTTGTGGATAAACTGGAATCTTGTTTCCAAACGTAGGAAACAGCGTTGGGAAAATTAGCTGTTAGTTGGGATATATTCCCTCTTTGCACCTCATTCGGATTGGCTGTAACCACGATGGCCCCAGCTGTTTCAACCAATTGAATCTGGAAAATAAAGGTGTCGCTGCAAACCGTATTCGGCGCTGCGATGAGCGCTATATCATAGAATCCAGTGCTTGGATACGTGTGTATGGGCGAATATGCAACAGATGTCTGACTCAGGTCGTCGGGCCAATCAAAATACCAGCGAAAAAAAAGCGAATTCTGGCTTTGGTTTTGAAACTGCACCGTCAAGGTATCACAAACCACCTCGGGAATAAAAAAGGCAGCCGTTGGCAGGCCGCAATCGGCCACATTGTATTGAAAATCGCGTCGGGTGGTTGAAATCAGGGTGTCATTCCTGAATTCATCGACACAAACACCCACCACAAAATTTCCGATGGTATTGGGCACGCCCGTCATAAAGCCCGTAAGCGGATCAATGGTCAAAGGATCGCCGCCCATGATGTTCAGCAGGTTAAAAGGCGGATCTACCCATGTCAATTGCTGATATGGTGGCGCAGCAGGGGGATTGGGGACAGAACGCAGGGAATCAGGGCCATTCAGGGGCGTACACAAGCGATATCGAAGTGAATCGCCGTCTGCATCTGATGCGGAATGGTCAAAATCTATGGGTTCGTGGACACAAATAGCAACGGGCGGCCAGTTGTTGAAAGTTGCGGAACTGTTGCATTCGAGCAGTGCTTTCCCAGAAATCTCCGTGGTAAAACTAATGCCTGTGTTCAGGGGATCCGGGATATTACGGATAAGCCTGTTGCGGCAACAACGTTGATATACAATGGTATAGCCTTCGGGTCGGTAAGGCAAGGTAACGATACGCCGGTAAGTTGCCTTGTGTACGCAAACCCCCGGGGGCACCACCAGGCAAGGGTTGTTTAGAATAATCGGCAAGGTATCATTGGTCGTGTTGTCATACGGCAACAGCAGTTTTTGAAACAGTGTATCACTGCCCGATTTATAGATTCCAACAATGGCTGGATTGTCAAAATTCGGCTGACCATTGAAACAATCGCGGTACAC
>JBBRWA010000351.1:0-5477 GCA_038246345.1 Chitinophagales bacterium
CGATGCCCATGTCGCGGAGTTTTTGGAGCGACTCGCGGCGCAGGAGTTCTTGTTCGGTCATGGTAAATTGCTAAAGGGCGCAAAAGTAGCGCTTTTGGGAAGGAATAAACAAAAAAGGCGGGAGAGAGTTCCCGTATTATCTATTGTACTTTATACCGCGTTGCCCATATCGCGGCATTTTTGATGTGATTCACGGTGCAACATTTCCTTTTCCGTAGAAATTACGCAGGCTAAAATTTAAATATAGCAAACTGCATGGATAAATGAAATAATAAATTATGTTTGCCAATCATTACAATACGTTGTTGGAAATTTTGCAATAATTCCCCATTATTGATTCAACAGCGTTCTGTAGCTTTTTCGGGAATCGCTGTTGAGACAAGCAATTTCAGTCAAAGCTGTTGCCATACTTTAATAAATTCCTATTGAAAAACCAACGCAATGGAAGCAACTACCCGTAGCCCTGTTGGAGCTGAAAGACATTTTAGCTCCAAACATCAGCAACCTTTAATTCCCAACCTAAGCATTGAGGACATCCGTTTTGAGGTCCCGACGCCGCCTGTATTTTCGGTCGGCGCTTCGCTGCTTTCCATCCTAAGCCTGATCCTTATGTCCGGACTGAGCTTGTACATCCTTAGGCAACTCGACGGGCAGCCTTGGTGGGTAAGAATTCCTTTCATTTTCACCATTTTTGGCGGTACGCTGGGGTGGGTATTTGAACTTGGTTTGTTGCTCACGGGCCACGCTTACCAGGAGAACTACAACAGGTTTGCGCGTTTTATCCAAAAGATACGGTTCCTGAACCTGGCGCCTGTGGTTGCCTCCTTGTTCTTTTTTGTTTGTTGCATGACCATCCCCAATCCGGATGTGCGTTTAGCCATGTTGTTTGTGGCGGCATTTGCTTGTTTTGCCATGGGTGTAGCCTTGTTTTTCGGCGGCGCTGCGGCATTGCCGTTGGTCATCCTGGCCACGCAGGCAGCCCAGTTCATCTTGGTACTGGTGTACGGACCGCAAGCTGGCGGACATTGGGTTATGCTGTTTCTGCTGCTTCAGGCAGTATGCCAAGCGTTGGCATTCATTGTCGGTACCGCCACGCCGTTAAAAAGCACCGGTTTTCACGTGCTCAGCACTTTCTCCGGTTTGTTGGCTTTTTATGCCATCCTTTATGCCACGAACGCCAATGCCAGTTTTTCACACCAAGTGGCGCCGGTGGTTCCCGCCGGCTCCCTGCTATTGTGGGGTCTGGTCGTTGCTTGTCTGGCCGGGTTTATGTTTACCATGAAGTCGTCGCCCATGACCTACAACAACTGGCGCGCAGGTGCAAGCAACGCGATTTGGTCGTTACAGTATTTCCTATTGATCAGTGCAAAACGTTTTCCCAAACCTCTGAGCTTGAGCGAAATTTACAAAAAGGGCTCTCCGGAGCCCGCCAGTCTGGAGCCGTATTACCTTCAGCACCCAGAATTTTTGCCTGAAGGGCTTAGCATACCGGCGGTGCAAAGGATCGAAGGTAATGTGACAGCATTCGGCACGTTGGTGGTAAAGGTGAAAAAAACGTTCACGGTGATTGCCATGATGGACCACTTTTTTCCCCAGGCCGATGTCAACACCCCTTTGAGCCAAAAACCGCGTATGAACCGCTGGAGCAACGGCGCCGACATATACCCGCAGCTTTTTTTGAAGAAACTTTTCGGACTCACTCTGCCAATACCACAACTGAAAAAAACGCCGGAAACTGCCATCGATTCCTTTAAAAAAGGCCAGTTGCTGGCTTTCCTCGCCGAATCGGGTATTGCAAACACGTTTTTGCGCCCTGCGCCCGACCGCGGCGAAGGCATCCTGTCGATGGATTTTAGTTTCCTTGAAAAATACCATACCAAAGCCGATTACGAGCCGTACGGCGGCGTGGCTTATTTTTTTGTAAACAGCGAGACGGAAAAACTGGAACTCATTTCCGTCATTGCCCCGCGTACGGAGGAGGAAGTGTTGGCAAATCCCATGGACGCCACGTTCCGCAATGCCGAAAGCCTGATCCTTGCTTCCATGTATTTCCAAGTAATAAGCGGCAAACACCTCGCGGAAATCCATATGACTTACAACCTGCTGGAGGTCGTGTTCCACAATGCCTTCGATGCGCAGGGACAGTTTGCCCATCCATTCCGCACCTTTATGTATCTGCACCTATTTTCCCACGAACTTGCCGAAGAACTCACCACCGAACACCTCATACAGGAGGGCGCCGTATTCAGCCAGGTCTTTGCGACCACCCACGACAGCCTGATCAACCACCTGAACGATTCGTACCACAGCTTCGAATATGGAGAAGATGAGCAATTCGAACTACGCAAGTCCATCATGACCATGAAAAACGGCAAAACACTGCCGAATGCCTGCATCAACTGGGAATTGGAATACGTCGCAATCTGGAAAAAATACACCGACGACCTGATGGACATCATCTACCCCGACGATACCGCAGTGCAAAACGACCCATACCTTCAGGATGTGTACAGGGGCCTAAACGAGGTAATTCTGCGCGGGCTGCCGGCACGTTACGAGCAGTTTCAGACCAAAGCCGGTGTTTCACGCTGGGCTTCCGACACAATCCACCACCTCGTGGTACGTCACCAGGTGTACGGCACAACCGGCATCAATGCCGCCATGGATCCGCGCATCAGCTCCTCCCAGATACCCAAAGACGGCGGAACACCAGGAGTGGACGAATGGCGTTCGCTCATTTGTGTGGGACTCGCAACAGCTTGCGCCCGATTCACTTTGCTGGTGGGCAAAGATGGAGAGACTTATACCTACCTGCTCGACGGTGTGAGCGAGAAATACAAAGACAACATGGCCAAGGTTTTTGTGCAATTGCAGGAAGACCTTCTGGCGCTAGACCGCGTTTGGACTGCCGACAACATTCAGAAAGAGTACAACTACAATTATTTCCGCGCAGCGCCTTCGGATTTGCGTACCGGACCGGGTTATTGAATTTTTAACCTGCTTCTAAGTTTTAACCTCATCTGTTTAATTCTAACCATTAAACAACAGTCATTGTTATGGATTTATCTAAGGTTATCATTGAAAACCTGGTGTTTGAAGGCGGCGGCACCAAGGGCGCTGCTTATGCGGGCTGCGTGGATGTTCTGGATCAAATTGGTTTGTTTAATGGCGTAAAACGGGTGGCCGGAACATCGGCCGGTTCCATTACCGCAGCACTGCTGGCTTGCGGCGCCGGCAACAAAGGACTGGAAGAATCCATTCGCCATTCTCAATTCCGCGAATTTATTTACGACAAAGGCTGGGTCTTTGGCGATGCCTATCGGGCCTATTTCAAATACGGTATCCATACCGGCGATAAATTCGTTTCTATCCTAAAGGATTACATCAAACGCTTTGCTGGCGATCCCGAACTGACGTTTGCTCAACTGACTGAAATGGCGGCCGTGCCGGGTAGTAAGTTCAAACAATTAACGGTGGTATCTTCGAACCTGACGCGCCAAAATCCGCACATTTTCGACAACAAACGGACGCCCAATTTGCCCATCTGGAAAGCCGTGCGCGCCTCCATGAGTATCCCGGTCATTTTTGAACCCATACAAATAGACGGGGAATACCACGTCGACGGTGGCCTGTGCTGGATTTACCCCATCGATGTTTTTGATACCATCATCAATGATCCCAACGGCGACGAGGAGTACTTACGCAACCCGCTCACCCTTGGTTTTTACCTCGAACAGCATGACCTGGTACCCGATGACGGAGAGTTCAATCCGAAGTTTACAAAAATCAAGTCCCTGAGGTCTTTCGCCATCGCCATGGCCAGTTTTTTGATGGAAAACGCCAATTCCAGACATTTGCACCCCGACGATAAGCTCCGAACGGTGTTCATCGACGACCTGGGGGTGAGCGGAACCGATTTCAATACATCCAAAGAAATGATCGATAAATTGATTGAATCGGGGCGAAAAGCAACCAAGGAATATTTTAAGATACCCGTTGATAAAGTAGCCTAATAAAAAATCGGATGCCCCATTTTTATTGGCCAATGGATTTTAAGCTGAAACAGTCATCTGTCTTGCCACGACCAAACCAAGGTTGTAATTCATTGTGTTTTTAGACCAATGAATATATTTTTGTCAAAAAACCAAAACCTATGAAAACCTCACACCTGCTTCTTTTACCCCTGGTGCTCCTGCTCTTCGCCCGGTGCCAAAAGGACGGCGAACCTTTGTGTTATGTAAAATATACACGCCTGGAAGAAATTGGTCCGCCGCGCATTGCCTGGGACAAAACGGTATCCAACCTGCGCATGCTGGGTGATGCCGCGTGGTTTACAAGCAATGGGAAGGCTTTTGGTGTTAACATGGTCGACCAAACGACTTTTTATGTGGAAAATCCTGCAGGCGTTACATTGCAAATCAGGAATCCCGATGATGATGAAAATACCTATCTCGCAACTTCGGACAACCGGCTTTGGATGCTGGATGGGGATAATAAGACTTGGGTAAAACTTTTCGAAACGCCCCCAGGTACCGTTTTTGGAAACAGGGATTTCAACCTTACAGGCAGCCATTTACCGTTGGTTTTGAAAAACGAATCCGATCCGGCAACCTCCGTCTGGTTGTATGATTTGAATGCCAGCAACGCTTTGGAAATGGTTGCCCTAAACCAATGGGTAACAACCAACAATGTTTTAACCGTTGGACAACCGATTTATTTGCCCGATGCGCCCTTTGGTCCCGCCATAGCGCTGCTGGTGGAAGACACAACCAAAAAATCTAACGTTGTTGTATACAGCATCGGGCAACAATCCGTGGTACGAAATATTGCATTGTCGGGAAACCAAAGGCTCACCCTGATGCCCGACAATGACCGTTTCTGTTTTGCAGTTCTTATGGGCAGCTACACCAGCCCTGGAGGATTGGAGCGCATCGACCTGGAAAAGGGGGCATCGTCGTGGATGGTTCATGGCGCCGTCAAACCCGTTGACGGATATCTTCTGCAAGCCAGCTTTATTTTCGGTTTGGAATTAAGTTCCATTTACAATGCTGAAACCGGAGAGCGGGAACGTCCGCTCTCGTGGGGTTTAAGCATTAATACTTACGGAGGTTTGTTGGATGGGGATATGTGTTTTGTAGGAATGGATTCGACCACAAACGATGCCCGGAAAAATAGGGTTGTATTGGTTAATCCCGATAACAATTGCCAGACCATGCGCCTCTCCATGCCCGGAAAACAGGAAATTCAAGCAGTACTTTCTTACGAACCGGACCAAACCATTCTTTCTTTTGATGTGGATGGTAAATTGAGGTTGCTTAAGCCTAAATATACCGACTAAATCCCCCTTTCCATCACCCAAACCAAACCCTCCGACACACCCCAAACCATCAGCGCCAACACCATCAACGCAACTACGAGCCACTGCAACGTGCGTTTGCGTTTTCGCGCAGCGCACACCACCACGCCCAGCATAGCGA
>JBBRWA010000352.1:0-5460 GCA_038246345.1 Chitinophagales bacterium
CTTCGCCGACCTTGCGCTTGAAGGTATTGAGGTCGTACAAATATTCCTCCGTGACAGGCCGGTATTTCACCACCCATTTGTACAGCTCCCGGTACAGCCGTTCTGTGCTGAGAAAAAACGCGTCGAGATACCAAAAGCAGAGAATGGGCAGCATTAGGAACAGGTTCATTTCCAGGCTCATGGTGTTATCACCGTCGGCTTGGGCAAAAATCGATTTACTTTCGACGACCACCAAAGCTGACAGGATACCGATCAGCCAGGCTTTTACCTGAAAGGAATTGGTGGCCATGCGGCTGACGATGGCTTGGATAAGGTCGAGTTCTTTGTGGATGATGTTGGTGTCAAGCGGGAGTGGCATGGTGTTGTTTTTCTGTGAGTTTAATGATTTCACGTTTGAATAGCTCTGAAACGCGCTGCCAAGCCTCATCAGGGTCAGCCCACTTTTCTATTGCTTTGTTTCGGCTGGGTAACATGGTAAGGTCTTCAAACAGACCATTAGAGTCCGTTTTTTCCAATAGAATGGGAATTACCCGTCCAAATCCATTCTTTTGTTGGTTTTCTATGGCATCTTTTATTATAGTTTGCCAGGGTGCCTTTTTGGGAATATTGATTTTTGTAAGATTTTGAGACAAAAAAACAACGGTAAGATCAAAGGCGCCGGAGGCAATTTTCCGTTCTAATGGTGCTTCCCATTTTTCAACAGGGAGTAGTTTGTTTGTGCTATATTGAATAACTTTAGTTAGGCTTAAGGGTTTAATGTTTCGAATAAAGCGATCAACATGATCTTTATCTTCAGCAGCAAAAACAAAAGAAACTTTATACGGTGAGAGAACACTGCTGAATGGTTCGTTCTCCCAAATTTCATCAAAAGACAAGGTCGCCACAAATCTTTTAAAATCATACGCAACCGATTCAGGATTATCTTGCTCAGCTAAAACAGCCACGTCTTCGCCAAAAGCAAGATTTGGGTCATGCTTGATGTAAACTTTTTCAAAGTAGCTATTTAGGTTGGCCGTAGCAGGAAGGTCATAAATATCCTGAAACGCTTTTTGCCATTTCATTTGATAGGTAGACTGCCAAAAAGACCTTTTGGAGTTGGATACACCGCTGAAATCTACTCTCGAAGGAAGCGGATAAATTGTCAAAGGGCGCATTTCATTGTCATATAGGATGCGGTACTTTGCGGCAGCATGAGCCAACTGAATAGCACCGTCCAGGCTTTGTGCGTTTGGGGTGAATACCAGAACCAGCTTTTCAGGCATGGACATTGTACAAATGCCACCAACATCTGTGTGCCCGGTTCGCGAATCAATCAGCACTGTATCAAAGCGGGCGGATAGATATTTCGCAAATAGCGGAAAAAATCCTGGGATTTTATCGTATAAATTACTCCAATTAATGCGGCTAATCCTTTGAGGATAATCATCATTTATTAACCCTGCTTTTATCAAAAAAAGTTTTGATCCATTGCCAGGCAATGATATGGGTATGAGCAAGCGATCAATTTCTGAATCAAAAAAGCTATACAACATGCCTTCATCCTCCTTCCCAAATTCCATAGAAGGAAGATTCATGGCGTTTTCAACAAAATCAATAAGCCCTTTTTGAGTATTGCTGTTCGAAATAAAATCCTTGAAATATTGTTCAAGCCCAGGTGCCTCCAAATCCCAGTCAATCATCAATACTTGACCCCGCGCTTCACGGGCAAGCAGTACAGCAGTATTAGCCAATGCCATCGTTCGGCCTGTGCCACCTTTGTAAGAATAGAATGTGATGATTTCGCCCATTAGATATTATTGTTATTACGAAGTAGGTTGAGGCGGCGTATTAATTTTTTCAACAAAAGAGGCGATTTCTTGCCTTCCCGTTTCTGTTCGCACATCAACCAAACTAAAACCTTCGCAATTTCCACAAAGTTCAACATTTTTTGTCAAAATCACCTTGTGTACACGTCCGATTTTATCAAGCATATCAGTAAGTTTATCCGAAAAGTCATCGTCATTTTCAAACGTTTTTCGCAAAAAGAACTTTCTGAAATCAAATAAGTGTCGATTTCGGTTGCGCAAATTGCCGGGCATTTCTTCTGGGTCGCCCGTTAGCAAAATGGGGGCAATAAATCCAAAGTCCAGATTTGTTTCTAACCCGAGATTTGTTAGTCGCTCTGATTCCATTCTAAGCATGCCATGGTATTCGCTGGCACACCATAATGAACCCGTAAAATAATTTCGGGTATAAAGTACAATCCAACAAATACTTTTGCACAAACCCGCTCCCAATACTTTGGGGTCAAAATCAAAATCCTGAAAAATATCCTTATCAAGGAACACGAACTTGCCTCCACTATCTTGGATGCTGCTGTCAGGCAAAAAAGGATCAATAGACTTTATTATCTCATCTGCTAATGCTCTGGTAAAAATGTTTAGCCGATCATGTGCTTGTCGGCCATTTCTATAACTAATAAAACAAGCATACTCAAACTTGGACATAAATCTTTGGTTCTTAATGGCTTAGCTTTTTAGACAATAATTTAATTCTTTCCACTACCGCGTGCCAGGCCTCATCAGGATCATCCCATTTGGTTATGGGCTTGCCTTTTTCCGGCAACGCATTGAATCGGGCAAATGGCGCATCTGTCCAGGCGCAGGGGCGCACAATGACGGGCACCACAAAAGCTTCGGCCAGTTCATGCCGTTCGATGGCAATCCCGATTTCCTGCCAGATGTATTCCGTTGCGAGAAAATCGGAGCTCACCAGTAAAATTATGACATCGGCAGTACTGAGCTGCTGCCGAATACTTTTATCCCATTCTTCGCCGGGCAGCAAGTCTTTATCGTCCCAGGCTCGAATCATTCCGTCGCGGACGAGGGGTGAAAGGTGGTTTTTCAGGTTTTGAAGATGCCCATCATCTGCTTTCGAATAAGAGATAAATACCTTAAGGGCTTTCGGCCTAAAGAAGTTTGTTTCTAATACGCTGTCGATTAAGCGCAACACATTCACTTGTTCAAAACTGTTTTGGCATTGCAGGTTTTTTACGTTCTTTAAACGTGCTTTTTCGAGCACTTTGAAGTCAAATAGGGTCACCGTATCCTCCTTTTGCCAATCCTTGTCTTTCAAATTGACACGGCACTCTGAACAGATACATGGCACCAGCTTTTCTACTTTGATTTTTTCATAGGAACTGTTCAGCCGCTCAATCTCCTCTGAAGCAATAGTAATCATGTCTTTTGCATCCCTCCCACGCGCACTCAGGTGGATATCGCCCGTTGCGTAAGTTTCCAACATGCGTGCCTCGGTATGATCGCCCCGGTGCAGGATGGCACCCGTTTGCCAAGCTTCTTCTTTGTGGTCTTTGATGTAGTGGTTCAACCGGACAATCAAACGACTCATTAAGCCTTTTGGCATAAAGCCGTATCGAAAAATGAGGTGCAGGCTTTCATCCTGTGGCCATTGCAGGGATTTTTCTGGCTCGGTTGCGGGCAACAATTGCGGGGCGATGTAGTCATCCGGCAGCTCGGGCAAGCGGTAACAAATCTCGAATTTGAGCATGAGCTGGAGCAACTCATCGTGTTTGCCTTTGAAAATATTTTCGCCTTTTTCGAGTTCTTTGGCATCCCAAACGCTCACCGCATTGGCACGCGAGAATTTCCCCTTTTGCAATTGCTTTACGGGCTGGCTGTCCAGCACCGCATACACCCCTTCAGTTGCCCAGGAATTGTTCAGGATAACCGTGTGTTTTAGGATTGGGTCGTCTTGAAAGTGGAGCAGAAACCCAAGGTCGTGCAGGTATTGGCTAAGGCGCAGTGCTTCATCCCCTTTTTCACCATGCTTGTCGCAGGTTTGGATAAATTTTTCTGCGCTGATAAATTGATTCGATTTCCGCTCGGTTTCCAGCTCCTGCCGAACTTTTGCCCAGGAATTGGGCAACTTATCGCCAATATGCGGCAGTTTGCCGAGCTGCTGCTGGAGGTCCTGAACCAAAGCCTCCAATTTTTGGGCATTGCCGGGGTCATTATGGGTAAGGCCCAAGTCGAGGCTGTGCAATGATTTCACATTGGCGAACTGTGCCTGTAATCCAGACAAATTAATGTCTCGGTGTCGGCCACCTTTTTCATTTTGAACAATAATAATGGGGCTGTCGGCACCGAGCAATTGGATGATTTGCAGCCAGTATTCAAAGCCATCGTCCTCCTTTCGGGCATCAGAAACAAGCAGGTAAAGCGAGCGTTTTGTCAGAAAAAACTGGTGGGTGGCATGGTATATTTCCTGTCCCCCAAAGTCCCAGAGATGGGCGTTAAAAGGATGTTCGCCGCCGCAATCAAATGGCTGCATGTCATGCACTTCAATGCCGTGTGTACTCTCGGCTTCTGTCGGCATTACAGCCTTTTCATTGTACAGCAGGCGGCGCAAAAGCGTGGTTTTCCCAGCGCCGCCCGAGCCGACAATAAGCACTTTGGCTTCATATATTTTGCTAACGCCCGTTTCCCGTAGCCGACTGAAATAATTCAACACCGCATCCTTCCCCTGCTGCACGATCTCCAGCGGCGGGCTCGTCATCTCATTGCCATACAACAACACATGCTCTAACAGCGGCGACGGCGGCTCCAATTCCTGGATTTTATTATCGCACAAATCCAGGTGCCTCAAAGCCCGCATTTGTGGACTGACAGGCGATTTCTGCAGATTATTCTCCCGCAAGTTGAGCGCCTCCAAAAGCTCAGGCTTGAAACCTGACAGGCTTGCAATTTGCTGCCACTGCCCATCCTCAAGTTTTGCACCCGCCAAATTAAGGCCAATAAGGCCACCCTCCTCGTTCAGTAAATAGCGGTTTGGTTTCTGCTCATGGAACGGCATTACGGCCAGCGCAGGATCGTAGCCCATCCCAAAAGCGGGATGGAGCGATACATTGGCGATGCCTTCTATTTCACGGATGAGCGCTGGTTTTTCCATAATGAGACAGCGAAGATGCGATAATTTTATAAAAAAGCACGGCTTGTTATTCTATGTTTGCAACCGGAATGGCTTAATGTGCAATAGCCAGGACAGTACTGCGATAAAGCAAAACACTCAAATGCAGCAATACCACACTTTTTCCCTCCCTGACGGCCCCTCCTTCCGCATGGTATCTGTGCGCGGTACTGGCGATGGCCATTTCACGATGGGCAGCCCAAAAGATGAGCCGGGGCGCTTTGAGGATCGTGAATCCCAACATCCGGTAGCACTTTCGGATTTTATGGTAGCGGAATTTGCGGTTACCCAGGCGTTATGGACGGCCATCATCGGTGAAAATCCTTCCAGTTTCAAAGGAGCGCAACGGCCAGTAGAAAATGTTTCCTGGTTCAATGCTGCCGTTTTTTGTAATGCTTTGAATAAAAAACTGCACAAAAATCCTTGTTACCTCGACGAGAAAGACCAGGTATTTGGCTGGGATGAAAAGAAGAAAGGCTGGCAATTGCCCAACGA